>JAICWX010000252.1 GCA_025934635.1 Streptosporangiaceae bacterium | reverse complement strand
GGGCCAGCCGTTCGGCGGGATCCGCCCGGCCAACTTCCTCGACATCGGCGGCGGCGCGTCCGCCGAGGTGATGGCGAACGGGCTGGAGATCGTGCTGTCCGACCCGAGCGTGCGCAGCGTGTTCGTGAACGTCTTCGGCGGGATCACCTCCTGCGACGCGGTGGCCAACGGGATCGTCTCGGCCATCGGCATGCTGGAGGGGCGCGGGGACAAGGTCGACCACCCGATCGTGGTCCGCCTGGACGGGAACAACGCCGCGGAGGGCCGCCGTATCTTGTCCGATGCCAACATCGGCGTGGTCGAGCAGGTGGCCACGATGGACGGCGCGGCCCGCCGGGCCGCCGAACTGGCCAGCACCGGTCAGCACAGCGCCGCGAAGGGAGCATGAGATGGCGATCTTCCTGACCGGCCAGAGCCGGGTCATGATCCAGGGCATCACCGGCTCGGAGGGCCGTAAGCACGGCGCTCGCATGATCGCCGCCGGCACCAGGATCGTCGGCGGCACCAACCCGCGCAAGGCGGGTCAGACCGTCGACCTGAACGGCGCCGGCGTTCCCGTCTTCGGCACGGTGGCCGACACCATGGCGGCCACCGGGGCCGACGTGTCGGTGGTGTTCGTGCCCGCGTCGGGCACCAAGGACGCGGTGATCGAGGCCATCGAGGCGCAGATCCCGCTGTGCATCGTGATCACCGAGGGCATCCCGGTGCACGACACCGCCGAGTTCTGGGCGCGCGCGAGCGCGGCGGGCAACCGCACCCGGATCATCGGGCCGAACTGCCCGGGCGTGGCCTCGCCCGGCAAGTCCAACGCCGGCATCATCCCCGCCGACATCACCAGCGAGGGACGGATCGGGCTGGTCTCCAAGTCGGGCACCCTGACCTACCAGATGATGTACGAGCTGCGGGACATCGGCTTTTCCACCGCGGTCGGCATCGGCGGCGACCCGGTCATCGGGACCACCCACATCGACTGCCTGCAGGCGTTCCAGGAGGACCCGGAGACCGACGCGATCGTCATGATCGGCGAGATCGGCGGCGACGCCGAGGAGCGGGCCGGCGCCTACATCGAGCAGCACGTGACCAAGCCGGTCGTCGGCTACGTGGCCGGGTTCACCGCGCCCGAGGGCAAGACGATGGGCCACGCCGGCGCGATCATCTCGGGCTCCTCGGGCACCGCCCAGGCCAAGAAGGATGCCCTGGAGAAGGCCGGCGTCCGCGTGGGCAAGACCCCGAGCGAGACCGCCGAGCTGGTCCGGGGATTGTTCTGAGACGGGTCCGGTAGCTGCCCCTGACCGAGATGGTGCGCACGGGACAGGCGAGGTTAATGGTGGCGCCTAGGCCGGGCCGGCCGGATGATGAGGCCGTTTCATGATCCGCTGAGGCATGTCCGCCGTACCGATCCCTCCCGGCGCGCCTCCGGCGGGCGGGAACCGATCGTTGCGAGGATCGGGGGCGTGAGTGTTTCCGCCGAGCCGTCGCTGGCCCCCGAACCGGACGGGCCGCCGGGATCGCCGAGGGCCGATAACCGCCGCGACGGCCGGAAGGCGCCCCCGCGACCGGGGCGGCCGCTGGTCATCACCGGCGGCATCGCCGCCTGCGCGGCGGCCGCCAGCGGGCTGGCGGTCCTCATCACGCTCACCGCGATCGGCTGGATCACCGCCCCGCACGTGGGCATCGGCACCGGCCTCACCGGGGTGCTGCGCACCGCGGCCATGCTCTGGCTGGTCGCCCACCATACCGGCTTCACCGTCCGCGGCGCCGGGCAGATCGGCCTGCTCCCGCTCGGCCTGGTGCTGCTGCCCGGCGCGCTGCTGGCCATGGCCGGGCGGTGGGTAGTCCGGGCCGGCGCGGTCTCCCGGCTGCGGCACGTCGGCTACGCCGCCGTCGCCCTCGCCCTGCCGTATTCCCTGCTGGCGGGGGCGCTGGCGGTGGCGACCCGGACGGATGTGGCGTCGCCCTCGCTGCTGCAGGCCGTCATCTCCTCCTTCCTGCTGGCCCTGGTGGCGGGCGGCCTCGGCGGCGCGCGCGGCCTGGCGCCGTGGTCCCGGCTGGACAGCCTGATGCCGGCCCGGCCGCGCTCGATCGTCCTGGGCATGCTCGGCTCGGGCGCGGTGCTGGCCGCGGCCGGCGCGGTACTGGCCGCCGCCTCGCTGGCGGTGCACCTGCCCGAGGTCCGGGTGGCCAGCGACGCGCTCTCGCCCGGCGTGGGCGGCGCGGCGCTGCTGCTGCTGGCCCAGCTGGCCTACGTCCCGAACGCCATTGTCTGGGCGATCGCCTACACCCTGGGCCCCGGCTTCGTCTTCGGCACCGGCACGGTGATCGCGCCGACCGGATCGGCGCTCGGCGCGGTCCCGCTCTTCCCGATGCTCGCGGCCATCCCGTCCGACACCAGACCGGGCGGCCCGGCCTGGGTGCCGGTGGTGGTGCTCGCCCTGCCCTACCTGGCGGGGATCTTCGCCGGGATCGTCACGGTGCGGATCGCGCCGACTCCCGTCATCGAGGCCGCCCCGCTGTGGGGCTTCGCGGCCGGCACGGCCACCGGCGCCCTGGCCGGCCTGGCGGCGGCCTTCGCGGGCGGCCCGCTCGGCAGCGGCCGCCTGGCCTCGGTCGGCCCGTCCGGCCTCCAGGTGGGCCTGGTGGCGGTCCTCGAGATCGGCATCACCGCCGCGCTGTCGGCCGCGGCCGCGAACTGGCTCATCCTGCGCCGCGCGCAGCAGCGCTACCGCGAATCCGCCGAGGCCGTCGCCGAGCCGCAGGCAGACCCGGACCCGCACCTGGTCCCGCTCCGGTACCAGGGCCCGCTCCTGCCGCCGGGCCAGCGCGACGAGGCCGACGACGCCAGCGGCCACCGGATCTACCTCAACCCCTGGGCCGCCGACCCCGGCGACGACGTGGACAACGACGAGGAAATACCCTTCGGCCTCATCGAGGAGTACCCGGACGACCGCTAACGGCCGGTCTGCAGGATGCTCATCTCGCTGCCCACCGAGTCGGTGAACTGGTCGTGGCAGGCCTGCTGGGCCGTCACCGTGTTCGCGCCGCTCATGCAGTTGTAGTACGCGCTCAGCTGCGGCCAGAACACCGCCAGCACCATCAGCCACAAGGCGCTGATCGCCAGGCCGAACACGCCGAGCACGACCCCGCTGACCGCCCCGCGCGGGCGGGCCGTGCCGCTGCGCCGGGCCTTGCGGCTCGCGGTGACGCCGAGCCAGATCGCGACCGCCGCGAACAGCAGGGTGAGGACGGCGACGAAGACGCCGCGGCGCAGGTTGCCGAGCCCGAGCATCAGGCCGATCAGGCTGAGCACGCCCAGGAACAAGGCCGCCAGCGCCCGCTGGCGCACGGCGGGATCGGCGGGCGGCAGCGGCCGGCGTCCCGGCAGCGTTCCCCTCGGCTGCGACCCGCGCCCCCCTGGCGGCTGGTATCTGGCCATCGCTGTCTATTCTGCCCCCTCTGCTGACCGGCTGGGCCGGCCGTCCGGTCCCGTGCCATAGGGTTGGGCCCGTGACGTCTCGGCTTGTCGTGCTTGTTTCCGGGGAGGGGACGAACCTTCAGGCCCTGATCGACGCGGGCCGGGATGAGGCCTACGGAGCGCGGGTGGTGGCCGTCGGCGCGGACCGGACCGGCATCAACGGCCTCAATCGAGCCGAACGGGCGGGCGTCCCCGTCTTCGTCACCCGGCTCTCCGACTACCCGGCCCGCGAGGACTGGGACGCTGCCCTGGCCCGGGCGTGCGCGGAGTACCAGCCGGACCTGATCATCCTGGCCGGGTTCATGAAGCTGGTCGGCAAGGCGTTCCTGGACGCGTTCGGCGGCCGCTGCCTGAATACGCACCCGGCGCTGCTACCGTCGTTTCCCGGGACGCACGGCGTGCGGGACGCGCTGGCGCACGGCGTCAAGATCGCCGGGTGCACCGTCTTCATCGTCGACGACGGCGTCGACGAGGGACCGATCGTAGCCCAGGCCAGCGTGCCGGTCGAGAACGATGACGACGAGGCGGCGCTGCACGAGCGCATCAAGGTGGCCGAGCGGGCGCTGCTCGCCGGCACGGTAGGCAGGATGGCCCGCGAAGGCTGGTCCGTCCGCGGCAGGAAGGTGAGGATCGGCCGTTGACTCAGATCCCGATCAGGCGGGCGCTCGTCAGCGTCTACGACAAGACCGGGCTCGAGGACCTCGCCGCCGGGCTGCACGCGGCCGGCGTCGAGATCGTCTCCACCGGCAGCACCGCCGCCCGGATCACGGCCGCCGGGGTGCCGGTCACCAAGGTGGAGGAGCTGACCGGGTTCCCCGAGTGCCTGGACGGGCGGGTCAAGACGCTGCACCCGCGGGTGCACGCGGGCCTGCTGGCCGACCTGGCCCTCCCGGCGCACGAGGCCCAGCTGGCCGAGCTGCACATCGAGCCGTTCCAGCTGCTGGTGTCCAACCTGTACCCGTTCGAGGCCACCGTCGCCTCCGGTGCCACGCCGGAGGAATGCGTGGAGCAGATCGACATCGGCGGTCCCGCGATGGTCCGCGCCGCCGCCAAGAACCACCGCTCGGTGGCCGTCATCACCGACCCGTCCCGGTACGCCGACGTGCTGGCCGCCCTGCCCGGCGGCTTCACCGGTGACCAGCGCCGCCAGCTGGCGGCCGAGGCGTTCGCGCACACCGCCGCCTACGACATCGCGGTGGCGTCCTGGTTCGCGTCGGCCTACGCGCCGGACGAGACGACTCGTGAGGCCGGCTGGCCCGCGGTGGCGGCCGCCCTGTGGCGGCGCGCCGACGTGCTCCGCTACGGCGAGAACCCGCACCAGCGCGCCGCCCTGTACACGCGGCCAGGTGCGCCGGCCGGCATCGCGACCGCCGAGCTGCTGCACGGCAAGGCCATGTCCTACAACAACTACGTGGACGCGGACGCCGCCCGGCGGGCGGCCTACGACTTCGCCGAGCCGTGCGCGGCCATCATCAAGCACTCCAACCCGTGCGGCATCGCCGTCGGCGCCGACCTGGCGCAGGCGCACACCAGGGCGCACGCCTGCGACCCCACGTCGGCGTTCGGCGGGGTGATCGCGGTCAACGGCCCGGTGACGGCGGCGCTGGCCCGGCAGATCGCGGAGATCTTCACCGAGGTGGTGATCGCCCCCGACTTCGATGCCGAGGCGCTGGACATCCTGTCCGCCAGCAAGAACGTCCGGCTGCTGCGCTGCGCCCCGCCCCGGCCGGGGCCGGCGGCGGAATTCCGCCCGGTGACCGGCGGGATGCTCATGCAGTCCGCGGACCGGGTCGACGAGCCGGGTGATGATCCCGTCAACTGGCAGCTCAAGGCGGGACCGGCGGCCAGCCCAGAACAACTCGCCGATCTGGCGTTCGCGTGGAAGGCATGTCGTTCGGTCAAATCCAACGCCATCTTGCTGGCAGCGGGCGGAGCCTCGGTCGGGGTGGGCATGGGCCAGGTCAACCGGGTGGACTCGGCCCGGCTGGCGGTGATGCGGGCCGGTGACCGGGCGGCCGGCTCGGTCGCGGCCAGCGACGCGTACTTCCCGTTCGCCGACGGCTTCGAGATCCTGGCCGAGGCCGGGGTGGCCGCGGTGGCCGAGCCGGGCGGCTCGATCCGGGATCACCTGACCATCACCGCCGCCGAAGCCGCGGGCATCCCGCTGTACTTCACCGGCGTGCGCCACTTCTACCACTAAGGGGACGCGACGTGACCGCACAGCTGCTCGACGGCAAGGCCCTCGCGGCGCAGATCCGGGCCGGGCAGACCGAACGGGTGGCCGCGCTGGCCGCGCGCGGCATCGTCCCCGGCCTCGGCACGGTCCTGGTCGGCGACGATCCCGGCAGCCGCGCCTACGTGAACGGCAAGCACCGGGACTGCGCGCAGGTCGGGATCGCGTCGATCCGCCGGGACCTGCCCGCCGACGCGACCCAGGCCCAGGTCGAGGCGGTCGTCGACGAGCTGAACGCGGACCCCGCGTGCACCGGCTACATCGTCCAGCTGCCGCTGCCGGACGGCCTGGACGCCAACGCCGTGCTCAACCGGATGGACCCGGCCAAGGACGCCGACGGGCTGCACCCGGTCAGCCTGGGCAAGCTGGTGCTGAACGAGCCGGGCCCGCTGCCCTGCACCCCGCGCGGCATCGCGGAACTGCTGCGCCACTACGGCGTGGCCATCGCGGGGGCCGACGTCACCGTCATCGGGCGCGGCATCACCGTGGGCCGCGCGCTCGGCCTGCTGCTGACCCGGCGCACCGAGAACGCCACGGTGACCCTGTGCCACACCGGCACCAAAGATCTCGCCGCGCACACCAGGACCGCGGACATCGTGGTGGTCGCGGCCGGCCGTCCCGGCCTGGTGACCGCGGACATGGTCAAGCCCGGCGCGGCCGTGGTCGACGTGGGCATCACCCGCACCGACGCGGGCCTGACCGGCGACGTCGCCCCGGACGTCTCCGAGGTGGCCGCCTGGCTCGCCCCCATGCCCGGCGGCGTCGGCCCCATGACCCGCGCCATGCTCCTCCTCAACGTCGTCGAAGCCGCCGAGCGCGCCTAAGGCGACGCCGCGTCATGATCGCGGGCAGAAATGGCCGCATAGACGCCAAAACTGCCCGCGATCATGAAATAGCGGGCCGTCCCAGCACGTGCACCACCCATCCCGCGGCGTGCCACGAATCCGCGTCCAGGCAGCAGCGGGCGTCGATGATCACCTGGCGGGCGACGACGCGGGCCAGCGCGGCCGGGTCGATGGCGCGGTAGTCGGCCCACTCGGTCAGGTGCAGCACCAGGTCAGCGCCCTCGGCCGCATCGAAGACCGAAGGCGCGTACCGCAGGCCCGGCCGTTTCCTGGCCGCGCTGGGCATCGCCACCGGGTCGTGCACGGACACGATCGCCCCCTCGGCCGCCAGCCGGTCGCAGACGGCCAGGCTGGGGGAGTCCCGCACGTCGTCGCTGTTCGGCTTGAACGCGACCCCGAGCACCGCCACCCGCCTGCCGTCCAGTGCGCCGCCGGCCGCCTGGCGGGCCAGCGTGACCACCCGCTCGCGGCGGCCCAGGTTGATCTCGTCGACCGTGCCCAGCCAGCCCACCAGCGAGTCCACGCCCAGGTCAGCGGCGGTGGCGCGGAAGCCGCGGATGTCCTTGGGCAGGCAGCCGCCGCCGTACCCGAGCCCGGGCGACAGGAACCGGCGGCCGATCCGCGCGTCGTGGCCGAGCGCCTCGGCCAGCGCCAGCACGTCGCCGCCGGCCTGCTCGCAGACCTCGGCCATGGCGTTGATGAAGGAGATCTTGGTGGCCAGGAACGCGTTCGCCGCCACCTTGACCAGCTCGGCCGTCTCCAGGTCCACGACCAGCAGCGGGCTGCCCGCCTCGAGCGGCCCCCGGTAGACCTCGCGCAGCCGCGCCTCAGCCTCGCCCGAGGCCGAACTCACGCCGAGCACGATGCGGTCCGGCGCCAGGCTGTCCTGCACGGCGAAACCCTCGCGCAGGAACTCGGGGTTCCAGGCCAGGTCGACCGCGTCCCCGGCCGGCGCCGCCGCCCGCAACGACAAAAGCACCTGCCGCGCGGTCCCGACCGGCACGGTCGACTTCCCCACCACCAGGCAGGGCTCGTCCAGGTGCGGGGCCAGGGATGCGGCCGCCGCGTGGACCGCGCTGAGGTCGGCCCGGCCGGCCTCGCCCTCCGGCGTCCCCACGCACAGGAAGTGGACATCGCCGAACGCCGCGATCTCGGCGAACGACAGGGTGAACCGGAGCCGCCCGGCGTCCAGGTTCTTCTGCAGCAGCGGTTCCAGGCCGGGCTCGAAGAACGGGACCTCGCCCCGGGCGGCCAGGGCGATCTTGGTCGCGTCGACGTCGAGCGCCAGCACCTCGTGGCCGAGATCGGCCAGGCAGACGGCGTGGGTGAGACCGAGATAGCCGGTACCGATGACGGTGACCCGAGCCAAGCTGACCCTCCTCCGCGTGCGCTTGCTCTCCCTATCATTCTCGTTCACCAGGCACACTAGGTGCCGACGTGACGGTGACGGGTACCTTGCCGTTACGTGAAACGGCCGTGACCCTGGTTTTGCCCAGCAAGGTTACCAGCGAGTAACATGACGCTCGCGGACCCGGTGCAGGAGCACGTCACGCGGTTTGGCAGGCTGTAGCCTTGAGAACCCTAGGAGGTCGGTGGAGTCAATGAACATCGTCGTGCTGGTCAAGCAGGTGCCCGATACCTGGGCCGAACGTAAGCTCAAGGACGCGGACGGCACGCTGGACCGCGCGTCGGTGGACGGCCTCATCAACGAGCTCGATGAGTACGCCATCGAGGAAGGCCTGCAGATCGCCGAGGCGCAGCGCGCGGCCGGGAACGAGGCCGAGGTCACGATCTTGACCATGGGCCCGGAGAAGGCGGCCGAGTCGGTCCGCAAGGCGCTGTCGATGGGCGCCGACAAGGCCGTGCACCTGCTGGACGACGGCCTGGCGGGCTCGGACGGGCTCTCCACTTCTTACGCGCTGGCCCAGGTGCTCGGCCAGATCGGCTTCGACCTGGTGATCGCCGGCTCGGAGTCGACCGACGCCCGGATGGGCGTGATGGCCGCGATGCTGGCCGAGCGGCTCGGCGTGCCGCAGGTCTCGCTGGCCAGCAAGGTGGAGATCAACGGGACCGACCTGAAGATCCGCCGGGTCTCCGAGGACGGCTACTTCGAGGTCGAGTCCACCCTGCCCGCCGTGATCAGCGTGGTCGAGAAGACCAACGAGCCGCGCTACCCGTCGTTCAAGGGCATCATGGCGGCCAAGAAGAAGCCGGTCCAGACGATGTCCCTGGCCGACGCGGGCATCGAGCCGGCCCTGGTCGGCCTGGGCGGCGCCGCCACCGAGGTGGTCGATCACACCCAGCGGCCGCCCCGGCAGGCCGGCACGGTGGTCAAGGACGAAGGCGACGGCGGCGCCAAGGTTGCCGAGTTCCTCGCCGCGCAGAAGTTCATCTAGGGCCGGAGGGGAAGACGAGATGACTGAGATCCTGGTGCTCGCCGAGCACGTGGACGCGGACGTCAAGAAGGTCACGCTCGAGCTGATCACGACGGCCCGCCGGTTCGGCGAGGCGTCGGTGGTGTGGACCGGGTCCGGCGCCGAGGAAGGCCAGGCGCGCCTGGCCGAGTACGGCGCCACCCGGGTCTACGTGGCCGCCGACCCGGCCTTCGACGACTACGTGACCAACCCGGCTGCGGAACTGCTGGCCCAGCTGGTCAAGGAGAAGTCCCCGGCGCTGGTCCTGGTGGCCGGCAACGCGCAAGGGAAAGAGGTCGCGGGCCGGCTCGCGGTCAAGATCGACTCCGGGGTGCTGACCGACGCGGTCGACCTGCAGCCCGGCGACGACGGCCCGGTGGCCGAGCAGTCCGTCTTCGGCGGCGGCACCATCGTGCACTCCCGGGTCCGCCGCGGCACGCCGATCGTGGCCATGCGGCCCAACGCGGTGGCCCCCGAGGCCGTCGCGGGCGACGCCGCCATCGAGGCGGTATCCCTGTCCGCCGACGCCACCGGGGCCAAGGTGACCAACCGGGTGGTAGCCGAGCGCAGCGACCGCCCGGAGCTGAGCGAGGCCTCGATCGTGGTCTCCGGCGGCCGCGGCACCGGCGGGGCCGAGGGCTTCGGCGTCATCGAGCAGCTCGCGGACGCGCTCGGCGCGGCCGTCGGCGCCTCCCGGGCGGTGACCGACGCCGGCTGGTACCCGCACCAGTTCCAGGTCGGCCAGACCGGCAAGACCGTCTCGCCCCAGCTGTACATGGCGATCGGCATCTCCGGCGCCATCCAGCACCGGGCCGGCATGCAGACCTCCAAGACGATCATCGCCGTCAACAAGGACCCGGAGGCGCCGATCTTCGAGCTGGCCGACTTCGGCGTCGTCGGCGACCTGTTCAAGGTGGTCCCGCAGCTCCTGGAGGAGATCGGGAAGCGCAAGTAGCCCGTTACCGCTGTTTCTTCGTCATCCGCCCGCCGGTTAGGCTGATCGGGCTATGAGTTCGGACAGCACCAACCCGGTGTACCTGGATCACGCGGCGACCACGCCGATGCGCCCCGAGGCGATCGCCGCCATGACCGAGGAGCTCGGCCAGCTCGGTAACGCGTCGTCGCTGCACGCCGCGGGACGCCGGGCCCGCCGGGTGGTGGAGGAGTCCCGGGAGCAGCTGGCCGAGGTGTTCGGCGCCCGGCCGAGCGAGGTCGTCTTCACCAGCGGCGGGACCGAGGCGGACAACCTCGCGGTCAAGGGCCTGTACTGGGCCCGCCGGCTGGATACGCGGCGCCGGGTCCTGACCACGGCGGTGGAGCACCACGCGGTCCTGGACTCGGTCCGCTGGCTGGCGGAGGCCCAGGGCGCCGAGGCCGTCTGGCTGGCCCCCGGCGCCGACGGCCGGGTCGGTCCCGATACGCTGCGGGCCGCGCTCGCCCAGCCCGGCGAGCAGGCCGCCGTGGTCAGCGTGATGTGGGCCAACAACGAGGTGGGCACCGTGCAGCCGGTCCGCGAGCTGGCCGCGGTGGCGCATGAGTACGGCGTGCCGTTCCACACCGACGCGGTGCAGGCCGCCGCGCAGCTGCCGGTCGACTTCACCGCCAGCGGTGCCGACGCGCTGACCGTGACCGGCCACAAGCTCGGCGGCCCGGTCGGCGCCGGGGCGCTGATCCTGGCCCGCGGCGCGGCCCCGGTGCCGGTGCTGCACGGCGGCGGCCAGGAGCGCGACGTCCGCTCCGGCACCCTCGACACCCCGGCCATCCGGGCGTTCGCGGTCGCGGCCGAGGCCTGTGCCAGGCAGCAAACCGATGAGACCGAACGGGTGGCGTCGCTCCGCGACGACCTGATACGCCAGGTGCTGGCCGCGGTCCCGGACGCGGTGCTCAACGGGCCGCCGCCCGGCCCTGACCGGCTCCCCGGCAACGCGCACTTCTCCTTCCCCGGCTGCGAGGGCGACGCGCTGCTCATGCTGCTGGACGCGAACGGCATCGCCTGCTCGACCGGTTCGGCCTGTACGGCCGGAGTGGCCGAGCCCAGCCACGTCCTGCTGGCCATGGGTGCCGGCGAGTCCCGCGCCCGCGGCTCCCTGCGCTTCTCCCTCGGCCACACCTCCACCAAGCACGACGTCGACGCCCTCGGCCTGGTCCTCGGCGACGCCGTAACCCGCGCCCGCCGCGCCGCCGCCCGCTAACCAGGTCAGGGCTTGCGGGCGATGAAGACCCACTCGCGGCCGGGGCGGTCCGGCGCGTCGCGTACCTCGTCCAGCGCGTAACCGGCCGCCCGGAGCGAGCTCTCGATCTCGTCCCTGGTCCAGAACCGCCGGGTGGAGTCCGACGTCACCGTCTCCCCGTCCGCGAAGACGTAGGTCCGCCGGTAGCTCACCAGCGGGCCGTTGACCCCGGTCAGATCCCACCAGGTCTCGAACCGCCCGGTGCCGGGCACATCGAGGCTCTGGTACGTGTCCTCGCGCGTCCACCGCTCCCACGCCCGGCGCGCCGGATCCCGGACCTCGAACACCAGGCGGCCACCGGGCCGCAGCGCCGCGTAGACGCCGCGCAGCGTCGCGGCCCAGGCCTGGCCGGTCAGGAACACGTGCGCGACGTTGGCCGTCATCGTGGCCAGGTCCACCTGCAGCTCCGGCAACCCGGTCGCGTCGCCGTGCAGCCACCGCACCCGCTCGGCCCCCGGCTGGCCCCGGGCCACGTCCAGCGACGCCCCGGCGGGATCCACCCCGGTGACCTCCATGCCACGGCCGGCCGCCCGCCGCGCCAGGATCCCCGTCCCGCAGCCGACATCCAGCAGGCTGCGCGCCCCGAACTCCTCCGCGATCGCCAGGTAGTGGTCGAGGTCGACCCGCCGTTCCCCCTCCACCGCGTCGTAAATCGCCGCCAGCCGCGGCTCCCCGAACAGCGCATCGGCCATGAAACCATCCTGCACCCGCCCCTGGGTAGCCTGGAAGCATGACGATGAGGGTGCTCGCGGCGATGTCGGGCGGGGTGGACTCCGCGACGGCCGCCGCTCGCGCGGTAGAGGCGGGGCACGACGTGACCGGCGTCCACCTGGCGCTGTCCGCCAACCCGTCGTCCTACCGGACCGGCGCCCGCGGCTGCTGCACGCTGGAGGACGCCCGCGACGCCCGCCGGGCCGCCGACGTGATCGGCATCCCGTTCTACGTCTGGGACATGGCCGAGCGCTTCCACCGCGACGTGGTCGAGGACTTCGTCGCCGAGTACGCGGCCGGCCGCACCCCGAACCCGTGCCTGCGCTGCAACGAGAAGATCAAGTTCGCCGCCGTCCTGGACAAGGCGCTGGCCCTCGGCTTCGACGCCGTCTGCACCGGCCACTACGCCCAGATCAGGGACGGCGTCCTGCACCGGGCCGCCGACCCCGGCAAGGACCAGTCCTACGTGCTGGCCGTGCTCACCTCCGACCAGCTCGCCCACTCCCTGTTCCCGCTCGGCGACACCCCCAAGGCCCAGGTCAGAGTCGAAGCTACCCAGCGCGGACTGGCCGTCGCCGACAAGCCGGACAGCCACGACGTCTGCTTCATCGCCGACGGCGACACCCGCGGCTTCCTGGCCAGGCACCTGGGCCACGCCCCCGGCCAGATCGTCGACCCCTCCGGCGCCGTCCTGGGCGAGCACGACGGCGCCTACGCCTTCACCGTCGGCCAGCGCAAGGGCCTGCGCGTCGGCACCCCCGCCGGTGACGGCAAGCCCCGCTACGTCCTCGACATCGAGCCGGTGACCAGGACCGTCACCGTCGGCCCGGCCGAAGGCCTCGACGTCACCGAGATCACCGCCACCCGCCCCGTCTGGACCGGCTGCCCCCCGCCCGCCGAGCCCCGCGACTGCCTGGTCCAGCTCCGCGCCCACGGCGAGGT
>JAICWX010000089.1 GCA_025934635.1 Streptosporangiaceae bacterium | reverse complement strand
GGGGGGGGGGGGGGGGGCCCGGGCCCGGGGCCCCCCCCCCGCCGCCGTGGTCACCGGTACGGTCATGACGGCCCGCCCCAGCTCATGGCCAGCTCGTCCTTGAGCACCTTGCCCAGGGCGTTCTTCGGCAGCGCGGAACGGAACTGGTAGACCCGCGGGCACTTGTAGGCGGCCAGCCGTTCCCGGCACCAGGCGACGAGCTCGGCCTCGGCCAGTTCCAGCGCGGCCCGCACGATGACCACGGCCATGACTTCCTCGCCGAGCCGCTCGTCGGGTACCCCCACCACGGCGGCCTCGGCCACGGCCGGATGGGCATGCAGGACGTTCTCGATCTCGCTCGGGTACACGTTGTACCCGCCGCGGATGATGAGCTCCTTCTTGCGGCTGGCGATGAACAAGAAGCCGTCCTCGTCGAAGTAGCCCAGGTCCCCGGTGTGCAGCCAGCCGTCAGTGAGAACCTCCGCGGTGGCATCCGGCATGTTCAGGTAGCCCTTCATCACGTGCATGCCGCGGGTCACGATCTCGCCCACGTGCTCGGGCCCGGGCGGCAGCGGGCGGCCGTCATCGCCCCAGACCTGGGTCTGCGTCCCCCAGATGGGCTTGCCCACGCTGTACGCGCGGCGCTCGGCCGCGCTGGGGTTGAAGGTCGTCGTGGACGCGGTCTCGGTCATCCCGTAGCCCTCCAGGATGGCCAGGCCGAGGCGTTCCTCGAACGCGTCCAGGACCGGTGCCGGAATCGACGCCCCGCCCGAGATGGCGACCCGCAGCGAGGACAGGTCGTAGCGGTCCAGGCCCGGGCAGGACAGCAGGTCGGCGAACATGGTGGGCACGCCCTCGAAGATGGTGGCCCGGTCCCGCTCGATCGCGGTGAGCACCGCCGCGGCGCTGAACCGCGGGATCAGCGACATCGTGGCACCGAACCGCACGCAGATGTCCAGGATGGACGACAGGCCGAACACGTGGAACAGCGGCAGCACGGTGATCACGATGTCGTCCGGCGCGACGTCGAACAGGCGCCCCGGGATGTCGGCGTTCATGTACAGCTGGATGTGGGTGAGCTCGGCTCCCTTGGGCCGGCCGGTGGTCCCCGAGGTGTAGACGATGACGGCGGTGTCCGCGGGCTCCCGCAGCACCATCTCGAAGGGCAGGCGGGCCCCCTCGAGCAGCCGCTCGAACGGGAGCGCCCCCGGCGCGCCGGCCGGGTGGCCGACGGCGAAGATCACGCCGATGTCCGCCGCCTCGGCGCCCTTGGCCGCCTCCGCCAGCACGCCTTCCCAGGTGATCAGGACCAGCGCCCCGCTGTCCGCCAGGTGGTAGGCGATCTCGGGCGCCCGGAGCAGGACGTTGAGCGGGACCACGACCGCCCCCGCCTTGAGGATCCCGAAGTAGGCGATCAGGAACTGCGGGATGTTGGGCAGCTGCAGCGCGACCCGGTCGCCGGCCCCGATCCCGGCCGCCGCCAGGTTCGCCGCGACCCGGTCCGACGCCGCGTCCAGCTCGGCGTAGGTCAGCCGGCCGCCGTCGAATACCGCTACCGGGTGGTGCGGTGAGGACCGCGCGCTTTCGCTGAGGATGACAGCCAGGTTGAAGTTCATGGTCCTCTTCTTTCCGTACCAAGCCGGAAGGCTTCGTGCTAGGTCTTCTCCTTCACATTTGGGCCATCGCCGCGGGCCGGCTACGGGCGTTCAGCCTGGCCAGAAGGGACCTTCGGCCCTGCCGCCGACCGGGGACCCCGGCCGAGGGTAGGCGACGTGACCACAGACGACAGAACAAATCAGGACCTAGCCGAACGGGCTGGGTACCTGATCGAGATAGCGTCCCGCGCGCCGTCGGTGCACAACACCCAGCCGTGGCGGTTCACCGTCACCGGGCAGGCGATCGAGCTCTACGCCGACGCCAGCCGCCAGCTGACGGAGGACCCGACCGGACGGGAAATGATCATCAGCTGCGGCGCGGCGCTGTTCGGGCTGCGGCTCGCGATCCGCTCGCTGGGCTACCAGCCCGAGGTCGACCTGTTCCCCGACGCCAGCCGGCGGCACCTGCTGGCCCGGGTGCGGGCAGGCCAGCAGGAGCCCATGACATCAGCCGAACGGGCGATGCTCCGCGCGGTCCCGCACCGGCACACGCACCGTGCTGCGTTCGAAGCCGGCTCGCTGCCCGCGGACCTGCTCGAGCGGCTGCGGGACGACGCCGAGGCCGAGGGCGCGACCCTGACGGTCATCGACGACGGGCCCGCCTACCAGCGGCTGACCGCGATCCTCGCCTCGTGGAGCCGGTACCAGGACCTTTACCCCACATCGCCCGCCGCGATCCGGACCCGCGCCGAGACGCTGCGCTGGACCCGCGACGCGGGCGATGCGGCCAGGGACGGCGTGCCCGCCCATGCCTTCCCGGCCACGGCCGGCCGGGAGCCCGGGCGCCTGCCGCAACGCGACTTCGACCTGGGCCGGGGCTGGGGACTGGTGCCGCCCGGCGGTCCGCCCGCCCCGGTCACCGCGGTCATGGTGGCACCCGGCGAGGACGAGCCCAGCTGGCTGCGGGCCGGCCAGGCCCTGCAGCGGGTCCTGCTGCGCGCCGCCAGCCAGTGGGTATTCGCCCGGCTGCAGACCCAGCCGCTGCAATCGGCGTCGGTCCGGGCGCAGCTCCGCGGCGGCCTGACGCCGGCCGGGTCGCCGCAGCTGCTGCTGGAACTCGGCGTGGTCCGGTCCAGCCATCCCACCGCCCGCCGCCCGGCGAGCGAACTGACGACCGACTAACGACGATCAGGGAAAGCCGATGACCGTTCTCGAACTGTCCCGATGGCAATTCGGGATCACCACCGTGTACCACTTCATCTTCGTCCCGCTCACCCTCAGCCTGTCCTACCTGGTCGCGATCATGCAGACGCTGTGGCGGGTCAAGAAGGACGACGTGTACCTGCGGATGACGAAGTTCTTCGGGAAGATCTTCCTGATCAACTTCGCGGTCGGGGTGGTTACCGGGATCGTGCAGGAATTCCAGTTCGGCATGAACTGGTCGGCCTACTCCAGGTTCGTCGGGAACGTGTTCGGCGCGCCGCTGGCGATGGAGGCGCTGCTGACGTTCTTCCTGGAGTCCACGTTCATCGGCGTCTGGATCTTCGGCTGGAACAAGCTGTCGCCCCGGCTGCACCTGACCGCGATCTGGCTGGTCTCCGTCGGCACCAGCCTGTCCGCCTTCTTCATCCTGGCCGCCAACTCCTGGATGCAGCACCCGGTCGGCTACCGGGTCGACCCGGCCACCCACCGGGTGGTGCTCACCAGCATCGTCGCCCTGCTCACCAACCCGACCGTGCTGGCGACCTGGCCGCACGTGTTCTTCGCGGCGTTCATGGTGGCCGGCGCGGTGATCGTGGCCGCCAGCGCCTGGCACGTAGCCCTGCGCAACAACCTGGACGTGTTCCGGCGGGCCATGCGGCTCGGCCTGGTCGTGACGCTGCTGGCCGGCATCGCCACCGCGGTCACCGGCGACGTGCAGGCCCGGATGATGGAGTCGCAGCAGCCGATGAAGATGGCCGCGGCCGAGGCGCTGTACACCACCCAAACCGACGCGTCCTTCTCCCTGTTCACCATCGGCTCGCTGAACGGCGACAAGGAGCTGTGGAGCGTCCGGGTGCCGTACCTGCTCTCGCTGATCTCCACGATGAACCCGCACGGCACCGTCCAGGGCATCAACGACGTCGAGAAGGCCTACGCCAGGAAGTACGGGCCCGGCCAGTACAAGCCCGTCATCGGTGTCACCTACTGGTCGTTCCGCCTGATGATCGGCTTCGGCTCGCTGGCCGCGCTGCTGGCCGCGCTCGGCCTGTGGCTGACCCGGCGGCGCGCCCTGCCGCGCAGCCGCTGGTTCTACCGGGTCGCGCTGTGGGGCCTGCCGCTGCCCTACCTGGGCATCGCGTTCGGCTGGATCTTCACCGAGATGGGCCGCCAGCCGTGGACGGTGTTCGGCCTGCTGACCACCGCGCAGAGCGTCTCGCCGGGCGTCACCGTCTCCTCGGTGATCATCTCGCTGACCACCTTCACGCTGCTCTACGCCGCCCTGGCGGGCATCGCCTGGTGGCTGACGGTCCGGCACGTCAAGGCGGGCGCCCCGGCCGAGGCCGGCCAGCCCGGCGCCCCCGAACCGCTGCCCGTCTTCCAGTACTGATCAGGAGAATCCCGTCATGAACCTCGCGACCTTCTGGTTCATCCTCATCGCGATCTTGTGGTCCGGGTACTTCGTGCTCGAGGGCTTCGACTTCGGCCTCGGCATCCTGCTGCCCTTCCTGGGCCGGGACGACGCCGAGCGCCGCACCATGATCAACGCCATCGGCCCGGTCTGGGACGGCAACGAGGTCTGGCTGCTGACGGCGGGCGGCGCCACCTTCGCCGCGTTCCCGGCCTGGTACGCCACCTTGTTCAGCGGCTTCTACCTGCCGCTGCTCATCATCCTGGCCGCCCTGATCGTCCGCGGCGTCTGCTTCGAGTTCCGGAGCAAGGTGGAGAGCCCGCGCTGGCGGGCGAACTGGGACCGGGCGCTGTTCGCCGGCTCGGCGCTGCCCGCACTGCTCTGGGGCGTGGCCTTCGCCAACATCGTCCGCGGCGTCCCGCTGAACGCCGCCCACGTCTACACCGGCAACTTGCTCACCCTGCTCAACTGGTACGGACTGCTCGGCGGGCTGGTCACGCTGGCGCTGTTCACCCTGCACGGCGCGATCTTCACCGCCCTGCGCACCACCGGCGAACTCAGCCGGCGCGCCCGCCGCGCGGCGGTCCGCGTCGCGCTGGCCGCCGTGCCGCTGGCCGCGGTCTTCCTCGCCGTGACCCAGTACAGCCACGGCCGGCCCGCCACCGATATCACGGCCGCCGTCGCCGCCGTCGCCCTGATCGGCGGCACAGCCGCGGCGATCCGCGGCCGGGAGGGCTGGGCCTTCACCGGTACCGCGCTGACCCTGGTGCTGGCCGTCGCCACCCTGTTCGGAGACCTATGGCCGAACGTGATGCCGTCGAGCACCTCTGCCGCCTTCAGCCTCACCGTGGCCAACGCCTCCTCGGCGCACTACACCCTGGTCGTGATGAGCTGGGTCGCGCTGGTGTTCACCCCGGTCGTGCTCGCCTACCAGGGCTGGACCTACTGGGTCTTCCGCCAGCGACTGACCGGCCCGGCCGCCGCCCCGCCGGCCACGGGCCGGGAAACCCTGGAGCCGGCCGGCGGGCGGTCGTGAAGCCACTCGACCCGCGGCTGCTGCGCTACTCGGCCGCCGCGCGCGGCTACCTCGCGGTCACCGTCGCCCTCGGCCTGGTCGCCACCGCCCTGATCCTGTTCCAGGCCAGCCTGCTGGCGCACCTCCTGGCCGGCGCCGCCACCGGGACCGGGGTTACCGTCCTGGCCGGCTCGCTCGGTGCGCTGGCGATCGTCCTGCTGGCCCGGGCCGCGGCCACCTACGGCGGCGAGGTCACCGCGCTGCGCGCGGCGGCCGCGGTCAAGTCCCAATTGCGCCGCCGCCTGACCGACCACGTGCTGAGGCTGGGACCGTCCTGGCTGACCGGGCACCGGTCCGGCGAGGTCACCACGCTGGCCACCCGGGGCCTGGACGCGCTCGACCCGTACTTCGCCCGCTACCTGCCCCAGCTGGTGCTGGCCAGCGTGGTGCCGTTCGCCGTGCTGATCCGGGTCGGGCTGGCGGACTGGATCTCCGGGGTGGTCATCGGCGTGACGCTGCCGCTGATCCCGCTGTTCGCCATCCTGGTCGGCCTGCACACCAAGGCCGTCACCCAGCGCCAGTGGCGGCTGATGGCGAAACTCGGCGGCCATTTCCTCGATGTGGTGGAGGGGCTGCCCACGCTCAAGCTGTTCGGCCGGGCCAAGCCCCAGGCCGAGGTGATCGGCCAGGTCACCGGGGACTACCGCCAGGCCACCATGGCCACGCTGCGGGTGGCCTTCCTGTCCGCGTTCGTGCTGGAGCTGGCGGCCGCGCTGGCCACTGCCCTGGTCGCGGTGGAGGTCGGGCTGCGCCTGCTGGCCGGCCACATGAGCTATCAGACTGCCTTGCTGGTCCTGCTGCTCACCCCCGAGGCGTACCTGCCGCTGCGCGCGGTCGGCGCCCAGTTCCACGCCAGCACCGAAGGCGCCGCCGCGGCCGCCGACGTCTTCGCCATCCTCGACACCCCGGTCCCCGGCCGGGAGGCCGGGCTCGCCCGGCCCGCGTCGCGGCCGGCGGACCTGCGGACGGACACGATCAGGCTGAGCGGGGTGGGACTGTCCTACCCGGGCCGCGGCTCCGGTGTCCTGTCCGGGGTGAGCATGACGATCCGGCCCGGTGACCGGATCACCCTGACCGGGCCGAGCGGGGCGGGCAAGAGCTCGCTGCTCGCGCTCCTGCTCCGCTTCGCCGAGCCCACCAGCGGCCGGATCGAGGTCGGCGACCTGGACCTGGCCCGCGTCCCGGTGGGGGAGTGGCGCCGCCAGCTCGCCTGGGTCCCGCAGGATCCGCACTTGTTCGCCGCGTCGGTGGCCGAGAACATCGCGCTCGGCGACCCGGCCGCCAGCCGCGCGGCCGTCGAAGCCGCCGCCCGGGCGGCCGGGGCGGATGAGTTCATCGAGAACCTGCCGCACGGCTACGACACGGCGGTGGGGGAGGGCGGCCTGCGGCTGTCCTCCGGCCAGCGTCAGCAGCTCGCGCTGGCCCGCGCGTTCCTGCGCGACGCGCCGCTGCTGCTGCTGGACGAGCCCGCCGCCCACCTGGACGCGCAGACCGCGGCCCGGCTCGACGCCGCGCTGGCCACCCTGACGGCCGGCCGCACCGTGATCCGGGTCGCCCACGACCAGCGACCGGTCACGGGCCGGGTTTTCACCCTCGACGACGGCCGCCTGAGCCATCCGGCGGCGCTGCTGGCGGTGGCGTCATGACCGCGATCACCCCCGTCCGGCCGGGAGCCGGGCACTCGCTGCTCCGCCTGCTCCAGCTCGCCTTCGTATCCCGCTCGATGCGCCGCGAGCTGGCGCTGGCCGTGCTGGCCGGGGCGGGCGCCTGCGGGGCCGGGGTCGCGCTGCTGGCCACCTCGGGCTTCCTGCTGGCCCGCGCCTCCCAGCACCCGAACATCGTGGCCATCTCGGTGGTCGTGGTCCTGGTCCGCGCGCTGTCCGTCGGCCGGGGCGTGCTGCGCTACGCCGAGCGGCTGTTCTCTCACGACGTGGCCTTCCGGGTCCTGGCCGACGTCCGGGTGGCCAGCTACCGCCAGCTCGAGCGGCTGGCCCCGGCTGGCCTGGCCGCGTTCCGGTCCGGTGACATGCTGGCCCGGCTGGTCAGCGACGTGGACGCAACCCAGGACCTGTTCATCCGCGGCATCGTGCCGCCGCTGGCCGCCGCCCTGGTCGGAGCGGGCGCCAGCACCGCCGTGCTGCTGATCCTGGCTCCCGCGGCCGGGGTGCTCGCGGCGGGCCTGCTGGCCGCCGGGGTGCTGGTGCCGCTGGCCGCCGCCACGACGGCCCGCCGCGCGTCCCGCCGGACCGCGCCCGCCCGCGGCGAACTGGGGGCCGCCGTCACCGACCTGCTGAACGGCGCGGCCGAGCTGCACGCGTTCGGTGCGGTCGAGTCCGGCCTGGACCGGGCCCGGACCGCGGACGCCGAGCTGACCCGGCTGGCCCGCCGCTCGGCCGCGGCGTCCGGTCTCGGCGTCGGCCTCACCGCCGTGGTCTCCGGCCTGACCCTGTGGGGCGTGCTGGTGCTCGGTGTTACAACAACCAGTGTCGCGGCCACCGGGCACGGCGCGCTGGGCCGGGTGCCGCTGGCCGTCATCACCCTCACCGCGCTGGCCGCGTTCGAGGCGGTCGCGGCGCTGCCCGCCGCCGCGCTCCAGCTCGGCCAGGCCAGGAGCGCGGCGGACCGGATCGCGGCGATGGCCGACACGCCGGATCCGGTCCGCCGCCCCGGTCACCCGTTCCCGCCACCGGAGCGGCCGGTGACGATCTCGCTGCGCGGGGCCGCGGTGCGGTACCCGGGGCGTGACACCGACGCCGTTCGGGATATAGATCTTGACCTTCGGCCCGGGCGACGGGTCGCCCTGGTCGGCGCGACCGGCGCCGGCAAGTCGACCGTGGCCGCGGTCCTGTTCCGGTTCGCCGACCTGTCCCGCGGCACGGCCACTCTGAACGGCCGCGACCTGGCCGGCTATGACCCCGACGACGTCCGCGCGGTGGTCACCGGCTGCGCCGCCGACCCGCACATCTTCGACGCGACCATCCGGGACAACCTCCGGCTGGCCAAGCCGGCCGCCAGCGACGCCGAGCTGGCCGCGGCCGCGGACCGGGCCCGGCTGCTGGACTGGATCACCTCGCTGCCCCTGGGCTGGGATACCCCGGCCGGGACCCACGGCACCGCGCTGTCCGGCGGCCAGCGCCAGCGGCTCGCCCTGGCCCGGGCGCTGCTGGCCGACCCGGCCGTGCTCGTCCTGGACGAGCCCACCGCGCACCTGGACCCGGAGAACCGCCGCGCGCTGACCGCCGACCTGCTGGCCGCCACCGCCGGCCGGAGCACGCTGCTGATCACCCACGACCTGGACGGCCTGGACCAGGTGGACGAGATCGTCGTGCTCGATCACGGCCGGGTGGCCGAGCGGGGTATCCACGACCAGCTCATCCGGGCCGGCGGCGTTTACCAGCGCCTCTGGACGGCACGAGGAGGGCCGAGATGACCTGCACTCTGCACGTGGCCTGGGACGAGCGGCTGGCTGCGTACGATTTCGGGCCCGGCCACCCGATGGCTCCCATCCGGCTCAAGCTGACCATGGAGCTGGCCCGGGCCTTCGGCTTGTTCCAGCTGGACGGGGTGTCGGTCGAGGTCCCGGCCGCGGCGACCCGGGCCGAGCTCGAGCTCTACCACCACCGCGGCTATATCGACATCGTCCGGCTGGCCGGCAGTGGCCGGCTGCTGGGCCTGGGCAAGGAGCGCATGACCGAACGGGTGCTGCTCATGCACGGGCTCGGCACCGACGACGACCCGGTGTTCCCCGGCATGCACGAGGCGGCCGCCATGGTGACCGGGGCCACGCTGGCCGCGGCCCGGGCCGTGTGGACGTCGGCGGCGCAGCACGGGGCGAGCATCGCGGGCGGCCTGCACCACGCCATGGCCGGGAGCGCCAGCGGCTTCTGCGTCTACAACGACCCGGCCGTCGCGATCGCCTGGCTGCTCAGCCAGGGTGCCGAGCGGATCGCCTACGTGGACGTGGACGCCCACCACGGGGACGGCGTGGAGCGGGCCTTCTGGAACGACCCGCGGGTCCTGACCATCGGGCTGCACGAGCACCCGGACAGCTTGTTCCCCGGCACCGGGTACGCGACCGATACCGGGGGTGCCGCCGCGGAGGGCTCGGCGGTCAACGTCGCGCTGCCCGCCCTGACCGGGGACGCCGGCTGGCTGCGCGCCTTCCACGCCGTGGTACCGCCGCTGCTGCGGCAGTTCCGCCCGCAGCTCCTGGTCAGCCAGCACGGGTGCGACTCGCACCGGGACGACCCGCTGACCAACCTGGAGCTGAGCATCGACGGCCAGCGGGCCGCCCACGCCGCGATCCACCAGCTGGCCCACGAGTACGCGGGCGGGCGCTGGCTGCTGACCGGGGGCGGCGGCTACGAGCATGTGCACGTAGTGCCGAGGAGCTGGACTCACCTGCTGTTCGAGGCGGCGGGTCACCCGCTCGACCCGGCTTCGGTGACTCCGGGCCTGTGGCGGGAGTACGTGTCGCTGGTGACCAGTCAGGCCGCCCCCCAGACGATGACCGAAGGCGCCCTGCCCCGGTTCGCTTCCTTCGACGGCGGCTACGACCCGGCCGATCCCGTCGACCAGGCCATCCTGGCCACCAGGAATGCCGTCTTCCCCCTGCACGGCCTGATGCCCTGACTGGTTCTGCTCCCAAGGCCCTGAAAAGACCCGGTGGCCCCCGGGGTACCTTCTTCGGTACTCAGGGGGCCACCGAGTCCACCGGCCGGGTCGGCGCTGGCATGACTGGAGTTAGCTGTGGTGCTCCCGGTTCTCCGGGGGAACGATGAGGACCGGGCAGTGCGCGTGCTTGGCGACCTGGTCGGCGACCGAGCCCATCATCAGCCGGGTGAAGCCGCCCGCGCCGCGCGAGCCCACCACGATCATGTCGGCGTCCTTGGCCGCGCCGATGATCTCCTCGACCGGGAAGCCGTGCACCGCGGTGACCGTGACCGAAGCCGGGTGAGGCCCGTCCAGGCCGGCCAGCACCTCGTCGGTCTCGGCCTGAGCCAGCTTGCGGGCGTCCTCGGTCCGGACCGGGTCGTCCGGGAAGATGGCCATGCCGCTGTAGTAACTCCTGATGGCTTCGTTCACGGTAAGCACGGTGAGCGGCACCTGGTGGGCCGCCGCTTCGCGCATAGCCCACTCCAGGGCGCGCTGAGAGTGGCCGGAACCGTCCACTCCGACGATGATGCCCGACATTTTCCTTCTCCTTATGCCGTGAGGGTTCTCCTGACCCCTCTGCTGCCGACAGTAGGCACGCTGGACCCGCCGGATAAGGGCCGTCCGGGCTGGGCACAAGGGACCTTGGTCCTTAACCTGGAGCGGACCTACTGCCTAGAGTTGAGGTGACACAAGGGCCTGCGGGGCCCTTTACGAACTTCGGGAGTTACCGTGACAAGTCCGGCGAGCGGCACAGGGACGGGCGACGAGGCCAGGCCGCCGATCGCGGTGTTTCTCATGGACGACCATGAGATCGTCCGCCGTGGCGTCCGCGACCTGCTGGAAGCCGAGCCGGACATCACCGTGGTCGGCGAGGCCGGGACCGCGTCCTCGGCCCTGGCCCGCATCCCGGCGCTGAAGCCGGACGTGGCCGTCCTGGACGTGCGGCTGCCGGACGGCGACGGGGTGTCGGTGTGCCGGGAGATCCGGTCCCGGCTGCCGGAGGTCGCCTGCCTGATGCTGACCTCGTTCGGCGACGACGAGGCGCTGTTCGACGCGATCATGGCGGGCGCGGCGGGATACGTGCTCAAGCAGATCCGCGGCACCGACCTGGTGGGCGCGGTGCGCACGGTGGCATCGGGCCAGTCGATGCTGGACCCGCGGGCGGCCAGCCAGCTGATGGCCCGGCTGCGCAACCAGGCGACTCGGCACGACCCGCTGGCCGGGCTGAGCAACCAGGAACGCAATATCCTCGAGCTGATCGGGGAGGGCCTGACCAACCGGCAGATCGGCGAGCGGTTGTTCCTGGCCGAGAAGACCGTGAAGAACTACGTGTCCGCGCTGTTCGCCAAGCTCGGCATGGAGCGCCGTACCCAGGCCGCCGCCTACGCCGTCCGCGCCTTCGGCGACCAGCACGGGAGCGGCGAACCTCACCACGGTCCCGGCGAGTAGGGACCTTCTTCCCTACTCGGTGCCGCCGCCGCCCGGGCAAGCTAGCGGTCATGTACTCCGACGGCTCGGCTCTCCGGCAACTGACCAGGGAAGACTCTCTCAGGCTCCTGGCCATGGTACCCATCGGGCGGATCATTTATACCCGGCAGGCGCTGCCCGCCGTGGAACTGGTCAACTTCGCGCTCGACGGCGGCGACATCATCATCAGGACGGATCCGAGCGGCAAGCTGGCCGCCGCGGCCCGCGGGGCGATCGTCGCGTTCGAGGCCGATGTCGTCGACGTTGAGCAGCGCACTGGCTGGAGTGTCACCGCCATCGGGCCCTCACGCGAGGTGACCGACGCCGCGGACATCGGCCGGCTGCGGCGGATCGGCCTTGATACCTGGGCTCCCGGTGCGCGGGAGCACTTCATCCGGATCGCACCGCAGCTGCTGAACGGCCGCTGGCTCGGCTCGGGTCGGCCGGCCCTGCAGCTCGACCGGACGGCGTGATGCGCGTCGTCTCCGCCGAGCGGCTCGGGCAGGTGCTGAGCGCACTGCCCGGCACCCCCCGGGTGGTAGCCGGCGGCAACTTCGCCACCCCGTGGCAGGCGCTGGCCGTGCTCGACGCGGCCGTCGCCGAGTACCGGCTGTTCATGCTGAACGCGCAGGCCGGCGTGCCCGACCGCGACGGCGTGACGCTGGAGACGCCGTTCGTCGGGCCGGGAATGCGCGGCCGCGACCGGCTCAGGTACTTCCCGTGCCGGCTCTCCCTGGTCCCCGTGCTGCTGGCCTCGGCGCTGCCCCCGGACGTGGTGCTCGTGCACACGTCGGCGCCGGCCGGCGGCACGGTCTCGCTCGGCACGGAAGTAAACGTGCTGCCCGCGGCGATCGAGACGGCCCGCGCCCGCGGTGGCCTGGTCGTCGCGCAGGTCAATCCGCGGATGCCCTACACCCACGGGGACGCGGTCCTGGCTACCGGCGAAATCGACTACGCCATCGAGGCGGACAGCGCGCTGCCGTCCCCGCCGCCGAGGCTGGTTTCCGCGGCTTCCGCCGCGATCGGGGAGCGGGTGGCCGGGCTCGTCCCGGACGGCGCGACCCTTCAGCTCGGCATCGGCGCGGTCCCCGATGCGGTCCTGGCCGCGCTGACCGGCCAGCGCGGCCTGCGCGTCTGGTCGGAGATGTTCAGTGACGGCGTGCCCGCCCTGGACAAGGCCGGCGCCCTGGACCCGGATCAGCCGGTCGTCGGGTCCTTCGCGTTCGGGGGCGCCGAGCTCTACGACTGGATGGACCGTAATGCCCGGGTCCGGATGCTGCGGACGGAGACGACCAACGACCCGGCCCAGATCGAGCGCCGCCCGCGCATGGTCTCGGTCAACTCCGCGCTCCAGGTCGACCTGTTCGCCGAGGCGAACGCCAGCCGCGTGCGGGGAACGATCTACTCCGGGTTCGGCGGCCAGACCGACTTCGTGGTCGGCGCGCTGCATTCTCCGGGCGGGCAGGCCGTCATCGCGCTGCCGTCCTGGCACCCGAAGGCGGATGTGTCCACCGTGGTGCCCCGGCTGACCGGGCCGGTGACATCCTTCCAGCACAGCTTCATCGTCAGCGACCAGGGCACCGCCGCGATCTGGGGCCACGACGCCTCCGAGCAGGCCGAGCAGATCATCTCCCAGGTGGCCCACCCGCGGGTCCGCGAAGAGCTGCGCGAGGCCGGGCGGAAGCTCGGCTTCCGGATCTGAGCAGGCGGTGCGAAGGTCCGCCCGGACCGGGACCTTCGCACCTGAACGGATCCGGCGCAGCGGAGTGAGCTGAGGTCATGAGCGAGCCGATGATTACCGCCGAAGAGATCTCCAGGTACGTGGTTGCCTACGCCACCTGGGCACCCTCGGTGCATAACACCCAGCCGTGGCGGTTCACCGCCGACGGCGAGCAGCAGATCAGCCTGTACGCCGATACCAGCCGGCGGCTGACGGTGGCCGACCCGGACGGCCGCGAGATGATGATCAGCTGCGGCGCCGCGCTGTTCAACGTCCGCCTGGCCCTGAGGTCCCTGGGTTTCATCCCGCAGACCCGCGTGCTGCCTGACCCGGGCCAGCCGATGCTGGTGGCGCGGGTGTCCTGGCGGCAGCAAGCCCCCGCCGACGAGTTCGAGCGGCGGCTGTCCCGCCAGGTGCTCGCCCGGCGGACCCATCGCGGCGCATTCGACCCGGAGCCGCTGCCTACGGACACGCTCGCCGCGCTGCGCGCGGGAGCGGCGCGCGAAGGGGCGGCGCTGCGCATCGTGGCCGACGACGGGCGGCGGGCCGCCCTGGCGGCCGCCGTGGAAACCGCCGAACGCCACCTGCGGCTCTCCGGCGAGCGCGTCAGGGAACTCGCCCGGTGGGCTCCCTCGCCGGGCAGCGCCCGTAACGACGGAGTGCCTGCCACCTGCTACCCGGCGCGGGCTGAGCATACCGAGCCGGACTTTCCCGGCCGGGACTTCGCCCACGGCCACGGCTGGGGGCTGCCGCCGCTCAGCACGGCGACCTCGGTCCGGTCAGCGGGCGTGGCCGGCCTGCTCACCACGGCCGGCGACGGCCCGGTGGACTGGGTAAACGCCGGGCAGGCGCTACAGCGGATCATGCTCACCGCCAGCACCTGCGGAGCTGCGGTGGCGCTGCACAGCCAGCCGCTGGAGCTGCCCTGGCTGCGCGAGTTCATCAGGACCCAGCTCAGCGACGACGCCTGCCCGCACCTCGTACTGCGGATCGGATTGGTCACTCAGGTGGCCGTCAGCGTGCGGCGCGATCCCGAGGACGTCCTGTTCCCGGCCGGTCCTTAAGGTGTCCTTCACGTTGGCTGCCTAGCTTCCTGAGCGTGTCTGCCGATAGCGCCTGCAGTCACCCGAACGGCACGGTGCGGTTCGTCCGCAGCGCCCTGCGGGTCTTCGGGCCCGAGCTGGCCCGGCACGAACGCGGCCACTGCCTGGCGGCGAACCGGCGGCCGTTCCTGCCGCTGCCGGACGGCATCCCGACCCGCGAGGACGACTGGACCTGACGCAGGCCGGATCAATCGGCGCGCGGCACCCGCCACTCCAGCCTGGTGCCGGGCGATGCCGCCCCCGGATACGCCGTCTCCAGCCGCAGCTCGCCGCCCAGCTTCTCGGCCCGGCTGGCCAGGTTACGCAGCCCGCTGCGCCTGCCATCGGCCGGGACGCCGGTCCCGTTGTCGGTCACCTGTACCGTCAGCGTCCCGCCGGGGCTCACGTCGACGGTCACGTCCACCTGGCTGGCCTGCGCGTGCCGGGCCGCGTTGGACAGCGCCTCGCGCAGCACGGCGAGCGCCTGCTCGGCCACCTCGGCACTGATGCCGGCTCCGAGCCCGGCCCCGAGCCGCAGTGACGGAGCGAAGCTCAGCATGTCCGTCATCTCCTCGGTCAGCGCGACGACGTCGCCGCGCAAGTCCGGCCCGGCCGGGGCGTCCCGGGCCTGGAGCGCGAAGATGGTGGCGCGGATGTCCTTGATGGTCTCGTCCATCGCGTCGACCGCGTGGGTGATCCGGCTGGCCACCTCCGGCTTGGTAATCATCGGCATGGTGCCTTCCAGCGACATGCCGGTGGCGTACAGCCGCTGGATGACCAAATCGTGCAGGTCACGCGCGATCCGGTCGCGATCCTCATACAGCGAGAGCCGCTCGGCCTCGGACCGGCTGGCGGCCAGCTCGAGCGCGACGCCGGCCTGGGCGGCGAACGAGGCGACCATGTCCGTCTGGGCCTGGGGGAACGGCGCCGCGCCGTGGCGGCGGCCGATGGTGAGCACGCCGCGGACGTTGCCCGGGGCGCCGAGCGGGAACACGATCGCGGGCCCGATCTGGCTCATCGCCCCGCGCGCGGACTTCGCCGCGCGCTCGTCCTGAGCGAAGTCCTCCGCTATCACCGGCTCTCCGGTGGCCAGGACCTGGCCAGAAAGGGACTGGGCGGCCGGCAGGATCAGGCCCTGGGTGGTTTCGGACCCCTCGCCGTCGGCGTAGCTGACCTCGAGTAGCCGCCCGTCTTCGGCGGGCAGGGCGAGCACCGCGAGATCGGCGCCGGACAGTTCCCGGGCCTGCTTGGTGATATCGGCGAGCACCGCGCTGGGCGCCGAACCGGACAGCAGCCGGGTGGTGACCTCGGCGCTGGCCTGGATCCAGCGCTGCTGGCGGCGCGCCGCTTCGTAGAGCCGGGCGTTCTCCACCGCCACCCCGGCCGCCGCGCCCATGGCGACCAGCACGGCCTCGTCGTCCTCGGTGAACTCGCCGCCGCCGCGCTTGCCGGTCAGGTACAGATTGCCGAACACCTCGTCGCGGACCCGCACCGGCACGCCGAGAAATCCGTGCATCGGCGGATGCCCCTCGGGGAAACCGGAGGATGCCGGGTGCTGGCCGATGTCGGCCAGGCGCAGCGGGCGCGGATCGTCGATCAGCAGGCCGAGCAGGCCACGGCCCTCGGGCCAGTGGTGGATCCCGGCGATCTCGTCCTGGGTCAGGCCGACCGGGATGAACTCGGCCAGCCGCTTGCCCCCGGCCGCGTCACCGATCACGCCGAGCGCGCCGTAAGTCGCGTCCACCAGCCCGACCGCGGTCTCCACGATCCGCCTCAGCGTGGACTCCAGGTCCAGGCCCGAGCCGATGGCCACGACCGCCTCGAGCAGGCCGCGCATCCGGTCCCTGGTCGCCAGCACGGCCTGCAGCCGCCCCTGCAGCTCGGACAGGAGCTCGTCGAGCTGAAGCTGGGGCAGCAGGCCCGGGCGATTCTCCGCACCCTGTCCCACCAGTGAATCCTTCCACGACGGCGATACGTCGGACAGCGTATCCCGCGGCCGGATCGCACGCCAGATGCCTGAACAGTTGTTCACCCGAGCAGTTCGTAGCGCGGGTTGACCATAGTGGGACGGCCGTAGTCGCCGATGCCGACCACGCCGTGCAGCCGGATCCGGTATCCCGGTTCCAGCCCGGCGATGTGCGCGCGCCCGTAGAACAGCGCGGTCAGGTCGCCGGTGGAATCGGCGACCTCGCAGGCCAGCGTGGCCGTTACCTGGTCCTCCTCCTGATGGCATGCCTGAAGCAAACCGCCGCGGGCGGGACGCGGCCAGGGTCCTTGGTACGGGACCTTCGGCAGCCGAGGAGGTGAGGTACGTCTCTGCCGGGCTCGCGAGGTCCGGGCGAAGCTGAGGTCATGAACGCGCGATTCAAGCACCCGTCAGCGAACAGCTGCCGCGCCCCCGCCGCACCAGACCGACCTGCTGCTCTGCGGCCATTCAGCTTCTCCGGCCCCATCGGACCCGGGACTTTAGTCCCGGACCTGGCGGCCGGAACGGCCCTAGCGGCCAGGCCATGCCCGCGGTCATGATGACGGTGGGCGAACTACATGTTCATCGGGTCCAAGGAGGACGAGCACAATGGCAGCCAAGCCCATCGTGGCCGGTACGGATGGTTCTGAGGAATCCCTGCGGGCGGTCGACTGGGCCGCCAGGGAAGCCGCGCGCCGCGGTGCGCCGCTGCGGATCGTGGCCGCCGCGGCACTGCTGCCCCGGATGAGCCCGCGTGTGGGGTCGGGTGAGTACGACACGGTGACCGAGGCCCTCCTCAAAAACCGCGACAGCGCGCTGGCCCTGGCGGCCGAGCGGGCCGCCAAGGCGGCTCACGGCGTGCTCATCGACACCGACCAGCTGACCGGGCCGCCGGCCGAGGCCCTCGTCCAGAGCGGCGCCGGCGCGCTGATGCTGGTGGTCGGCTCCCGCGGCACCGGCGCCTTCACCGCCCTGCTGCTCGGCTCGGCCAGCCGCTACGCCGCCAGCCACGCCCCCTGCCCGGTCGTGGTTGTCCGGGACGAAGCCCCGGAGCCGCACGGCCTCGTCGGCGTGGGCGTCGGTGACCTGGACCACTGCGGCGACTCGCTCACCTTCGCGTTCGAAGAGGCCAGCCTGCGCCACGCCAGCCTGCTGGCGATGCATGCCTGGCACACGCCGCAGACTGAGATCTCCCGGGCCGGCCAGATGTTCACCGCTCCGGCCGCGCAGGCCGCCGCGGCGGACGCGAGCAGGCACCTGACCGCCCTGCTCGACGAATGGCGGGCCAAGTACCCCGACGTCCCGGTCGTCCAGGAAGTCGCGCATGGTCACCCGGGCCGGGCGCTGATCGGCTTGTCGGCCCGGGCCGACCTGGTCGTCGTCGGCAGGCATTCCGGCCATCAGGGAGTCGGCTCGGTCCGGCACGCGGTGCTGAACCACGCGCACGGCCCGGTCGCCATCGTGCCCTCCGCCTGAACGAGCTGTTTCCGTCCCGTCCCGCCGGAGTTCCCGGCGGGACGGGACCTTGGTCTGTCCAGAAAGGGACCGAACTCCCTGCCGCCGCACGCCAGCGTGAGAACACGATGACGATGTGGAATCGAGTGAGGAGTGCCAGCCATGACCGCATCAGCCAGCACAGCCAAGGCCATCGTGGCCGCGACGGACGGTTCCGAGGAATCCCTGCGCGCGGTCGAATGGGGCGCCAGCGAGGCCCTGCTGCGGGGCGTCCCGCTGCGGATCGTGTCCGCCATGCCGCCGCTGCCCTGGACGGTCCCGCTCCAGCTGCGGCCGGACCGCGACCACATCGCCGACCTCGTCCGCAGCGAGCGCGAGCTGGCCCTGAAGGAGGCGGCCACCCGGGCCGCCGCACGGGCTCCGGGCCTGACGATCACGGCTGACCCGCTGGGCGGCCCGCCCGCCCAGGCCATCGCCCGGACCGGATCCGGGGCGTCGATGCTGGTCGTCGGCTGCCGCGGGGTCGGCGCGTTCACCGCGATGACGCTGGGATCGGTCAGCCGGTACGTGTCGGCCCACGCGGCCTGCCCGGTCGCAGTCGTCCGCGACCAGCCCGCCGTCTCGCCCGGGCGGGTCGTCGTGGGCGTCGGCGATCCGGAAAACTGTGCCGACGCGGTCGCCGTCGCGTTCGAGGAGGCGGACCTGCGCCAGGCCAGGCTGCTAGCGGTGCATGCCTGGCCGGCGTCCGGCCCGGTGCCAGCCGGAGCGTGCGCCGGCCTGGCGGAAGCGCTGCGGACCTGGCAGGAGAAGTATCCCGGCATCCCGGTCTGCCAGGAGATCGTGTCCGGCCCTCCCGCCCGGGTCCTGGTGGGCCTGTCCGCCCGCGCCGACCTGGTGGTAATCGGGCGGCACCCGGGGCACGGTGACCTGCCGGGTCCCGGCGCGGTGCGGCACGCGGTGCTGAGCCACGCGCACGGCCCCGTCGCCATCGTCCCGTCACACTGACCGGACGATGACCGTGCCGGCCCGCTGATCGAGCAGGGCCTGAGCGTCACCGAGCTGCCCGCCGGATCGGCCGGGCCCGCGGTGTTCCGTACCCGTCCATGACCGCCGCTACGTCGGTGAGCAGCAGCAGTGCGTCCGCGTGCAGCTCGCGGGCCAGCAGCGAGGCAGTCGGGTCCTTGTCCACCACCGCTTCCACGCCGCGGATGCCATCGGCCGACCTGCGGGCCGTTGCCCCGGGTGATCACCAGGTCGTTCCCCGCGGCCAGCGGGCCAGCGCCGAGACGGCCTTGATGACGTGGGCTTCCTGGAGCCCGGACTCCGGGGGCTCGCCGCGCTCGAGCAGCGCGTTGCCGCCGAGCGCGGCGACGATCCTCACCGCAGGTCCCCGAGGTGGCCAGCATTGCCGGGTCGGCCAGGATCCGTTTCGCTGCACACCATGGAGCCAGATTGCGCCGGGCCCGGGCGGCAACGTTAGGGACACGGGTCCTCGGCTCCTGGGACGTTGGTCATGCGTGCCTGGCCCGTGGCACCCACCCAGGCCGCACGCGCTTCATCCGCAGGTACCGGACCAGCCGCCGGATCTGCTTGGCTACCAGACTGATCCAGGGCGGGTGCGTGTTTCCTCGCCGCAGCGGCGGCAGGTGGTGGACTGGCGCGAGTCGTGCTCGCTGGCGTAGCGCCACGGCCCCCAGCTGTGCTGGACGCGTGATTCAGCTGCGCCGCACCGGTCGCACCGGCGCTCTTGGTCGCACCGTGTTGCTGCGACGTACTCGAACGGCCCCCACGCGTGCTCCTGCTTGCTGGTGATCTCGCCGCAGCGCCGGCACATCCGGATACGAACACACCGCTCGTCGGGGTAGCTCCAGTCACCGGTGTGCCCGGTCACCCGGCAGTGGGTCCTGGCCAGGCCGCCCGCTTTGGGTGGCAGGGAGGCATCCACCGGTACTGGCGGCACAGGTGGGTAAATGGCCCACGCGGGCCCATCGGAGATAGCGGGCATGGTTCCTCCTGGAGCGGTCCTGGGTCCTGCTCTCTGTCAGACTGCTCCAGATTCCGCCGGGATGCTCGCGCGCGCTAGAGCAGTCAGACCGGTATCGGGCAGGCCGAACGTCACATGGCATAACAGGCGCAGCCAGCGACGGCCGAAATTCACCTAAGAAGCGGAAGGCAGGGATTACGCTCCCGGTATGACGGACAGCGCCACGCGCCGCGACTGCCAGCCTCGCCGGAACCCGCCCGTGTGCCGGGATCGCCTCGTTACGGGGGTGGCGGGAGCGTGAGGCTGGGGATCTTGTGCGGCGGTGGCCCGGCTCCGGGGATGAACTCGGTCATTTCCGCGGCCACCATCGAGGCCCGGAACTCCGGGTGGGACGTCGTCGGGATCATGGACGGGTTCCAGCACCTCATCGAGGGCCGGGTCGAGGAGGCACGGCCGCTGTCCATCACGGACGTGTCGAGGATCCACGTCCTGGGCGGGTCGGTCATCAGGACCTCGCGGGCCAACCCGACGGTCCGGGACGCGGGCGCCGCGGACCCGGACTGGCGGCTGAACGCCTGCCTGGCGTCACTGCGGAAGCTGGGGATCGAAGCGCTGGTGACGATCGGCGGGGACGACACCGCGTTCTCGGCGTCCCGGCTGGCCGAGGCGGCCGGCGGGGCCCTGCGCGTGGCGCACGTGCCCAAGACCATCGACAACGACCTGCCGCTGCCGGGCGGTACGCCGACGTTCGGCTTCGAGACCGCCCGGAGCGTGGGGGTCGAGCTGGTCAACAACCTGATGACCGACGCCATCACCACCCAGCGGTGGTACCTGGTGGTGGCCATGGGCCGCTCGGCGGGCCACCTGGCCCTGGGCACCGGCAAGTCGGCGGGGGCCACCCTCACGCTGATCGCGGAGGAATTTCCCCGTGACCAGCCCATCCGGCTGTCGCGCCTGGTGGACATCCTGGAGACGTCGATGCTCAAGCGCATCGCCCACGGCCGTCCCTTCGGCGTGGCGGTGCTGGCCGAGGGTATCGGCCTGCGCCTGCCCCCGGACGAACTCGCCCAGGCCATGCCCGATGTCGAGCGAGACGAGCACGGTCACGTCCGGCTGGCCGAGCTCGAGCTGGACCGTCTGCTGGCCAAACAGGTCAAGGACCGTTTCCGGGAGCGCGGGCAGAATGTCACGGTGGAGGGCAAGAACATCGGCTACGAGCTCCGGTGCGCGCCCCCGATCCCGTTCGACATCGAGTACACCCGTGACCTCGGTTACGCCGCCGTCGAGTACCTGAAGCAGGTGCTGGCAGGCGACGAGCCCGGCGGCATGATCACGATCCAGGGCGGCCACATGGTGCCGCTGCCCTTCGGGTCGTTCACCGACCCTGAGACGGGGCGGGTGCGGATCAGGCTGGTGGACGTCGAATCGAGCTCGTACCGGGTGGCCCGCGAGTACATGATCCGGCTGGACCGCGAGGATCTCGGCGATCCGGCCAGGCTCAGCCAGCTCGCGAAGGCCGCGGGCCTGGAGCCCGCGGCCTTCGCCGGCCGGTTCGGCTATCTCGCCGGAGGCTGAGCTCCGGCCCGGCGTCAGCTGGGCAGCATGGCCTTGACAGAGGCGGCCAGGCCGGCCTGGCCGGCCTTGGCGTCGGAGAAGAACATGCCGGTGGCCTGGTCCACGTTCAGGATCGGCATACCCGATACCGGGTTGCCGGGGAGCCGGGCAGCCGGGTTGGTGACGTCGTTGGCCCCTATGACCAGCGCGACGTCGGTGACCGTCGCGCCGGCTCGTTCGTAGGCACTGTCGGGAAACCACGCCGCCGCGCCCGCTCCCGCCTCCGCGAGAACCCGGACGCCCGCGCGGCCCAGCACCGGCACCGACTCGGGCACCACCGCCACCCGCTGCTCGCCCGGCGCGGTCTCCTTCAGTACGCCGATCGTGACGGCCGGCTCCGATGAGGTCTGGCTCATGACTGTCGCTCTCCTTCCGCCCGCGCGGCCTGCATCAGAAGTAAGGCCCCGGGCTGCTGGGAACCAGCGTCATCGGGTAGACGAGGCGGTCACGCACCGCCACGACACCCTGGACGTGCCAGGCCCGCCGGACCAGGTCGTGACCGACGTGAGCGGTCTCGGGCGTGCCTTCCATCGTCACCACGCCGTCCTTCACGATCACCGAGTACCAGCTCGGCTCGGAGCGGCCCGTGATCACGTCGCGCATGATCTCCGCACGGATCTCCGCGTCGGTGCGGTCGAAGACGGCTAGCACGTCGATCCGGCTGATGATCCCGACCAGGCGGCCAGCGGAGTCCGTCACGGGAAGATGCTTGATCTTGCGGGTGAACATCAGCCGCGCAGCGTGCTCCACCGTGTCGTCCGGGCCGATCGTCACCGCCGGGCTCGTCATCAGGTCGGCCGCCGTGACACCGTCCGCCTTGGCCCGCGCGGCGTGGTGGACCAGGCCGCCCAGCAACCAGCCGATGCCGCCGGGCTCACCATGCACGGCCTCCTTGACCAGCAGGTCCGCCTCGGAAACGACGCCGGTTACCTTGCCGTCGGCGTCGAGGACCGGAAATGCGCTCACCCGGGCACGGCGGAGCCTGGCGGCTATCTCCCTGAACGAGGTGGTCTCGCGAACCGATATCGGGAGTGAGGACATGACGTCCCTGACCAGCGCTTTCATCATCATCACCCTGCCCTTTAGTTCCTTATGCTCCGAGCCTCCTCTCCCGCGGGCCGTACGGGCAGGGTCAATGGTCTGCCCGAAACAGGGCTGAAAGTCGGTTGCTGGTGATAATGATTTGCGCCCTCAGGCCGCGGTCGCGACGGTGCTCGCCTGCGCGAGCTGGCCGAGCTTGCGCACCGCGATCACGTCGAGCGGGGCGCCCAGCATCCGTGCCACCTCCGACGCGACCGGCACGCCGCCGCGCGGCAGCGCCAGCACGACGACATCGGTGCTGCGCAGGGATGACAGCGAGCGCGCCAGCCGCCGTCCCGCGTCTATGCGATCGGCGAACAGCATCGCACTACCTCCCTATACGGACCGGCTCGATGAACCGGCTCCGGTGAATGACATCGTGCGACCTTTCCTTTCGCCCCCTCTGCCATTGCCTCCCGTCCCGGCCGTCCCCGCTAGGGACATAAAGCCCTCGCGCCTGACCAGCACACGTCATTCCCCCGCCCGCGGAAAGGGCCTTGGTTCCGGCCCGGCGCGGAAGAAGGTACCGAACGGGTGGGTATCCAGGGCAAAGGTCATGCCGCGACGTGTCCTCCGCCTCTGCCAGCACCGGCCCGCTCGTCATCCGATCGATACGGTACGGCGGGCCCAAAGTCCCGGCCGATGGTCTGCCCACCGGATCCGGGCCATGCCGGCACCATGGTCCCTTCCCGAGGCGCCGGTTCCGTGGCTGACCAGGGCCGCGGCGACCGCGGCGATCCTGGCCGAGGCGGAAGCCGCGAGCCGCGAGGTCCGGGCCGCGGCTGGGGGCAGCCCGGGCACCGGCATCTTCCTGGACGTGCGGCTGAGCCGGCTCGCGGCGGCCGCCGCCGAGGCCGTCACCGCTGCCGGGGCGGGCGATTCCGCTCAGCTGCGCCGGCACCTGCACCGGTTCGAGACGCTGACGTCGGCAATCTGGACGGTCCAGGACGCCACGCACCCGTCCCATTGACCGGATGACCGAACGGCCCCGGGCCTGGTGACTTTCGCCCTGGGTATCGCCCGTCCGCGGCATCGAGAGTGGCAGTCATGAACATGACTGCCGTCCGCGGCGCGCTGACGTGGCTGAACCGCCGGTCCGCGCCGCTGCTGCTGGTCGCGACGACAGCCGGGCTGACCGCAGGCGGCCTGAGCCGCCTGGCCGGCGCGGGCGGAGCCGCGGCCCTGACATGGCTCGTCACGGCAGCGTGCGGCCTGGGCTACGCGCTCTGGATCGCGACGGCCGCCCTTCTGCGCGGGCGGCTCAGCGTCGACGTCATCGCGCTGCTGGCGCTGGCCGGCGCGGTGGCGGTCGGCGAACTGCTCGCCGCCGCCGTGATCAGCGTCATGCTCGCCAGCGGACGTGCTCTCGAAGCCTGGGCCGCCTATCGTGCCCGGCACGACCTGAGCACGCTGCTGGCGCGGGCGCCGCGCACTGGCCGCCGCTACCAAGATGGCGGGCTGGAGACCGTGCCGCTGGATCAGATCGCCGCCGGCGAGGTGCTGCTGGTGGCCGCCGGCGATATCGTCCCGGTGGACGGCATGCTGGCCTCGGGCACGGCCGTGCTCGATGAGTCGGCCCTCACCGGCGAGGCGCTTCCGGTCGAGCACCAGCGCGGTGACGCGCTACGCAGCGGGACGCTGAACGCGGCCGGGCCGTTCGACCTGCGGGCCAGCGCCAGCGCCGCCGACAGCACCTATGCGGCCATCGTCCGCCTGGTCGGCGAGGCGGAGAGCACGCAGGCGCCGTTCGTCCGGCTGGCCGACCGGTACGCCCTGTGGTTCCTGCCGCTCAGCCTGGCGGTAGCCGCGGTGGCCTGGGGGCTGGGCGGCGCCGCCCGGGCGGTGGCCGTCCTGGTCGTCGCCACTCCGTGCCCGCTGATCCTCGCGGCCCCGGTCGCGCTCGTCTCCGGCCTGTCAGCCGCGGCGCGCCGCGGGATCGTGGTGAAGAACGGCGCGGTCCTCGAGCGCCTCGCCCGGTGCACTACCGTCATGCTGGACAAGACGGGCACGCTGACCAGCGGCCAGCCCGCCGTGACCGCCGTCGTGCCCGCGGGCAGCCTGCCGCCGGACGAGCTCCTGGGCCTCGCGGCGTCCCTCGACCAGGCCTCCGGGCATGTCCTGGCGGCCGCGGTCGTCCGCGCGGCCGCCGGACGCGGCTGCCCGCTGGCCCCGCCCGCGGACGTGACCGAGCAGCCCGGGCAGGGTATCGCGGGGACAGTCGGGGACCGGCCGGTCAGGCTCGGCCGGGCCGAGTGGGCCGCGGTGACGGGCACTCCGCCCTGGGTCAGGGCCGTCCGCAGGCGGGCCCGGCTAGACGGGGCCCTCACGGTGTTCGTCGCGGTGGACGGCGAGCCCGCGGGCGCGCTGCTGCTCGAGGACAGGATCCGGCCGGACGCCCGGCAGACGATCAGGGCACTGCGCCGCGGCGGCATCACGCGGATCGTCCTGGCTACCGGCGACCGCGCCGAGGCAGCCAGCGTCGTCGGGGCCCTCACCGGCGTCGACGAGGTGCTCGCCGAGCTGACCCCGGACGGCAAGCTGGACGCGGTGCGGCGGGAGCAGCGCCGGGCTCCCGTCATCATGACCGGTGACGGGATCAACGACGCGCCCGCCCTCGCCCTGGCCGACGTCGGGGTGGCCATGGGGGCACGGGGATCCACCGCGTCGTCGGAGGCGGCCGACGCGGTCCTGACCGTCGACCACCTCGGCCGTCTCGGCGAGGCGGCGGTGCTGGGCCGCCGGACCCGCCGGATCGCGCTGCAGAGCGTCCTCGCCGGAATGGCGATGTCGCTGGCCGCGATGGGCACGGCCGCCGCCGGGCTGCTTCCCGCGGTCTGGGGGGCGCTGCTGCAGGAGGCCATCGACGTGGTGGCCATCCTCAACGCCCTCCGTGCGCTGCTGCCCGTCGCCGACGGGCGGCTGACCGCCGCGGACGCCGCGCTGACCCGCAGGTTTCGCGCCGAGCATCAGTTCATCCGCGCCGACATCGAGCAGCTGCGGGCCGCTGCCGACGCGCTCGCCGCGGAACCGCGTGTCGCCATGGCCCGGGTCCGCCAGGTGTACGCAGTGCTGACCGGCGAGATCTGGCCGCACGAGAACGCGGAGGAGACCGACCTCTACCCGGCCGTGAACCGGCTCCTCGGCGGGACCGACCCCACCGCCGCCATGAGCCGGGCTCACGCCGAGATCTCCTACCAGATCACCCGGCTCGGACGGCTCATCACCGAGATCGGTGACCGCGCCCCGGACGAGGCCGACATCGCTGACCTCCGCACCACCCTGTACGGCCTGCACGCGATCCTGCGCCTGCACACGGCGCAGGAGGACGAGGCCTACCTGTCACTGGGCGACGACGAGGCCGCGCCAGCGGGCGCATGACCAGCATCCGCCCCTTCACGCAGCTGTCACGTTTGCTTCGTACAGTCCGCACCGTGAGCACCGATAGCCGAGACGGTATCCGGCTGCCCGGCCGGGCCGGGCGAAGGGCCGACGCGGGGGTGGCGGCCAACGCCCGGCTGACCGCATCCAACGCGGCCCTGCTGCTGGTACTGCTGGCCGCCGAGGGCTTCACCGTCCTGCGGGTCCGCGCGCTGCTGACGCCGCACGTGTTCATCGGCATGCTGCTCGTGCCGCCGGTGCTGCTCAAGGTGGCCAGCACCACCTGGCGGTTCGCGCGCTACTACCGCGGCGACGCGGCCTACCGGCGCAAGGGACCGCCGCCGGTCCTGCTGCGCCTGCTGGGCCCGGTCGTGGTGATCCTCACCGTCATGCTGTTCGCCAGCGGTATCGGGCTGCTCCTGGCGGGCGGCTCATGGCTGCCGCTGCTGCTGAAGGTGCACAAGGCCAGCTTCGTGCTGTGGTTCGGTGCCATGACCATCCACGTGCTCGGCCACCTGGGCGAGATGTTCCGGCTGGCGCCGCGGGACTGGCTGCGGCGGACGCGCCGGGACGTCACCGGGGCGGGGCCGCGGCAGTGGCTGATCGCCGCCAGCCTGGTGGTCGGCGTCGTGCTCGGCTTTCTCCTGCTCAGCCACCTGGGCCACTGGCAAGCCCTAGCCCCCGGCCACGATCACTAGGACCTGGGCGGAGGTATGAGGTGACATCCAAGCTAGTCCCGGCCGTGCCGGCGCCGGACGTCCTGGGCCGCGTGCTGCTCCCGCTGCGCGCCTTTCTCGGGTTCACGTTCTGGCCGGCACCGGCCCGGTCCTGTCCCTGGACGCGGCCGTCGCGCGCTGGGCGGACCAGCAGGCAGGCACCCGGAACGGCGTCAGGGCCGACGCTGACCGCCAGGACCAAGGTCAGCTGCCGGCCGGAGGACCCGGCGCGTTCGGTTCAGCCTGCGACGACTGCCGGTGGCCGAGCGCGACCGCGCTCACCACCAGGCAGCCGAACGCCGCGACCTGCAGGACGGCTCGCGTCCCGTGCGGCAGCGTCTCGCCGAACAGCACGAACCCGGCCGCGATCGGCACCGCGTTCGTCGCCATCGTCGCCATGCCCGCCGCGGTCAGCGCGTCACCCCGCTGGTACGCCCACTGCAGCACGCTCGTCCCGGCCGCGTAGGCCACGATGAGGGTGCCGATCGCGGCCAGCCATACCCCGCCATAGCCGACCAGCTTGGCGGAGACGTCACCGTCGGCGAACAGCAGCCCGGCGGCCAGGCCGAGCGAGGCGGCCCGGACGAAATGGGTGGGTACGGCGATCAGCAGCGCCGCGCCGCCGCCGAACGCGGCCAGCCAGATGACGACGCCGAGGGCGGCCGGACGCTGATCGGACTCGCTGGCGCCGACGAGCGAGAGCGCCAGCAGCGTCAGCCCGGCAATCGCCAGGACGACGGCGGCCTGCTCGCGCCGCGCTAGCCGGGACGGGTGCCCGCGCGCGGTAGCGAACGCCAGCACGGCGACCCCGGACGCCGCCACCGCCTGCACGAGCGATAGCGGCGCCAGCCGCAGCGCCGCCACGTACATCAGCCAGCCCGCGGTCTCGGCCGCGAACGCCAGGAGCCAGCGCCGGTCACGGAGCAGGAGCCCAGCCGACTGAAAGGGCCGCCGCGGCGAGAGCGGCGGCAGCGCCGCCGCGGCGTCATGCTCCAGGGAGTAGGCCGTGTTGGTGACCAGCGCCGAGGCGAACGCGAGCGTCAAGCCTGCCCACATAGGCGGTGCCATGCGCGGATCACCTCCAAGGTCATGCT
>JAICWX010000372.1 GCA_025934635.1 Streptosporangiaceae bacterium | reverse complement strand
TCCAGGTCGGCGGAACCACGCTGGCCGCCCGGCACCAGGCCGATAGCAGGACGCTGGACGTCTGGGGGTACCTGCTGCTGGCGGCGGGCCCGGTCGCGCTGGTCGTCCGGAACTGGCGGCCGGTGGCCGTACTGGCCGCGGTATTCGCCGTGACGCTGGGCTACACGCTGCTCAGCTATCCAGGCGGTCCGATCTGGCTGGCGCTGATCGTTGCCTTCTTCACCGCGCTGATCACCGGCCACCGCCGGGCCGCCTACGGCTCGCTGCTGGCGGGGTACGGGTCCTTCCTGTGGCTGAGGGCCCTGGCGGCCGGCCGGCCCGGGCCCTCGGCCGCGGTAGCGGTGGGGCTGGCCGCCTGGCTGCTGTTCCTGCTGGCCGGGAGCGAGCTGATCCGCAACCGGCGGGCGTTCATGCAGGCCAGCAGGCAGCGGGCGGTCGAGGAGCAGCGCTCGGCGGACGAGGCGGACCGACGGCGGGCCAGCGAGGAGCGGCTCGGCATCGCCCGGGAACTGCACGACGTGGTGGCACACAGCCTGTCGCTTATCAACGTGCAGGCGGGCGTGGCCCTGGAGCTGATGGACCGCAGGCCGGAGCAGGTCAGGACCGCGCTGACCGCGATCAAGGAGGCCAGCCGGGACGCGCTGGTGGACGTCCAGTCGGTGCTCGACGCGCTGCGGCGGCCCGGCGAGGAGGCACCACGGGCGCCCGCGCCGAGTCTGCGGGACGTCGCCGACCTGGTCCAGCGGGCCGAGGCGACCGGCCTGACCGTCGACATGCAGGTCACGGCCGACCTGACCGCGATTCCCAGCGGCACCGACGCGGCCGGGTACCGGATCGTGCAGGAGGCCCTGACTAACGTGGTGCGGCATGCGCATGCGTCCCGGGTCCGGGTCCGGATCGGCGAGCAGGACGGCGACCTGGTCCTCGTGGTCGACGACGACGGAACCGGGCCGCCCGGCGGCGGAACCGGCCGCGAAGGCACCGGGATCCGCGGCATGACCGAACGCGCCGCCGCCCTGGGCGGCCAGCTCGTCGCCGGGCCGAAGCCGGGCGGCGGCTTCGCCGTCCTGGCCCGGCTGCCGCTGAGGCCCCAATGATCCGGGTTCTGCTAGCCGACGACCAGGCCCTGGTCCGGGCCGGGTTCGCCGCCCTGCTCGACGCGCAGGACGGCATCGAGGTGGTCGGGGAGGCACCCGACGGCGCGGCCGCGCTGCGGCTGGTGCGGGAGCTGAGCCCGGACGTCGTGCTGATGGACATCCGGATGCCCGGGCTCGACGGGCTGCAGGCCACCCGCCAGATCGCCGCGGACGAGAAGCTGGCGGACGTGCGGGTGGTCATCCTGACCACCTTCGAGCTGGACGAGTACGTGTTCGAGGCGCTGCGGGCCGGGGCGAGCGGTTTCCTGGTCAAGCACACCGAGCCGGCCGAGCTGGTGCGGGCGGTGCGGGTGGTGGCGACCGGCGAGGCCCTGCTCTCCCCCGGCGTCACCCGCCGGCTGATCAGGGAGTTCGCCGACCGGGCCAAGGCACCGCCGCCGCCGGCTCAGCTCGATGCACTGACCGAACGAGAACGGCAGCTCGTCGGCCTGGTCGGAGAAGGCCTGTCCAACGAGGACATCGCCGGCCGCCTGGTGCTCAGCCCGGCCACCGTGAAGACCCACGTCAACCGGGCCATGATGAAGCTCGGCGCGCGCGACCGGGCGCACCTGGTGGTCTTCGCCTACGAGGCCGGCCTGGTCCGGCCCGGCTGGGCCATACCGCCGTCGCAGTAGCGTCGATGCCCGCGGCTGGCCGACGACGCGGACAGTGCCTGAAGCCGACGATCGGGGCATGACCGAACTACAGACAAGAACAGACGTAGCGGTACGGGCCGAGCACGCGACCAAGGTGTACGGCGCCGGGGCCACCGCGGTCACCGCCCTGGACGACGTGAGCCTGGAGTTCCCCGCCGGGCAGTTCACCGTGATCATGGGCCCGTCCGGGTCCGGCAAGTCGACCCTGCTGCACTGCCTGGCCGGCCTCGACTCCGTGACCGCGGGCAAGGTCTTCGTCGGCGACGCCGAGCTGGGCCGCCTCACCGACCGGCAGCTGACGCTGCTGCGCCGGGACCGGATCGGGTTCGTGTTCCAGGCCTTCAACCTGATGCCGACGCTGACCGCCCGGGAGAACATCACCTTGCCGATGACCCTGGCCGGGGCCGCACCCGACCGGGACTGGCTGGCGGCGGTGATCGAGCGCACCGGCCTGGCCGGACGGCTCGGGCACCGGCCGGCCGAGCTCTCCGGCGGCCAGCAGCAGCGGGTCGCGGTGGCCCGGGCGCTGGCCTCGCGGCCGCAGATCGTCTTCGCCGACGAGCCGACCGGCAACCTCGACTCCCGCAGCGGCGGCGAGGTGCTCGGGTTCCTGCGCGGGGCCCGGGAGGAGTTCGGCCAGACGATCGCGATGGTCACCCACGACCCGGTCGCGGCCAGCTTCGCCGACACCGCGGTCTTCCTGGCCGACGGGCGGGTCGTCGGCGCCCTGGACCGGCCGACCGCGGCCGGCGTGCTCGATTACCTGGCGAACCTGGAGGAGGGGCGATGATCGCCGTCACCGCCCGGGGCCTGTGGGCACACCGGCGCCGGCTCGTCGCCACCCTGCTCGCGGTGGGCCTCGGCGTCGCCTTCCTGGCCGGCACCCTGCTGCTGAGCGACACCCTGCGAGCCAACTTCGACCGTCTCTTCACCCAGGCCGACGCGGGCACCAACGTGGTCCTGCGCAGCTCGACCGAGATCACCGCCGGGCCCGGGGGCACCCGGGCCGGCCTTGACGCGAGCCTGCTGCCGCGGGTGCGGGCCGTGCCCGGCGTCGCCGACGCCCAGCCCTACCTGGAAGGCTTCGGGCAGCTGACGGGCCGGGACGGCCAGCCGGTCGGCGGCAACGGGCCGCCGACCGAGGCGGCGAACTGGGTCAGCGACCCCGCCCTGAACTCCTACCGGCTGGTCGCCGGGCATACCCCCCGGGCCGACGACGAGGTGGTCATCAACCGCGGCGCGGCCACCGCCGGGCACCTGACGCTGGGCGAAACCACCACGCTGCTGACGCCGCAGCCGCTGCGGGTGCACATCGTCGGCATCGCCACCTTCGGCACGGCTGACGGCTTCGGGACCGGCACCTTCACCGGGATGACGCTGCATGCCGCGCAGCTGCACCTCACCGGGAGCCACCCGGCTAAGGTGACGCAGATCCTGGTCCGGGCGACCTCCGGGGTGCCGCCCGGGGAGCTGGCGGCCCGGCTGCGGGCCGCGCTGCCGGCCCCGGTGAAGGGCAGCGTCCAGGCCATCACCGGGACCCAGCTCGCGGCCGAGAACCTGGACGAGATCAACAGCGGCTTCCTGGGCTTCCTGTCCACCGGCCTGACCGCCTTCGCCGGGGTCGCGCTGCTGGTCGCGGCGTTCAGCATCTACAACACGTTCTCCATCCTGGCGGTGCAGCGCGGCCGGGAGACCGCGCTGCTGCGCGCGCTGGGCGCCTCCCGGCGCCAGCTCGCCCTGGCGGGCCTGGCCGAGACGCTGGCCATCGGCATCGTGGGCTCGGCGGCCGGGTGGGCCGGCGGTATCGGCATCGCCGCGCTGCTCAAGGCGGTCTTCGACGGGTTCGGCTTCGCGCTGCCCGCGGGCGGCCTGGTCATCAAGGCCTCCAGCGCGATCGTAGCGGTGACGGCCGGCGTGGTGGCCACCGTGCTGGCGGGGCTGGTACCCGCACTGCGCGCGTCTCGCCAGCCGGCCCTGGCGGCCCTGCGTGAGCACGCGGCCGAGCCGGGGCGGGTATCCCGTACTCGTTCGGTCATCGGCTTTTTGGTGACGGCGGCCGGGGCAGCGGCCGTGATCGCCGGCGCGGTCGGCGGCGGTGAAGGCGTGACCGTGGCCGGCGCGGTGGGGACGCTGGCCGGGTTCATCGTCCTCGGCCCGGTCGCGGTCCGCCCGGCCGCGTCCGTGCTGGGCGCCCCGGCCGCGGCCCTGCGCGGCCTCGGCGGGCGGCTGGCCCGTGACAACGCGCTACGCCATCCGCGGCGCACCGCCGCCACCGCGGCCGCCCTGATGGTCGGCGTGGCCGTGGTCACCATGTTCACCGTGCTCGGGGCGTCGCTCAAGGCCAGCGCGGCGCGGGGAGTGGACCGCACGCTGACCGCCGACCTGGTGGTAGACCAGGGCGGCTACGGGGGCCAGGCCGGGCTGGCCGGGCTCAGCCCGCAGCTCGCGGACCGGCTGAGCCGGCTGCCCGCGGCCGGGACGGTGACCGCGCTGAGCCGGGGCAGCGTGCTGCTCGGCGGCCAGTCGCAGACCATCGCCGCGGCCGACCCGGGACACATCGGCGCGGTGCTGAACCTGGGGGTCAGCGCGGGCTCGCTCAGCGCGGTCGACGCCGGGTCGTTCGCCGTCTCGGCGGCCGTGGCCGCCGACCGGCACTGGCGGGTCGGCAGCACGGTGCCGGTCGTCTATCCCGACGGCGGCAGCGCGCGGCTGCGGGTCGCGGCCATCTTCGACCACCCCGACATCACCGGCGACTACCTGTTCGCCCTGTCCGGGTGGCGGCCGCACGCTGGGCAGGCGCTGGACGGCACGATCTTGATCAAGCTGAGGCCGGGTGCCTCGGCCGGCTCGGCTCAGGCGTCGGTCACCGCGATCACCGCGGCGGCGGGCCAGCCGCGGGTCCAGGACCGGGACCAGTACCTGGCCAGCGCGACCAGCGGGGTGAACACCATCCTCGGCCTGGTCTACGTGATGCTGGCGCTGGCGATTCTGATCGCGCTGATGGGGGTGGCCAACACGCTGTCGCTGTCCATCCACGAGCGGACCCGCGAGCTGGGACTGCTGCGGGCGCTGGGGCAGACCCGGGCGCAGGCCCGGGGCATGATCCGGTGGGAATCGGTGATCGTGGCGGCGTTCGGCACCGTGGGCGGCGTGATCCTGGGGACGTTCCTGGGCTGGGCCGTGGTCCGTTCGGCCGGCGGTACCACGCTGGGGGTGTTCGCCGCGCCGCCGCTTCAGCTGGGCCTGTTCCTGGTGCTGGGGGTGCTGACCGGGATCCTGGCCGGGATCCGGCCGGCCCGGCGGGCCGCCCGGCTGAACGTGCTGGCCGCGATCGCGACGGCCTGACGGGGCGGGTGCGGGGCGTTTCCGCGGAAACGCCCCGCGCGCCGTCGTTACAGGCCGCTGTTCTGCCGGCTGTAGAACGGGACGGCCTTCATGACGCCGATCGAGGTCGACGGCGCCCGGATCAGCCACTGCTCGGCGTGCGTGCCCGGGTTGAACCACAGCAGCGAGTTGCTGCCGGTGCAATCGGTCGGGGCCTGGACCAGCAGCCGGGCGCCGAGCGCGGTCAGCACGTGGTTGTCGCCCTGGGTGTGCGGCACCTTGACCAAGCTGATCGAGCCATTACGGGCCTGCCGGAAGATCTGCAGCACGCCGCAGGGCCCGGCCGACTGCAGGTAGAGCCCGCTGGACAGCGACCAGGCATCGAGATCACCCAGGTCACCGGTGGTGCGAGCGGTTTTGTCGCTGCGCCGCGGCGTCAGCGCGGTGGGCCGGCCGCCGCCGGCCGGGACCAGCCAGAGCTGGGTCAGGGAGCTGCCCTTGGGCGAACAGCTGGCCAGGACCGTGCGGCTGTCCCACCACCGGACCGGGCCGCAGCTGTCCGCTTCCGTCCCGGGCACCGGCGCCAGCTTCCTGATCAGGTTCCCGTCGTTGCTGACCAGCTCGAGGCGGGAGCTGGTGCTGGTGACGAACGCGTGGCCGGACGGCTCGTACAGCGCTCCGCCGGACGAGGTGCCGAGCTTGCGGGTCAGCCGGCCCGACAGGTCGTACCGGGCCAGGACGGCTCGCTGGCCCGACAGGCGCTGGCCGACGATGTTCAGGCCGCGCGGCGTGGTGTACCCGATCGGCGTCACGTCCTTCGGCAGCCGGAAGGTGGCCATCCGGCCGGTGGCCAGGGTAAGGTTCCCGACGCTGCCCGGGCCGGAGAAATCCTGGAACAGCGCGCGCTCGCCGTCCGCCGACCAGTCCAGCAGCTGCGGCGCGGTCCGATAATCCGGCCAGCTCGCCAGCCTGTACTTCACGCCGCCGGGGCTGATCAGGTACAGCGTCAGGGGGGCGGCCTGCTTGCCGTTCTCGGGCGGCGCGGTGGTGTACTGCGTCAGCGTCCAGCCGGGGCCGACGTGGCTCCAGGGCACGCCAGCCAGGGCTGTACTTCGGGCGGGCTGGGCCGAGGCGACGCCGGCCAGCATCCCGGCGGCGAGCAAAAGGACGGTCAACAGGGCGGTCAAAACGGCGGTCAAGCGGGCACGATTTAGTCTCATGCCCTCAAAGACGCCCGTGCGATCGGGCCGGTTGCAGTGGTCCGGCCTTATTCGATGCCGGCGTGCACCCGTTCGGCCGTACGGGCCGGAGCGGCGGGCCGTTCTTGCTGTTCGCGCGCAGAGCCCGCCGGGACCGAAGTCCCCGGGCCGGATCCGCGGAACGGGGCGGTGAGGGCCGGCCAGATCAGCCGCCGGTGGCGAGCCAGCGCGACGACGGCGATGGCGAGGTAGACGGCGCTCAGGATGAGCCGGGCGTGCTCCCCGGGCAGCACGTACTGCACCGCGAACAGGCCGAGCAGGGTGAACGCCAGCCAGCGCGGGAAACGCAGGGTCAGCAGCGCGGCCACCCCGAGCAGCGCCTGGGCGGCGGTCAGCAGGAACTCCTCGGTCTGCCGTCCGTCCAGCGGCAGCGCCATCCCGCCGCCGCCGATCAGGTAGGCCAGCGGCAGGCTGCCGACCAGCAGGGTCCACTGGTTGACCTTGCTGGAGATCAGGGTGCCGATGGCGTCGGAGCCCTTGCCGTGGACGGCGAACAAGATGGCCACGATGAACTCCGGGGCCTCCGACGCTAGCGGGGCGACCCACTGCACCAGCAGGAACTTGTTGATGCCGAGCTGGGTACCGGTGGTGATGAGCGAGTTGGCGAACGGCTCGGCCGCGGCTACGATCACGGCCGCGGCGAACACGAACATCGCGATCACCAGCCGCCGTCGGCTCCGGTCGGGCAGGCCGCCGATCCGGGCCGCCTGGCCGACCAGATCCGGTTCGGACGCCTCGGCCTGGGAGGCCTTCCACAGGTAGAAGACGAAGAAGCCGAGCAGCGCGAAGCCGAGGATCAGGCTGACCTGGCCGGTGATCGGGGCCACGAACCCGACGATGGAGGCGACGAGCAGGAACCCGAGCTCCATCCGGTACCCGGACTCGAGCACCAGCTCCCGGACGCCGCGGCCGGACCGGCGGGACGCCACCCACAGGGCGGTGAGCACCACCACCGGCCAGCCCAGCCCGAGCAGCAGCCGGTTCGACCCGGTCATGTTGGCCGCCGCGTACTGCACGTAGTCCGGCTGGTGGCCGGCGGTGTAGGAGAAGTACAGGTCCACCGCGTACTCGGGCAGCACCGCGATGATGGCCAGGATGGCGATGGCCAGCGGTCCGGAGATGTCGACCCGGGCCGCTTCGGCCGCCCAGGCCAGCAGGAAGGAGGCGGCCACGATGGCCGCCCCGAACGCCAGCAGGCCCAGTGGCGCCGATGGGTGTACCCCGCCCAGGCGCAGGGAAAGGGCGGGGATGGTCAGCGCAGCGCACAGGGCTATCTCACGGCCGATAGGCCGCGCCAGCTTCGAAGACACGAAGATCCTCCGGAACGGACGCGCTGCCCGGAACCGGGAAGACCAGGGGGCACCCGGCCAGACAGCTCAGCTGGCCGAAGGTCTCGCCCACCCTGGGTTGGGCCCTGTCACCGGAGGGCCGTGGAGCCCTCAGCATGTCGACGACAGGTCGCCGGACTACTCCCCTTCGAACACTCCGAAGTCTAGCTAACGTTTTGTTGATTACGCAACTGACAAGTCATATTGTGAGACGCACCACCTCGCCCGAGCGAAGCAGACTTGGATCATGCCGAACGCGCCCATGCCGGACAGCACCGTGCCGGACAGCACCGTGCCGGACAGCACCGTGCCG
>JAICWX010000550.1 GCA_025934635.1 Streptosporangiaceae bacterium | reverse complement strand
TGAGGTTCGGGTTGGACAGGATCTTGGCCCGCGCCGCCGCCTGCACGCCGGTGCCCGCGAAGTCGACCTGGGCGTCGCCGGCCAGCAGCCGGTTGTCCACGTCATTGGGGTTCATGTTCAGGTTGACGACGATCTTGCTGGCCAGCTGCGAGACCGTCGGATCCTCGGCGGCATTCCAGTTCGGGTTGGGGACCAGGACCGCCGTCTTGTTGAGCTGGTAGCTCTGGAACTCGTACGGGCCGGTGGACACGATGTGCGTCTGGTAGCTCGCGCCGGTGTCCTTGGCCGGCGGCACCGGAGCACTCTGCGGGATCGACACCACGTAGTCGAATTCGGAGAACGGGTGGGCCAGGTGGAACACCACGGTCGAGGGGTCCGGCGTGGTGACCGCGGTCAGTCCCATCAGGTTCTTGGATCGGTTCTTGTACGGCCCCGGATACGTTTTCGCGTTCCCGCCGAGCAGGTTCAAGAAGTAGCTGGGGCCGTTGGTCAGCACGCCGCGGTCGAAGGTGCGCTCGACCGCGTACTTGACGTCCTGGGAGGTGACCGGCGTGCCGTCCTGGAACTTGACCCCCGTCTTGAGGTGGTACGTCCAGGTCAGGCCGTTGTCGCTCACCTGGCCCGGCCCGGTAGCGAGGCCGGGGACGAGCTGCCGGCCGCAGGCGCCGGGGCAGTTCTTGTAGGTCATCAGGGCCTGGGAGTAGAACCGGGCGAAGTCCCAGTCGGCGGCGAAGTAGGTATTGCCCGGGTCGAGGGAGTCCGGCGCGCTGCGCCAGTCGAAGGTGAGCGTGCCGCCCTTGTGCGTCGACGGGTTGACCACGCTGGTGATCCCGCCGTTGTAGGCGGCGCTGGACGACGAATTGCCGCCGTTCCCGCTCCCGTTCCCGTTGCCGCCGCCGCTGCTGCACGCGGCCAGCATGAGGGCCGCTGCGGCCCCCGCCGCCGCTAGCCCAAAAGTCCTGCGTCTTCTCATTAAGTGAACGCCTCCCGGTTCTGACGTGATTACTGAGCCGAATGACCGGCTGGACGCCGAATAACGCCGTCGCCGTTATCAGTTCGCTAACTAAAACGTTGTTATTCCGTGACCTGGTATTATTTGTCCTTTACGGGTGCTTGCGGCCGACTTACGGATATAGGAGATTCCGTTCTCGGCCCGGGGGCAATCAATTCGGCTATGGCCGAAGAATCGCCTGAGCCTGGACGGGGTGCCGGGAGCGGAACCGGCGTCAGGTCACGGGAGGTGGATTGTGGTCAGGGTGAACTTCACCGCCGACGACCTGGCGCGGACCAGGTTCGGCGTGGCGCCGGCACCGCTTATCGAGGCTGGACTGGCGCTGGTGGAGCTCCGGCGCGCGAGCGTCACGCCCGGACGGCCCGCCGCCCGCCGGTGGCTGCGCGAGGTGCGGCGGACGTTCCCGGCCACCGCCCGCCCGCTGCTGGACCTGTTCGGGCCGTATCCGCCGTGGCCCGGCTTCGCCGATTCGCCTGCCTCCAGCCTCGAGGAAGGCCTGGAGTTCGTGCGGTCCATTCCCCGCTCGGCCTGGCGCGCGGAACTGGCCGACGGATGCCTGGACCGCGCTGGCCGGCCCCCGTGCTGGGTGCGGAACCTGGCCGACGGCGACACCGAGGCGCGCGACATCGTGGTACGCGCCTTGCGCGACTTCTACGCCGCGGTCGTCGCGCCCCGCTGGGAGAGCGTGGTCAGCTCATTTCACGGGGATGTGGCCAGGCGGATGCCGGTGCTCGCGGCGGGCGGCCATCAGGCCCTGTTCGGCACGTTGCACCGGCAGCTGCGCTGGCAGGACAACGGGCTGGAACGTCAGGGCGTCGACTTTGAGCATGACCTGGGCGGCACCGGCATGCTGCTGATGCCGTCGGCGTTCTGGACCGGTCCGCCGGTGTTCGTGCTCGACGGCGAGCGCATACCGAACGTGCTGGTGTACGCCGCCCAGCCCAGCGGCCGGGCCGGCGGTCCGGACCACGCGCCCCCGTCCGGCGGGGCCGGGAACGACAGCCTGGCCATCCTTATCGGCTCGACCCGGGCCGCCGTGCTGCGCGCGCTGGCCGAACCGTGCGGCACGGCCGACCTGGCCGCCACGACGGGGATCAGCGCGGCCTCGGCGTCGGAGCACGCGAAGGCGCTCCGCGACGCGGACCTCGTCCAGACACGCCGCGAAGGGCGCTCGGTGCGGCACTCCCTGACGCCGCTCGGCCGCACCATACTGGGCCAGCTGCAGTCCGCGGCAACGTGACCGGCGGATAGCCTGTGCAGAATCAGGACGGGCCCGGACCGCCCGCGCGGGGCGCCCGCAGGCACGGGGCTCACGGCTGGGTCAAATCGACGTACTGCGGCCTGCCGGAACCCGGAGAGGTCTAGACGTCTGCGGAATGGGCGGTCGTCGTCTTCCGCGTGGTGGGATTGCATGGCAGACTGGCGTGGGATTGCACGGCGCGGTAGTCCTGCCCCGCCAGGGTCCTACGGCTGCGACGATGCGAGGAGTGCCGGTGATCTCGTCCGAAGACTCCGCCTGGGACGTCCCCCTCGGCATTTCCGGCGCGCGCCCGGGCGGCCCGACCGTCCAGCGGCTGGTGCTCGGCAGCCAGCTCCACCGGCTGCGCGAATCGCGCGGGATCACCGCCGAGCAGGCCGCCGGGGCCATCCGCGGCTCGCACTCCAAGATCAGCCGGATGGAAAACGGCCGGACCGGCTTCAAGCAACGCGACGTCGCGGACCTGCTCACCCTCTACGGCGTGGCCGGCCCCGAGGAACGCGCCGCGCTGCTCAGCCTGGCCCGCGAGGCCAGCACCCCCGGCTGGTGGCACGCCTACTCCGACATCGTCCCCGCCTGGGCCCAGCCCTACGTCGGCCTGGAAGCCGCCGCCGCGGTCATCAGGACCTACCAGATCCAGCTCATCCCCGGCCTGCTGCAGACCGACGCCTACGCCCGCGCGCTGATCCGCCAGGGCGCCGCAGCCACCGGACAGGAGATCGCCCGGCGCAGCGAGCTGCGGGCATCCCGGCAGGAGATCCTCCGCCGGCCAGACGCGCCGCAGCTGTGGGCGGTCATCGACGAGGCCGCGCTGCGCCGCCCCGTCGGCACCCCGCAGACCGTCCGCGAGCAGCTCCGGCACCTCATCGAGGTGGCCGCCCACCCGGCCGTGACGCTGCAGGTCATGCCGTTCAGCGCGGGCGCCCACCCGGCCATGGGCGGCCCGTTCACCATCTTGCGGTTCGCCGAGCCCGACCTCGCCGACGTCGTCTACATCGAGCAGCTGACCAGCGCCCTCTACCTGGACAAGCCAGCCGAAGCAGACAGCTACCTCGAGGTCATGGACCGGCTCTGCCTGCAAGCCCGCCCCGCTGCCGGCACCATCAGCATGCTCGAGAAGATCTACTCCGAGACCTGACCCGTCACCAGAAAGCACGCCAGAAACTGGTTTCCTGCGGGGCGTCGGCGTTTGTGCTGTGCGGGCTGTGATGCGTCCCCCGGGGCGGCGGGGTGAGTGGCCGGCCCGGGGGACGCTTCAGCTCGGGAGTGTCAGGCGCTGACCTGTTGCCGGGTGTCGTTGCTGGTGACCTGGATGCTGCGTGGCTTGGCCTGCTCGCGGACCGGGATGGTCAGGGTGAGCACGCCGGCGGCGTAGTCGGCGGTGATGTTCTCGGCGTCGAGGGTCTCGCCGAGGAAGACCTGGCGGGTGAAGGTGCCGTAGGGCCGCTCGGCGACGATCATCTGGACGCCGTCGGCCTTGACCGGGACGCGGTCGGCGCGGACGGTGAGCACGTTCTGCTCGACGGTCAGGTCGATGGAGTCCGGGTTGATGCCGGGCAGGTCCAGGCAGATGTAGAAGCTGTCATCCTGCCGCCAGGCGTCCATGGGCATCGCGGCCGGGCGGGCGGCGGTGCCGAGTACCTGCTGGGTGAGCCGGTCCAGTTCGCGGAACGGGTCGGTGCGCATGAGCATGGCGGTGCCTCCTCGTCATGTCGTGGTTGTCATCTCACGCTCACGGGAATCTATATACCACCGCTCGGAGTAACTTGACAACCCTAGACTAAGATTTCTTC
>JAICWX010000593.1 GCA_025934635.1 Streptosporangiaceae bacterium | reverse complement strand
GAAGGATTCACCGAGCTGGTGGGCAAGGTCTGCAGCGGCGGGGTCGGTGCGATCTTCGGGATCGAGATATCCCGGCTGGCCCGCAGCAACGCCGACGTCGCACGGCTGATGGAGTTCGCCCGGATCACCGGCACGCTGCTGATCGACGCCGACGGGGTCTACGACCCGGGCGACATCAACGACCGGATGCTGCTCGGCCTCAAGGGCACCATGGGAGAGGTCGAGCTCCATGTGATGGCCGGGCGGCTGCAAGAGGCCAAGCGTGCCGCTGCCGGACGGGGCGAGCTGCGCACCCCGCTGCCGGTCGGTTTCCTCTACGACTCCTGCGGCGAACCGGGTCACGACACGGTGATCGACCCCGATGCCGAAGTCCAGGCCGCCATTGCCGACGTGTTCACCGCGTTCGCGGCCTGCGGATCAGCCTATGGAGTCGTCACGGCCTTCGCCGACCGGAAGTTCCCGCTGCGCGCCTACGGCGGGGTATGGGCCGGCCAGCTGCGGTGGGGCAAGCTCACCCACGCCCGTGTCCTGGGAGTGCTGAAGAATCCTGCCTATGCCGGAGCGTACGTCTTCGGCCGTTACACCTCCCGCCGCACCGTCGACCCGGACGGGACGGTGCACACCACCATCGTGGAACGGCCCCGCCCGGAGTGGGCCGTCCTGATCAAGGACCATCACGAGGGCTACATCACCTGGGCTGACTTCCTGGCCAACGAGGCCAGGCTGGCCGCCAACCACACCGCGGCCGGAGCCCGCCCCGCCCGCGAGGGCATTGCGCTCTGCCAGGGCATCATCGTCTGCGGCAGCTGCGGCAAGCCGATGATGACTAACTACCACACCGACCAGCGGCCAGCCTATGAGTGCAGTTCCCGTCGTGACCGGCTGACCACGCCCACCTGCCGGACGGTGGCCGCGGCCTGCGTGGATGAGGCGGTCGCGGGCGCGCTGCTGGCCGCGCTCACGCCCGAGCAGGTCGCCTTGGCGTTGTCGGCCGCCGATGAGGTCGCGGGCCGGCACCAGCGCGTCAGCCGGGCCGCCGGGCTGGCAGTTGAACGGGCCCGCTACGAGGCTGACCGGGCCGAGCGCGCCTTCCACCAGGTCGAACCGGAAAACCGCCTGGTCGCCCGCTCCCTGGAAGCCAGGTGGGAGGCCAAACTCGCCGCCCTCGCCGAAGCCGAGCAGGCCCTGGCCGCCGCCCAGGACACGCTGCCGCCCCTGCCCGGCCGCGCCGAGCTGGAGAAACTCGCCGCAGACCTGCCCGCCCTCTGGCACGCCGGCACCACCAGCGCCAAAGACCGCAAGCGGCTGCTGCGCACTTTGATCGCCGATGTCACGATGCTGCCTGAGCCCGACCGGAGCAAGGTACGGATCGGGATCCGCTGGCACACCGGCGCCGCCGACGAGCTCATCGCGGACCGGCCATTGCCTCCCGGGCCCGCCAAGCGCAGCCCGTCCCCGGCAGTGGAGATGGTCCGCCGGCTCGGCCCGACCACCAGCACCCGCGACCTGGCCGGACGCCTCAACGCCGCCGGGCTGACCACAGGCCACGGCAAGCCGTTCGACGTGGCCGCCGTTCAGTGGATCCGCCACGCCTACAAGATTCCGGCACCCCACCCCTACGACCCCGGCGAACTCAGCGTCGCCCAGGTCGCCAGCCGGCTGGGCTGCAGCACAGGCGTCGTCTACTACTGGCTCAAGACAGGACAGCTCACCGCCCGCCGCGGTGCCGGCAACCGGCTCTGCATCCCCTGGACCAGCCAGATCGAGGCCGGCTGCCGGGCCCGCATCGCTCAATCCGGCCACCTGACCCCGGCCGCCCGCCGCACCAGACCCCGCCAGGGTCGCTGAGGCCGCCGAGAATGTCAGTGCCACCCGGCACGCTATCTCCAACGGATCACCGAACGGCCTGACCACACAGGTCAACACCCACCCCGAACATTCCAAAGACGCGGTTGCAGGAGGGGCAGTATGAATCGTCCGTCCCTTCCGTCCGTGACAGGGTGGCCCAGCAGGCCGCGAAGCTGGTCCTGGAACCGTTGTTCGAGGCGGATTTCCTGCCGTGCTCGTTCGGGTTCCGGCCCAGGCGGAGCGCCACGCAGGCGATGGAGCGGCTGCGCGTCGCGTTCATCGAGGGCTGCCGTTTCGTCGCGGAGTTCGATATCCGGAACTTCTTCGGGGAGATCAGCCATGACCGGCTGCTTGCCGAGATGGAGCGCAGGGTGTCGGACCGGAGGGTGCTGAAGCTGGTCCGCCTGTGGCTGGAGGCGGGTGTGATGGTGGACGGGAGCCTTGAGCGGACGGTCGCCGGGACTCCTCAGGGCGGGGTCATTTCCCCGCTGCTGGCCAACATCTACCTGCATGTCCTGGATCGCGAGCTTGCCGCCCGCGGGGTGGGCGAGCTGGTGCGCTACGCCGATGACGGCGTGGTGCTGTGCCGCAGCGCGGCGCAGGCCCGGGCAGCCCTGGAAGCCGTGGGAGAGATCCTCGGTGAGCTGGGGCTCCGGTTGCACCCGGACAAGACCAGGACGGTAGACCTCAGGGACGGCCGGGAAGGGCTGGACTTCCTCGGGTGCCACTTCCGCGCCCGCATGTCAGGACGGACCTGGGAGCAGAGGCGCATCAGGCGCTACTACCTGCACCGGTGGCCGTCCCAGCGGGCGATGAAGCGGCTCCGGGACAAGGTCCGCGACCGCACCGGCCGCAACCGCGCCGGACAGGATATCCGCGAGGTGATCGCGGACCTGAACCCGGTCCTGCGCGGCTGGGGGAACTACTTCCGCACCGGGAACGCCGCCAAGAAGTTCAGGCAGGCGGACTGCTACGTAGTGGAAAGGCTTCGTGGCCTCATGGTCAAGAAACGAGGCCGGAACCTCCACGCGGGGCAAGCCGACACCTGGACAGAAGACTGGTTCAACGGGCACGGCCTGCACAGGCTCCGCGGCACCGTCCGCTACCCGAGGGCAGCGTAACCATGTCAAGAAGATCATCGGTAAGCCGTGTGCGGGAAAACCGCATGCACGGAATTGAAAGGGGGACGGGGAAACGGACCTGCGGGCACCGCGCCCCTGACTACCAATGACCATTTACACGACGATGCCAAGCCCGGTGGGCGAGCTTCTCCTCATCGGCCTCCCGGCCAAGGACGGCGTGCGGCTGACCTCCGTGTCGATGGACGGCCAGCGCT
>JAICWX010000636.1 GCA_025934635.1 Streptosporangiaceae bacterium | reverse complement strand
TCCGGTCACGATCTTCGGCCCGGATTTCCCGTTTCCGTTCGATGACTGGCTCACCCACCCGGCCGGGCTGGGCTCGATTCCGGCCGAACGGCATGGCGAGGAAGTGGCCGTCATCGGCGCCGGCATATCCGGCCTGGTCGCTGCGTACGAGCTGATGAAGCTCGGGGTCAGGCCGGTCGTCTACGAGGCGTCGCAGATGGGCGGGCGGCTGCGGTCGCAGGCGTTCGAGGGGGCCGATGGCGTGGTCGCCGAACTGGGCGGCATGCGCTTCCCCATATCGTCGACGACCTTCTACCACTACGTGGACAAGCTGGGCCTGCAGACCCAGCCGTTCCCCAACCCGCTGACCGAGGCGGCCGGCAGCACGGTCGTCGACCTGGAAGGCGACACCTACTACGCGAGCGCCCTCGGCGACCTGCCCCCGCTGTTCCGCGAGGTCGCCGACGGGTGGGCGCAGGCCCTGGAAGAGGCGCGCTTCACCGAGATCCAGAACGCCATCCGGGCCCGCGACGTGGTGATGCTGAAGGCATTGTGGAACGACCTCGTGCCACGCTGGGACGACCGCACCTTCTACGACTTCGTGGCCAGCTCGAAGGCGTTCTCCTCGCTCTCGTTCCGGCACCGCGAGGTGTTCGGCCAGGTCGGGTTCGGCACCGGGGGGTGGGACTCGGACTACCCGAACTCCATGCTGGAGATCTTCCGGGTCGTCATGACCAACTGCGACTCGGACCAGCGGCTGATCGTGGGCGGCGCCGAGCAGGTCCCGCGCGGGATCTGGCGCTGTCCCGCGCCCGTCTGCAGCCACTGGCCGGCCGGCACCTCGCTGGCCGCGCTGCACTCCGGCGCGCCCCGGCCGGGCGTCGCGCGGATCGCCCGCGCCGACGACGGCCGGCTCGCCATCACCGATGCCTGGGGCGCCACCCGGCACTACGCCGCGGTCCTGGTGACCTGCCAGAGCTGGCTGCTCACGACACAGATCGAGTGCGAAGAACCCCTGTTCTCGCAGAAGATGTGGACGGCCCTGGACCGCACCCGCTACATGCAGTCCTCCAAGACCTTCGTGATGGTCGACCGGCCGTTCTGGAAGGACAAGGACCCGCGGACCGGCCGCGACGTGATGAGCATGACGCTGACCGACCGGCTGACCCGCGGCACCTACCTGTTCGACAACGGCGACGGCCAGCCGGGCGTGATCTGCCTGACCTACTCCTGGATGAGCGACGCGCTGAAGATGCTGCCGGAGCCGGTCGACCGCCGGGTCCGGCTGGCGCTCAACGCCCTGGCCAAGATCTACCCGGACGTGGATATCGCCAGCCACATCATCGGCGACCCGATCACCGTGTCCTGGGAGGCCGACCGGCACTTCCTCGGCGCGTTCAAGGGGGCGCTGCCCGGGCACTACCGGTACAACCAGCGGATGTACGCCCACTTCATGCAGGACGAGCTGCCGGAGGAGCAGCAGGGCATCTTCATCGCCGGCGACGACGTGTCCTGGACGCCGGCCTGGGTGGAGGGCGCGGTCCAGACCTCACTGAACGCCGTCTGGGGCATCATGCACCACCTCGGCGGCTCCACCCACCCGGACAACCCGGGCCCGGGTGACGTGTTCGGCGACCTCCAGCCGATCGAGCTGCCCGACTGAGCCGCAGCGGGGTCGCGCCGGGACGCCGGGGCTGGATGCTGGGCGGCATTGCATGATCATGCAGTGGTGTGCATATAATTGCAGGCATGTCTAAGGTGCTTACGTCACTGCCTGTCGGCGAGCGGGTCGGGATTGCCTTTTCCGGCGGTCTCGACACCTCGGTAGCGGTCGCGTGGATGCGCGAGAAGGGGGCGGTGCCGTGCACCTACACCGCCGACATCGGCCAGTACGACGAGCCTGACATCGCCTCGGTGCCGGGGCGGGCGGCGGCGTACGGCGCGGAGACCGCGCGGCTGGTGGACTGCCGGGAGGCCCTGGTCGAGGAGGGGCTGGCCGCGCTGGCGTGCGGGGCGTTCCACATCCGGTCCGGCGGCCGGGCCTACTTCAACACCACCCCGCTGGGGCGGGCGGTGGCCGGCACCCTGCTGGTCCGCGCGATGCTGGCGGACGACGTGCAGATCTGGGGGGACGGCTCCACCTACAAGGGCAACGACATCGAGCGGTTCTACCGGTACGGCCTGCTGGCCAACCCATCCTTGAGGATCTACAAGCCGTGGCTGGACGCCGACTTCGTCCGGGAGCTGGGCGGCCGCAAGGAGATGTCCGAGTGGCTGGTCACCCACGGGCTGCCTTACCGGGACAGCACCGAGAAGGCCTACTCCACCGACGCGAACATCTGGGGCGCGACGCACGAGGCCAAGTCGCTTGAGCAT
>JAICWX010000327.1 GCA_025934635.1 Streptosporangiaceae bacterium | reverse complement strand
TCACTGAGCCCGCAGCCACGAGCACATGCAGGCCTGAGCGGCAGGACAACACGACTCATTAGGAAACTGCAAAGTCCCGTGCATTAGCGTACGGACTTCCGCAAACGACCCGCCGATGCCGTGGCTGTGCGGCGACGGACGGTCAGGAGCCATGTACAGCAAGATCAAGATCGCCGGCCATCGGTGCACCCGATGCTCATCGCGTTCCCGGTTGTCTGCTACACCGGCACCCTGGTCGGTTTCGCCGTCTACGCCGCCAACGGTCACCAGTTCTGGCTCAACCTCGCCATCGCCCTCAGCGTCGTCGGCGTGGGCAGTGCGCTGCTCGCCGCGCTCCCTGGGCTGGCCGACTGGGCGTTCGGCATCCCCAGGGACTCGGCCGCCAGCTGATCGGCCTGCCGCACGCCGGGCTGAACGTGACAGCCCTGGAGCTGTTCGCCGCGGCCATGGCCGTCTACGTGACCAACTGGAACGGCCCTGCGGTCGCCGCCACCCTGGGCGTCGTGCTGTCGGCCATCGGGGTGGCGGTCACGATCGCCGCCGGGTTCCTTGGCTGGACCCTGGTGCAGGACTAGGACTACCACGTCGGGATCCGGCTGGCGCCCGAGCAGGAACTCGCCGAGCCAGCGGTGCAGCACCACCAGCCGCAGATCCCGCTGCGCCGCCATCACGCGGCCTGAGCAAAAAACCCGATGCCTGACGCGCATGGCCTCGATCACCGCTGCCGCCACCAGGCTGGCAGCACGGACCCGCGACCGGGCCGGGGCGAGTCCGTGTTGGTCCTGCCCACTTACCGGGGCACTCGTCGGCTAACCGGGACCACCCGGGCCGAGGCGCTGTCCCGGCGGCTTCCGCCGCGCCGGGGCGCGGCCGACCGGCTGGGCGGGTGGCTCCCGGGCAGGGGCGGGGGGAATCGGGCACTCCACCGTCTTGTCGCGCGAGACCGTTATCGGCTGGCCATGGTGTGTGGTCGCAAGCGGCTCCCCGTGCAGCAGGCGGTAGGTGGCACGGTCGTGGCCGATCGCGACCTCGATGCAGCGCCGCCGGTAGGTGAGCCGGAATGTCAGGCCGGTGATGCGTCCCGGCAGCCGCGGGGCGAAGGCGAGCGTTCCGTCGTGGTCGCGCATCCCGCCGAATCCGGCCACGGCTGCGATCCAGGCGCCCGCCAGCGACGCGATGTGCAGGCCGTCGCGTGTGTTGCGCTCCCGGTCTTCCAGGTCGATCAGCGCCGCCTCGGCGAAGTAGTCGTAGGCCAGTTCCAGGTGCCCGGTCTCGGCGGCGATCACCGCCTGGGTGCACGCCGACAGGGAGGAGTCCCGGACGGTGAGCCGCTCGTAGTAGGCGAAGTTCCTGGCCTTCTCCTCGCTGGTGAACGCGTCGCCGCGCAGGTGCATCGCGAGCACGAGGTCGGCCTGCTTGACGACCTGCTTGCGATAGAGCTGGAAGTACGGGAAATGCAGCATCAGCGGGTACCTGTCCGCGCCGGTGCCCGCGAAATCCCACACCTGGTGCTCGGTGAACCGTTCCGCCTGGGGATGGACCCCGCGACGCTCGTCGTACGGGATCAGCATCGCCTCGGCGGCATCCCGCCACCGGGCGGTCTCCTCATGGCCGACGCCGAGCGCGGCGGCGGGCCCGGGGTGGCGCAGGACGGCATCGGCGGCGGCGCGCAGGTTCCGCTGTGCCATCAGGTTGGTGTAGATGTTGTTGTCGGCGATCGCGCTGTATTCATCCGGCCCGGTGACCCCGTAGATGCGGAACCGGCCGGATGAGTCATGGTGACCGAGCGAGCACCACAGCCGCGCGGTCTCGATCAGCAGCTCCAGCCCCGGTCCGCGACCGAACGCCTCGTCCCCGGTGGCGGCCTGGTAGCGCAGGACGGCGTCGGCGATGTCGGCGTTGACGTGAAACGCGGCCGTCCCCGCCGGCCAGTAGGCTGAGCTTCCCTGCCCGCCGATGGTGCGCCACGGGAACGCAGCGCCGGCCAGGCCGAACTGCCTGGCCCGTTCGCGGGCAAGGTCGAGGGTGGCGTGTCGCCAGCACAGCGCGTCGCCGGCCGCCCGCGGGGAGGTATAGGTGAGCACCGGGAGCACGAACGTCTCGGTGTCCCAGAAGGTGTGCCCGTCGTAGCCGGGGCCGGTCAGGCCCTTGGCCGGGACCGCCCGCTGCTCAGCGCGCGCGCCGGCCTGCAGCACGTGAAACATGCCGAAGCGCACCGCCTGCTGCAGCTCCAGGTCACCCTCGAGCTCGACGTCAGCGTGCGCCCAGAAGTCATCGAGGTATTCCCGCTGGGCTTGGAGCAAGCCGTCCCAGCCGGTGCGGCGCGCCTCGGCCAGCGCGGCGGAGACCTGATCGCGCAGCGCCTCGGCCAAGCGCCGACTGGACCACCCGTAGGCCAGGAACTTGACCAGCCGCAGCCGCTGCCCGGGCTCAAGCGTGGCCGTGATCAGCACACGGCCGAGGTCCCCGGCGCCCTCGGTGCCGGTCTCGGTGCCGGCGGGGCCGTCCACGACGTGATCCATCCCGGCCGCCATCTGCAGGCCGCTCACCCTGGTCGCGTGGACGAGCACCACTCGCATGCCGCCCGCGCCGGCGGCAACCGGGCGCAACGGCGAAGACAGCACCGCCGCGGCGCGGGGATCACCGTGGATACCGGGCAGCGACTCGTTGGCGACCAGTTCCGACTGCACCACCACCGGCGTAGAACCCTGCACCGCTTCTACCTCGTAGCAGATCGCCGCCACCGCGCGCTGCACGAACGACACCAGCCGCACCGAGCGGACCCGCACTGGCCGCCCGGTCGGCGAGACCCACTCCGCGCGCCGCCGCAGCACACCAGCGCGCAGATCGAGCACCCGCTCGTGCGCGCGCAACTGCCCATAACGCACATCGAACGGTTCGTCATCAACCAGCAGCCGGATCAGCTTGCCATTGGTGACGTTCACCAGGGCCTGGCCCGACTGCGGGTCACCGTAGCGCGGCTCAGCGTACGGCAGCGGCCGCAACTCGTGAAAGCCGTTCAGGTAGGTGCCCGCCAGGCCGGACGGCTCCCCCTCGTCGAGGTTCCCGCGCAGCCCGATATGCCCGTTAGCCAGCGCGAACACCGACTCGGACTGGGCGAGCACATCCGGGTGCAGCGCGGTCTCGCGAACCGACCACGGCTCGGCGGTAAACGCCGGGTGCTGGATCATGGCCCATCATCTCCGGTCGTAGCGCACTGCGGGCCTCAGCCCGTCGACCTGCATGCGCTGATCATGACGGCGGCTGCCTGCAACTTCCCTGCAAGCAACGCCGGCCAGGCTCGTGATGGTCGATCCGGCACGATGGGGTATCCGTGATGTACTGGATGAAGCCGCGCGACGGGCGCGCGCACCGTACGGGCATGCCAGGCAGGGAGCGCGGCGGGCTAACCGTAACGGTGTGGCGACTGCCGCCAACGCCTCGTTCTGCAGCCTGCCGCTGCTGGCCAGCGTGCTGGCCCGGGACAACTACCTGCCGCACGTGTTCGCGCTGCGCGATGACCGGCAGGTGTTCGCCCCCGGCATCGGGGTGCTGTCCGCCGTCCTGCTGATCGCGGTCGGCGGGAACACCCAGGCGCTGATCCCGCTATTCGCGATCGGCGTGTTCACCGGGTTTACGCTGTCGCAGGCCCGGCTAGCCGCGCACTGGCGGCGGGCGCGGCCAGCCGGCTGGCGGTACAGGGCGGTGCTGGACGGCGTCGGCGCAGCGGGACGGGGATGGCCACCCTGGTGTTCCTGATGACCAAGTTCACCGCGGACGGCTGGGTGGTGGACGTCGCCGTCCCGTGCTTCATCGTCTTGTTCGCCCGGATCGGCGCCGTCCTGGTCCCCGCCATGGCGGAGCCGTCTGGCGACGTCGCGGAGCCGACAGCGGAGGAGACCCGCCACGCGTTCGCCTTCCAGGGTGCCGTGCGCCTGGTCGAAGCCGCGGCGCGGCCACGCTGCCTGATCACGGTGGACGACGCGCAGTGGACCGACCCTGCCAGCAGGGCCTTGCTCGGCCGGCTGGCGCGGTCCTGCGACCGGGTCTGCCTGGTTGCCACGTATCAGCCGGACGCGAGGAGGGCGGACGTTTCAGCAGCAGAGCCTTTCGGCGTTCCGGCCGGGCTGGCCAGGCACATCACACTCGGCCCGCTGCCCGCCGACGCGGTACGTGCCTTCTTCGTCGACCGGGCCTTGGCCGACACCGTCATCACGCAGGCCAGCGCCGTCCCTATCCAAGTGACAGAGGTCATCGGGGCGCTGACAGACCGGCAGTTCATCCGCCGGGATGATAAGGGCCGCTGGCGCCTTGGGTCACCGGCCGACTCCGTTCGGGTCCTGGCGCCCGTCGACGCCGCGTCGGTGAGGTGGTCAGCGGCCGGCTCGCCGGGCTGACCGCCGGCATGCGAGGGTTGCTGATGCTGCTGGCGCTGCTTGGGCACCCCATGCCGCCCGCCCTGCTGGCCGAGGCAAGCGGCCGTGACCTGCCTGATGTACTGGGTGACCTGGCCAGGCTGGCCAGTGCCGGACTGTCCCAGACCGAACCGAGCGGCTGGGCCCCCGGCCACGAGCGGATCAGCCAGGTGCTCTTCGCCAGGCTCGACCCGGCCGGCAAAGCATGCCTGCACGCGCGCCTCGCCCAGGCACTGCGCAACCGCGGCGCCGATGCTGCGGAGGTCGCCGCGGCGCGCTTGCCGGCGCCCGCGCCGGCCTCCAAGCCGCGCTGGAGAATTGCGGCGACGCCGGGGAGCGCTCCCGGCTGCTGCCGAGCTTGCCATCCTCGAAGCCAGATCGGTCAGCCTGGCCCGCGGCGCGAAACTCGCCGAACTCGCCCTCGCCGAGGCCCGGGACCAGCCGGCCGCGCTCGGCCAGGCTCTCGCCGCGGCCGCGATCATCGACCTGCCCGCCAGGAACCTCGCCCCCGCCGAGCGGCGGCTCCGGCGTGCCCGGCGGCTGCTCGACCAGTCGGGTGAGATCGCGGCAGCACACGGCTGCTGTACCGGCAGGCCATGGCCAGCTTCATGGCGGGACGGCTACGGGAAGCCGTCGCCCGGCTTGGCGACCTGGCTCATCTCCCCGTCATGCCGGCTGACGTGCTGCGGCTGTAGAGCCCCCAGACCACCCGCGGCCACGCTCTCGTGCTGCTGGCCGAGTCCGAGGCTGGCCTCGCTGAGATCAGCGAAACGCTTACCTGGGCGCGGGCGCACCGCTACCCGGCGGAGGAAAGCGAGTGCTTGTGGCGCCGCAGCGAGGCGCTCGCGTTCGCCGGCCGGGCCGGCGAGGCGGCCGAGACGGCTGAGGAGGCGCTGGCCATCGCCACCCGCATCCAGCACGCGGCCTGCTCAGCCGGGGCGCTCCGCGGCCTGGGCATCGCGTGGGAAGCAGCAGGGTTGCTGGACCAGGCCGAGGCGGCGTTCCGCCGCTCGGTCCGGGCCGCAGAAGCCAACTCCTTCTTCGCAGCCTGGGCATCCGCCCGGCTGGGGGCCTGCCTGGCGCGGCAGTGGTGCTTGCACAAGGAGAAGAACGGGATCGGCTCTCCACCACCTGGCTGATCCGGCAGTCCGGCCGACCGCGGCACTCGGTCGGGAACGCGGTCACCAGCTTCCCGTCCCCCTCGTACCCGCTGGTGGCCTCGAAGATCGCCTCCAGGAACCGGCGTGGGGTATCAGCCGTGGACACAGTCCCGGCAGGCATGCCGAGCGCTGTGAAGATCTCCAGCATGTAGCCCTCGAACCGCCGCCACTGCTCCGGGGTGATCTCCCGGCGGGCAGACCGCCGGCCACTCTTCCCGGTCGAGCTCCAGGTCATCGCCCGCGCCCCCGGCCAGCGCCGGACGCGATTCCAGGTACCGCTCTGTACTCATCCGTGCCTCCTCCGGCAGGCATCGCCCTCGATATCATCGTCGTACCGCAGGCTTACAAGGAACCTGCAGGCTCCCTAAGCGAACATCGATCCGGGTCCGGATACCGATCCTTGAACGCGGAGGTAGATGCGGGTGCATGATGACCTGGGGTGGGCCGGCCTGCCGGATACCGGTGATCCGGCGCTGGCGGAGTGGCTGGAGGGCGCTTCCTGCGGCCCTCGGGTGAAGGCGCTGGCGGTGCGGGCAGCGGACGCCGCGGGCCGGGGCGTCAGCGCTGCCCGGTGGCGGCGTGACCTGCTGGCCGAGCACCCAGACGCGTCCGCGCCGGCGGCCGAGGCCGAGGAGTGCATGTGCGGTGCGGGACTGTGGCCCTGGCTCGGCGAAGACGGGCCAGGGGCTGAGACATGACCCGGCCGAGGGTGCTGATCGTCGGGGCTGGCTTCGCCGGGTTCCACTGCGCCCGGGAGTTGGAGCGGCTGCTGCGCCCGGAGGAGGCCGAGCTGACGCTGGCCAGCCCGGTCGATTACATGCTCTACAGCCCGCTGCTGCCGCAGGTGGCGGCGGGCGTGATCACGCCGCAGGCCGTCGCCGTGTCGCTGCGCCGGGCCCTGCGGCGGACGCTGCGGGCGCCTTGCTCGATCACCGGCATCGACCTGGATGCCCGCGCCTGCGTGGCGCAGGCGGTCACCGGCGAGGTGCACACCGTACCCTGGGATTACCTGGTGCTGTGCCCGGGCGCGGTCACCAGGACGTTCGGCACGCCGGGCGGAGAGCAGCACGGCCGCGGGATGAAGACGCTGGCCCAGGCCACCCACCCGCACGACCACGTGCTGGCCGAGTTGGAGCTCGGGAACGCGGTCGGCGACGCGCAGGGGCGCGCCGCGCACTGCACGTTCACGGTGGCCGACGCCGGCTATGCCGGGGTGGAGACGGCGGCGGCGCTGCACCTTTTCACCCGCCGGCTGCTGCCCCGGTTCATCAACCTGCGGCCAGAGCACCTGCACTGGATGCTGGCCGACGTGGCCCCGCACGGCCTGCCCGAACTGGGCGGCAAGCTGTCGGCCGCCGCGCTGGGCAGGCTGCGGCAGCGCGGGATCGACGTGCGGCTGGACACCGGGATCGCGGAGATCACCGCGTCCGCAGTCCGGCTGACCGACGGCACGGACCTGCCGTGCCACACCATGGTGTGGACCGCGGGCGCGATGGCCAGCCCGCTCATCGCCACCCTCGGCCTGGAGACCGCCCGGTCCGGGCGGCTGCGAGTAACGCCGAAACTGCACGTGCCGGGCCGGCCGGAGGTGTTCGGCGCGGACGATGCGGCAGCCGTCCCCGACCTCACCCAGGGGGTGATCATCCTCATCTTTCCGCTGGGGTTTCGGCTGACCTGCTATTACTACCGCAAGGCGTACTACCGGTCCTGGTGGCTGTCCCCGTCGGCCTGTGCGGTTCCCGAGCCGCGCCGCCGCTACACCGGCGAGACCCGGTTCCCGCTGCTCGGCCAGAACGTCCACCGGTACTTCTTCTACGCCGCGCTGGCGTTCAACGTGATCCTCACCTGGGACGCGATCGCCGCGTTCGACTTCGGCGGGCACATCGGGATCGGCGTGGGCACGGTCGTGCTGGTGATCAACGCGGTGCTGCTGTGGCTGTACTCGCTGTCCTGTCATGCCTGCCGGCACGCCGTCGGCGGCCGGATCAACCACTTCTCCAAGCACCCGATCCGGTACAAGGCGTGGACGTTCGTGTCCCGGCTGAACCCCTACCACGGCAACTTCGCCTGGCTGTCGCTGGTCTGGGTGGCGCTGACCGACCTGTACGTGCGGCTGGTGGCCAGCGGCGTCATCCACGACCCGCGGGTGTTCTGAGGACGGCAGCGATGGCAGACCAGGCAACCAGGCAATTCCGGGTATGGCGCGGCGACGCGGCCGGCGGCGGGCTGACCGATTACACGGTCCCGGTCTATGAGGGCGAGGTGGTGCTGGACGTGCTGCACCGGCTGCAGGCCACCCAGGCCGGGGACCTGGCGATCCGGTGGAACTGCAAGGCCGGCAAGTGCGGCGACCGCCGCCAGCCCCTGCGCACGCGGCAGGGCCTGGGACTGTGCAACATCACCAAGTGCTGCACCGAGGTCTGCCCGGCCGGCATCAAGATCACCGACAACGCGATCATCCCGATGAAGGAGCGCTCCGCCGACCAGCGGTATGACCCGCTGGGCCGGGTGCTGCGCTCCTGGCGCCGCCGCGAGGACCGTCCCCCGGCAGGGTGACGAAAAATATGCGGCACCCGATGGAGCTTCCCGGCCCACCAGCCGTGGATGACTCGACTGTGAAGGAGGACCTAACGATGCGGGTTGACTATCACAAGGTGTTCCCCGCCGGCATGCGGGCGATGGCCGAACTGGAACGCGCGGTGCACTCGGCCACCCTGGAGCCGGAACTGCTGGAGCTGGTGCGCGTCCGGGTCTCGCAGATCAACGGCTGCACCTACTGCCTGGCGATGCACAACCGGGACGCGCGCGCCCGCGGGGAGCACCAGACCCGGCTGGACACCGTCGCCGCCTGGCGGGAGGCGCCGTACTACACCGCCCGGGAGCGGGCCGCGCTGGCCTGGTGCGAGGCACTCACCGAGCTGCCCCGCGCCGGCGCCTCCGACGACGTCTACGCCGCGGTCGAGGCCGAGTTCTCCCCGGAGGAGATCGCCGTGCTGACGTTCGCGGTCGTCGCGATCAACGGCTGGAACCGGCTCGCCGTCGGGCTGCGGTCGGATGTGCTGAGCCTGGACGGCCTGGACCTGCCTGACGGCGCCGGCCCAGGGTCAGCCTCCGGGAGCGCCTGATGTCCGCGGACAGCTTCGGCGCGGCTGGCACGCTGACCGCCGGCGGTGACACCTACCGGATCTTCCGGGTGCACGCGATCGACGGGGCGGCCCGGCTGCCGTTCTGCCTGAAGGTGCTGCTGGAGAACCTGCTGCGCAACGAGGACGGGCACCTGGTCACCGCCGCGCAGATCCAGGCGCTGGCCGGGTGGGACCCGATGGCCGAGCCGGCTGCCGAGATCGCCTTCACCCCGGCCCGGGTGCTGCTGCAAGACTTCACCGGGGTGCCGTGCCTGGTGGACCTGGCTGCGATGCGGGAAGCGATGATCTCCCTCGGCGGCGACCCGGCGCTGGTGAACCCGCTGCGCCCGGCCGAGCTGATCATCGACCACTCGGTGATCGCCGACTACTTCGGCCGCCCGGACGCGCTGGAGCGCAACATCGAGCTTGAGTACCGGCGCAACGCCGAGCGGTACGCGTTCTTGCGCTGGGGCCAGCAGGCGTTCGCCGGGCTGCGCGTGGTGCCGCCGGGCACCGGGATCTGCCATCAGGTCAACCTGGAGTACCTGGCCCGTGTGGTGTTCACCAGGGACGGCGGACAGCGCCCCACGGCCTATCCGGACAGCCTCGTGGGCACCGATTCGCACACTCCGATGATCAACGGGCTGGGCGTGCTGGGCTGGGGCGTCGGTGGCATCGAGGCCGAGGCGGCCATGCTCGGCCAGCCGATGAGCATGCTGATCCCTCAGGTCGTCGGGCTCAAGCTCACCGGGGAGCTGACCGAGGGCACCACCGCCACCGACCTGGTGCTGACCGTGGCCGAGCTGCTGCGCCGGATACGCGTCGTCGGCAAGTTCGTGGACTTCTTCGGCCCCGGGGTGTCCCAGGTGCCGCTGGCCACCCGCGCCACCTTG
>JAICWX010000331.1 GCA_025934635.1 Streptosporangiaceae bacterium | reverse complement strand
GGGGGCACCAGCAGCCCGAAACCCTGCTGAGCCGGCCCGGCCGGCTCATCGCCGGCGGGCGCGTCACCGGCCATCAGCTGGGTGATGACCTGCCCGGCTATCACCAGCCGTTCCAGCTCGTGCTCAGCGTCGGCGAGCTGCTTGCGCAGCAGCTCGACCTCGCCGGTCAGCTCGGCTACCCGGCCGGTGATCCGGTCCGCTAACTCCATCCCGCCCCCTCAGGCGCATTACCGTGCGAACAGGAATGGACACAGACGATAACCAGCAGAACCCGTCGCCCTGGGCACGACACGCCGGTCAAACCCAGGCACGTCAAATGATCAGCAGCTACGCTCAGCCGCTCCCACCAGCACGAGCACTCCCTATTCGGCTCATACCAGCCCCCTGACCAGCTAGTTCAGGTTGGGACGACCCCAGTGGAGACGAGGCCGGCCGCGATCTGGCGGTGCTGGTGGTGGCGGGTTCGGGCGGCCTGGTGGAGACCGGTGATCCGTGGGAGCCGTACCGTCTGGTTGACCAGGCCGGCGTGACGGTTGTTCCGGTATCGGCGTTCTTGAGGGAGCTGCAGGCAGCGGGGCTGGCGGCGGCGACTCAGCGGTCCTATGCGCTGGACCTGCTGCGCTGGTTCCGGTTCCTGCGGGCAGTCGAGGTCCCGTGGGGGCAGGCGACGCGGGTGGAGGCCAGGGACTTCTGCCGCTGGCTGGCCGCGGCCGACAAGCCGCGGCGCGGGGCGGGGCCGGCCGGGGTGGCGAACCCGGTGACCGGCAAGCGCAGTCCTGGCCGCACCTATGCGGCGTCGACACTCGCTCACAGTGAGACGGTGCTGCGGAGCTTCTACGGCTTCCACCAGGAGGCCGGGTCGGGGCCGATGGTCAACCCGTTTCCGCTGGTCCGCGAGCGAGGCGAGGTCCGGGCCCATGCCCACCACAATCCGATGGAGCCGTTCCGCAACGAGCGTGCAGGCCGCTACTGGCCCAGGTTGCCCCGGCGGATCCCGCGACGCATCCCCGACGAGCGGTTCAGCCAGCTCTTCGCCCAGTTGGGCTCGAACCGCGACCGGGCCCTGGTCGCGCTGTGGGTATCGACAGGCGCACGGGCCTCGGAACTGCTCGGGGCGTCGTGCGGGGATGTCGATCCGGGCCAGCAGCTGGTCACGGTGGTCCGCAAGGGCTCGCGGGCCGTGCAGCAACTTCCGGCCTCGCCCGATGCGTTCGTCTGGTTGCGGCTCTACCAGAGCGCGCTGGACCCGGCGGTGGCCACGGGGCGCGATGATCCGATCTGGTGGACCCTGCGTCGCCCGTGGCGGCGGTTGACCTACCATGCGGCGCGCGCGATGTTCGTGCGGGCGAATGCGGCACTGGGCGCGAACTGGTCGCTTCACGATCTTCGCCATACGGCCGCCTACCGGATGGCGCGCGATCCGGATCTGCCGCTCACCGATATCCAGTGGGTCCTGGGACATGTCCATCTGTCCACAACTCAGCTGTATCTGACGCCCGCACCCGACGAGGTGATCTCCGAGGTCCTGGCCCACCACCGGCGGCAGGCAGCACAGGGTGCAACGTCAAGCCGGGTTCCTCCACCGGCGCCGGGCTACCGGCCGGAGACGATGGAAACGCTGTTCGAGGGGCGGTCGCAGTGAACCGCGCCGAGACGATGACGGCACCGCTCACGGGTCTGATCGCGAGCACGGCCAGCCGCCGCGGACCGGACATGCAGCAGTTGCACGGGCGCTTCCCGCCCCGGATCGTTCCCCTTTCCTGGCCCGTCACCGAACTGGACCGTGACCGCCTCCTGGCCAGGGTGCTGGCAGCGCCGTTCATCGACGGCGGCCTCGACCTGCAGCAACGTCGCCGGCGTGGACTGACGGGCGTGGTGAACTGGCTCGCCGACCAGCCCGGTGCCACCTGGCAGCAACGCTGGACCGCGGGCGGCAGCGAGGAACTGGGCAACGCCGACTGGTGGCGACCGGTGCTGGCCCTGCTCCAGAGGGGCAACCTGCGCTCGGGGGCCTCGGTCTCGGTGACCAGCAACCTGCGGGTCTGCCTGGTGCTGCTGGTCTGCGCGGACGCCATCCGCCCCAGCCTGGCCTGGCTGCTGACGCCCCGCGCGCCGCAGAACCTGGTCACCGACCTGGCCCGAACCCGTGACCCGGAGGGCTTCGCCGGGCTCGCGGCGCGCTGCGATGCGTCCTCGGCCGGGCAGACGATGAAGACAACCGCGCTCCGCCGGGTCGCGACCATCGTCGCCGCCAAGGGCGGCAGCATCGCGGACATCACCGTGGGCGACTGCCTGGAACTGTCCCAGCTCCTGGACGGCGACCGGCGGCGCAAGAACAAGGGCCTGGGTTTCTACGAACACCTCCACTCCATGGGCGTCCTCGGCCCCGACGCTCCCTCCACCCGGCGGGCCTTCGCCACCTAGGGGCAACTCAGCCCAGCCCAGATGCTGGACCGCTACGACATCACCAACGGACCGGCCCGTGAACTGCTGCACGCCTACCTGCTGGAACGCCAGCCGATGCTGGACCACACCAGCCTGCGGAGCCTGGCCTTCACCCTGGGCCGCCTGTTCTGGCGCGACCTGGAACTCCACCACCCCGGCATCGCCTCACTCAACCTGGCCCCCGAAGTGGCCTCCGCTTGGAAGCACCGCATCTTGACGAAGGCCACCCGCACCACCGGCCCCGACGGACAGATTCTGGAGAAACGCAGTCCGCGCGCGGACGGCCGCAGCCAACTCGGCACGGTCCGGGCCTTCTACCTCGACATCGCCCAGTGGGCGATGGAGGAACCCGCCCGCTGGGGACCGTGGGCCGCCCCGAGCCCGGTTCGCCGCGAGGATCTGGTCCACAGCAAGGAACTGCGCCGCCGCAAGTCCCGCATGGACCAGCGCACCCGAGAACGCCTCCCGGTCCTGCCCACCCTGGCCGCCCGCCTCCTCGTCCGGGCCCAGGCCGGCACCGAACGCCTCAACCTGGCCGGCTCCACCCTCCCCGGCCAGCCCTTCACCTGCCAGGGCCAGACCCTGCACCGGGCCCCGCTCCGCGGCGCAGGACCCAGCGCCCGGATCTGGACCGAGGACCCGGACACCCACACCCGCCGGGACCTGACCGGTGAGGAGGACCGGGCGTTCTGGACCTGGGCGGCCGTGGAAACCCTGCGGCACACCGGGATGCGTATCGAGGAACTCACCGAGCTCAGCCACCACAGCCTGATCCAGTACACACTGCCGGCCAGCACCGAGCTGATCCCGCTACTGCAGATCGCCCCCTCCAAGACCGACGCCGAACGAGTGCTGGTGGTCAGCCCCGAACTAGCAGACACCCTCGCCGCCGTCCTTCGCCGCATCCGCCAGCCCGGCAGCCAGGTTCCCTGCGTGGCCTCCTACGACACCCACGAGCGGGTATGGAACCCGCCGATGCCACTGCTGTTCCAGCGCCGATTCGCCATGTCCGCCCGCTCCATCTCCAGCGGCACCATCCGCGACTGGATCTGCCGGGCCCTGGACGACAGCGGCCTGACCGACACCGCCGGCCAGCTGCTGAGGTTCACCCCGCACGACTTCCGCAGGCTCTTCATCACCGACGCCGTGCTCCACGGCATGCCACCCCATATCGCCCAACTCGTCGCCGGGCACCGGGACATCAACACCACCATGGGCTACAAGGCCGTCTATCCAGAAGAAGCGATCAATGGCCACCGGGCCTTCATCGCCCGACGCCGGGCACTGCGACCCAGCGAGGAATACCGCACCCCCACCGACCAGGAATGGCAGGAGTTCCTCGGACACTTCGAACACCGCAAGGTCGCCCTGGGCACCTGCGGACGCTCCTACGCGACCGCCTGCATCCACGAGCACTCGTGCCTACGCTGCCCGCTCCTTCGCCCGGAGCCTGCCCAACGCCCCCGCCTCCTCGAAGTCCGCGACAACCTGATCACCCGGATCGAGGAAGCCCGCCGCGAAGGCTGGCTCGGCGAAGTCGAAGCCCTCCAGATCAGCCTCGCCGGAGCCCGACACAAACTCGCCCAGGTCGAGCAGATGACCAGCACCAGCCCCAGACAACCCGTCCAACTCGGCATCCCAGCCCGCACCCACCCCTGAGATCCCAAAAGTTCAGAGAAATCTTCCAGGTGGCAGCTGCCCCTTCCTTCTCCGAACTGGCGGAGACCAAGGTGGCGTCCATGTCGGTGACCAGCCACCCGGTCAGGGGCTTCCCGGCGACCTCCAGCCACGGGAACCCGGCAGGGGTGTCCTGGATCAGCTTCCACACGTGCGCGCGGGCCTTCGCCCGGGCACGGGCGATCTTGTCCAGCATGGCCGGGGCTCCGGCCAGGTCCAGGGCCCGCCGGACCGTGGGGCCGCTCGGCGCGTCTCCGAGCACGGGGGCCAGGTGGGCCAGCAGGGCGATGTCGCTCATGCTGGTGGCCCCGAGCGCGATCGCGGCCGCCAGCGAGACCAGCACGATCCCCGGTCGAAGGCGGGCGAAGTTCCCTTCTTCCGCAGCGCCGGGCAGACGGTGATCTTCGCCGATTTCGAGCGCAGCCGCCTGCGGCCCGGCCCGGTCGCGGAATCCCCGGTTCCCGGGGACTCCCAGCTGCGGCGTGAATGGTCGCTGGTCTGCGACGCTCCCGACCTCCCGGCGTGCGTGACCGGGTGGGAGCATCCGGGACAAGACGGGTGCCGTGACGTCGACCGGATCTTCGAGGTGCTGTGGTCCGTGGACCCGCAGGTGGTCCGCACCGCGGCCCGGATCGGCACCGCGCTGGCGGCCGCCGCCGTCCCGGCCCTGACCCGGCCGCTGGAGGCCCGGCTGAGCGGGGAACCCGGCCCGAGCTCGGCCGACCTGCGCCGGGCCAGCGGGCTCATCGAGCGAACCCTCGACTACCTCACCAGGGCGACCCGGCCAGCTTCCTCCCGCCGAACCCCCGCGCCGTAACCGCGCTTGTTTGCGCTATGGACGTCCAGCTGGAGGGTGTCTCGGCGGCGAAGGTCGTCGTCACCCTCCCGTAGCGACCGCCCTGCGGCAGACGGATGCGGCCGGCTAGCCCTGGACGATGCGCAGTACGTAGAAGGTAGCCGAGAAGAGCATCGCCGCCGCCGCTAGCAGCGGCGCTGCCCACCAGTCGCCGCTGGTGAACAGCAGGGCGCTCAGGACGACCAGCCAGATACCAGCGGCCAGGCGCACGCCGGCCAGGGCAGAGGGATGGTGATAGTCCCATGACGTCACCAGGTATCTCGTGAGGAAAGCTCGCCAGGGAGTGACGTCGTAATTCGGTGCGGGCATTGACGCGCCTCCCGCCGGTACTCATGGGCGGCTGCCGTTCGTGAGGTGCTCGGCGGGGACGGGCGGCCCGGCAGGCTCGCCGGAGGCGGGTCCGCCGGTTACCGACTCTGGCGGTTCGACGACGGCGGGCCGGCCCGCGGCTTGACGCCTGAACCGGCGCAGCCCGCTCCAGCGGCTGCCGGCGGCGTCGCGCTGAGGATCATTGCGCTGCGTGCCGTTCCCCGGCGCGCTCGCGCTCTGGGCACGGGCGGTGTCGCGCTGGCCGATCAGGTCATCGCGATCCTGGCTGACGGCGGCCGTCTCGCGGCGCGACTGCCTGAGCCCTCGGCGGGCGGCGCTGCCACGGCGGGAGGTCCGCCGTGCGCCGGCCAGCAGCAGGCTCAGGCCGGCCAGGGCGACCGCCCCGACGACGATCCCGGTCAGGAACAGCGTGCCGGTGGATCCGGTCACGTGGTAGCCGAGCACCGAGAACCCGTGGGTCAGCGCATGCCCGCTGCCGCCGTTGCCGAGAACTCCGGCCACACCGATAATCACCGCGGCGAGCAGGATGACAAGACCAAAAATGACGATCATGACGCGCTCCATATCGAGGCGGCTGGCCGCCCGCGGGAGCGCGGGGACCGTGCTACGTCCTCGTTCACCTCTCAGTCAACCCCGGCGGAGCCGGGCGGGAAACTACCGATCCGGGAAGGGATCATCACCGCAGCCGATCACCCGGCACCTGCGGATGGGGCGGATTGTGCCCCCTGGCCGACAGCGGCGGTGGCGATCCAGCCGAGCCGCTTGGACATCGCCTGCGCGCAGCTGACGACGGCGCGTACGTGGCCGGAGTCGTCGGCCGCGCGCCACAGGACCGACCACGGATAGTACGACGCCGGTTCGGTCAGCGGCCGCCAGGTGGTCCCGGGGAGCGCAGCGATGCAGGAGGAAGGCACGCAGTACAGGCAGCGTCCCTGAGCGACGAGATCGGCGGCCGCCCGGATGCTCTCCACGGTCCCCCCGTACACGGTGGGGGTGAAGCCGGCCGACCGGCACAGCTCGATCGTGAACTGATTGAATTCCGGAGCCCGCATTTCCTCGGCGAGCAGCAGCGGCTCCTCAGCCAGGTCGGCGACCGGCACGGCCTCGAGCCCGGCGAACCGGTGACCGGCCGGCACCAGGACTCCGAGCGGGTCCTGGCGGAACAGCAGCGACGCGACCTCTGTCGGCGCGAGCGCGGCGCGGCCGACACCTACATCCAGCCGGCCGTCGATCAGCAGCTGGTACTGCCCGGGCACACTGGCCTCGACCTGGTGGATCACCAGGCCGGGGTAGCGAGCCTGGACCTCGTGCAGGATCTGCGGCATCGAGTCATAGCTGGAATCAATGATCCCGACCCGCAGCGCCGCCGCTGCGCCCACCGCGCTCCGCGCCATCGCCGCGGCGCGGTCCACATGCGCCAGGATCTGCCGCGCCTCGACCAGGAACACCACCCCGGCGGTGGTCAGCGAAACATGATGCGTGCTGCGGTCCAGCAGGCGGACCCCGAGCTCACGTTCCAGCCGCTGCACCTGCTGGCTCAGCGCCGACTGCACGATGTGCTCCCGCTCCGCGGCCCGGCCGAAATGCAGCTCCTCGGCCAGCGTCACGAAGTAGCGAAGCTGGCGTAGCTCCACACCCACCGCCAAGTCCGTGTCCGGCCCATCCATGTACTCCCTGGAACTTCGAAACCCTGCCGCAAGCCTACTTGCGCGCTCAGGCTCTTGGTATGCGTAGCCGGCCTTGGGCGCCGGCGGCTGGCAGCTAATCGGTTCTGGTGATAGGCCCTGCTCAGGTTGCCCGTTTCCGTCGCGCCGCTATCAGGGTTGACTTGCCGATGAAGCCAGCCGGGCAGGCCCCGGCGTCTCTATCACGATAAGGGGGCTGCCATGATCCCCGCCCAGAGCATGGCCCTAGGCGCGCCCGCCATCAGCCTGAACGGCTCAGCGCCGCGCTGTGAACACCTCGACGGGCTGCAGCCCGTCGAGGCCCGGTCGGATGGCTGCCGGGACTGCCGGGACCGCACGGACCGCACGGCGTCCCTCGCGATCTGCCTGACCTGCGGCTGGGTGGCCTGCTCCGGCGACTCACCGGGCCAGCACGCCAGGGCGCACTACGAGGAAACCGACCACCCGCTGGCCGCCGGCCTCGAGCCGGGACCGCGGTGGAGATGGTGCTACGTCCACCAGCGTCTCGTCTGATTCGGGCGGCAGCCATTTGCAGCATGCCGGCGCGGTGCCGTTCCCGGGATTGCGGCCCGTCGAAAACTAGCTGCGCCATCCTTCATGCCGCAGCCGGAAAAGCAAGGTCACCTCAAGGTCACTTGCTTGGCTGCGGCGCTTTACATGATATTTTCGGATTCACGCCAGTGTAATTGAGCGGGCCTGCGAGAACAGTCACGATGATCGTGCCTGCTCGGGCGCAGTTCGGGTCAGAACTGCTGTAGTAGTGGCGCTGGCCAGCGGCGATGGCGCCGATGATCAGCCAGACGATGATTATGACCGATCCGATACGCATGACTGCCTCCGACGGCACGTTCGCTGGGGTAGCGTCCTGCGAGCAGCCGAGATTGCCACAATCCCGTTGATGCCAACAGCGGCGCTGGATATGCTGGCCGATCTGCTCAGCCAGCATATCCACCAGGGCTCCGGCGTGTTCCGGAGTTGCCCTGATTTGGGTGACATGCGAGTAACGGGGTGAAATCGGGCTGTTGATGGAGGCGGGCACGCCATCCGATCATGTAGGTCTCTGAGGTCTACATGGACGAGGTATGGCATGCCCGCACTGGCATTGTCGCGCCTGGGCGCGCGCGTAGTCGAATCCGGTCCTGACGGCGATGACCTGCTCCCGTCTGCGTGGCGCCGGCTGGAGGCGCTGCCGGATCCGCGCTCGCGGCGGGGCCGGATCTACCCGCTGGCCTGCCTGGTCGCGATCGCGCTGTGCGCATTCACCGCGGCCGGGAACGACCGGCTCACCGCGGCCGGGCAGTGGGTAAAGCGGGCCGGCCAGCAGGATCTGGGCCGGCTCCGCGCCCCGTGGGACCCGATGGCCGGCCGGTACCGGGCGCCGGATGAGAAGACCATCCGGATCCTGCTGGACCGCCTCGACCCGCGGGCACTGGCCAGGGCCCTGCCGGGGCCGCGCCCGCGCGGCCGCCGTTCCGGCGGGCCGCCATCGGCAAGCGTGCGCAGGTACCGTGCCCGGCGCGCCGCCCAGCAGGCAAAGATGCTGGCCAGGGAGCGGTTAAGGGCTATCGCCGTGGACGGCAAGACCTCCCGCGGGGCCCGCCGCGCCGACGGCACCCGGGTGCACCTGCTCGGCGCCGCCGAGCACGGCGGGCACCTGCTGGACCACCTCGAGGTCGACGCCAGGCACAACGAGACCAGCCACTTCACCGACCTGCTCGAGCCGCTGGACCTGGCCGGCGCCGTGCTGACCTTCGACGCCCTCCATACCGTGCGGGCGAATCTGGACTGGCTGGTCACGGAGAAGAACGCGCACTACATCGCCGTGGTGAAGCGGAACCAGCCGCTGCTGCACGACCAGGTCAGGGCCCTGCCCTGGCGGCAGGTCCCGGCCGGCGGCTGCACCCGCGAGAAAGGGCACGGCCGCGCCGAGACCCGCACCATCAAGGCCGCCCACGTCGCCGGCCTGGACTTCCCGCATGCCCGCCAGGCCATCAAGATCACCCGCTGGCGCAAGGACACCGCCGCCGGCAAGGCCACCCGCCAGGCCGTCTACGCCGTCACCACCCTGACCAGCGCCGACGCTACCACCGGCGACCTGGCCCGGCTGGTCCGCGAGCACTGGACCGTCGAGGCGCACCACCACGTCCGCGACGTGACCTTCGGCGAGGACGCCTCCGCCAGCCGCACCGGCCACGGGCCCGTCAACCTGGCCACCATCCGCGCCGCCGTCACCGCCGCCCTCAAAGACGCCGGCTACCAGCACATCCCCGAAGGCCGCCGCGACCACACCACCCCCGCCGAGACCCTCCGACTCCACGGCCTCGATTAAGGACAGACAAGGACATTCACGGAACACCTGCGTAAGAAGAAGTTTGTCAAGCGGAGCGAAGAGATTATTGCGTTGATTGTGCGATCTGGGGTTCTTGCTACGGGCGCGGATGGGTGGTGACGAGGGGTGGTGACT
>JAICWX010000314.1 GCA_025934635.1 Streptosporangiaceae bacterium | reverse complement strand
CGGCCTTCTTCGCCGAGCGATCTGAGGTCATGTCGTGATCCATCCACGGCACCGGAAACCCGCGCTTCCCGGGCCGGCTGGTTCGTCATGACCGTGCTCGAGAACGACGCGAGTCGGTGACCCTTGTCCTCTTAGCGTCGCGGCCGGCGTGGGCGGCCGCGGCTCGGAGGCGGGCAGGCGCTACTGCCTCTGACCACATCATAACCGCGGCCGACCGGGGAGCTAGGGCTGGCGGCCGAGCCAGGCGGCTAGCCGGGTGTGAGCCAGCGTCGGCCGGGACGTCGACGACGGGGCCGAAGGGACGCCGTCGTCGCCGCGGATGTCCGGGGGGAGGATGCGCTGGGCGGCGGCCAGCGAGAAGAGCGCCAGTTCGGGGTCGCCTCCGGTGGGCTGGCCGGTGGCCGTGGCCAGGTCCCAGCCGTGGGCGAGGACCGGCCGGCCCCGCTGACGGTGGTGGCCGGGTGCGGCGCGGCTGGCTCGGCACCTTCCGCCGGATCTGCGCGTCGCACCTGGTCGACGGCGAGGACGACGACGGCGTGGACGATCCGGAGTGGGCCGTGGTGCGGCTGCGGTTCGGCGGGGTGGCCGCGGTGCGGATCCTGCTCAGCTTCGGCGCGGACACCGAGATGACCTCGCCGCCCGAGGTGCGGGACGACCTGGCCGCGGTGGCCGCGGCGACGGTCGGGCTCTACGGTAGAACACGCGTTTGATAGAACGCGTCGCATGAGCGTCTCGAAACAGCAGTCGTTTACGGCCTGAAAAGATGCCTATGGCGCGATCCGCTATGTCGGTTCCACGAAACTGGACCTGGCAGACCGGGCTCGGATGCAATGGCACAACAGGAAGTGCACCGCCAACGAAAGCTCGCCCCGCAGCTTCCCGGGCTAGAGCGCAGAAGACCCCCATCCCGTCGTGCAGCCACAGCGGGATGGGGGTCTTCTTTGCGTGTCAGCCCTTCAGGGCCGCCGTGAACGCGTCCCACGCGGCGGGGGTGAACCCCAGCACGGGACCGGTCCCGCTGTCCTTGGTGTCGCGGACCATCACGTGATCCGCCGAGGCGACTTCGACGCAGTTGCCGCTAGCTCCCCCGCTGTATGAACTCTTGCGCCACGTGGCGCCAGTCATATCCATCTATCCTCAGCTACTTTCATGATCATGTCCCGGGACGCCCCGTCGGGCAGCGCCTTGGACCGGAGATTATCGAAGGTCAGCGCCAGTCGCGCTAGCACGCCCGGGTCCTCTGCCGTCTCCCCTTCCGCTGCCGTTTCAAGGTACGCAACAGGGGATGAATCGTCCACTTCGGCGATGACGAACGCGCCATTCAGCCCGGTGTGGCCGCCAGCGCTGAACGGGACGATCTGAATGGTGATGTTCGGTCGCCGCGACATCTCCACCAGGTGCAGGAGCTGGGCATGCATGATCCCGGGCGATCCGACCTCGCGGTAGAACACGGCCTCATCGACCAGAAGCCACAGGATCGGGGGCTCCTCGCGGGTCAGCACCTCCTGCCGCCGCATCCGGGCGGCGACCAGCTCCTCTATCTCGTCCTCGCTGCTGTTCGGCCTGGTGGCCAGGACGGCACGGGCGTAATCCTCGGTCTGCATCAGCCCGGGGACCAGCGAGTGCTCGTACCACCGCAGCGCCGACGCTTCTTCCTCGTGCGGGATGAACGGACGGAACGACGCGGGGAACGGGGCATCGCGCAGCCGCTTCTCTGCCCGCTCGAACGTGCCCGGGGTGCTGAACACCGTGTCAAGCAGCCTCGCGAGCTTCGGTGACGGGCTTCTGCGGGCCGTCTCGATCATCGCGATCAGAGACGGGCTGTAGTTCACCTTGATAGCCAGCTCGTCCCGGGTGATCCCCGCCTGCGTGCGGTGGGCTTTCAGCTCCTGCGCGAACGCCACCAGCGCGGGGGGCGGGTCCGGTCTTCGGCTCATGTCACCTGCTTTCACACACCGGGTGCGATTGTCACACCTGCCGCCGCAACCGGTACAGCGGTGTGCGCTCGCTGTCCACGGTACGCCGCCCCGGGCACGATGAAAAAGGCATCCCGGCCCCCTCAGTCAGGGCGGGACCGGGGTGCCCGCAGGAAGGAGAGCACAGTGCGCACGGAGATGCTGACGGCGAGGTCACTCTGCCGGGTCTACCGGGGTGACCCGGGAGAAGTGGCCCGGGTCCGCCGCGATCTCGGCGCGTACCTGCGGGGCATCGCCCAGGCGGATGACGTGATCCTGGTCGCGTCCGAGCTTGCCGCGAACTGCGTCGTGCACAGCGGCTCGAAGATGTTCGTGATGCGGTGCGAGATCTTCGCCACGTACATCTGGGTAGAGAGCCAGGACTCCGGGTCGGAATGGAACCCCAGGCAACCCGACGACAGGCCCCACGGGACCGACCTGATAGAGCTGCTCTCCGAGGAGTGGGGCACCGAGCGCGGTGGCGGGGGCGACCGGGTGACGTGGGCGCGGGTGGCCCTGTGAGGGACGACGGCACCGCGTTCGAGGCGATGAGCACGGACGAGCGGCATGCCTCAGAAAATCGGGCTCGTGGCCGCAGGCGGCACCCGTCTCAGAAGTTCACCGGGTGGATCTCCGCCACCGAGATCGGTCGGAAACCAGCAATGGATTCTTGCGTCTGTTTTGGTATCCTGAAACGTGGGTTTTCCCAGGTCACAGTCTCAGTTTCGAGTGGGTTCGGTGCAGGAATCGCTGCTCGACGTCTGCGACGAGCCTGGGCTCGGGCCGCTGGACGACGGCTCGGTGCGGCGGACGACGCTGACCCGCGGGGCCTGGGTCGACCTGCGGCGCGGCTGGCTGGCGGGGTCGGGGGCGGTGTTCGCGCGGCTGGCGGCTGATCCGGGCCCGGTGGCGTGGCGGGCGGAGAAGCGGCAGATGTACGACCGGGTGGTGGTGGTCCCCCGGCTGCTGTGCTTCTACGGCGAGGACGCGCCGCTGCCCGATCCGGCACTGACGGCCGCGCGGGCCGCACTGGACGCGTATTACGGGCCGGAGCTGGGCGAGCCGTTCCGCACCGCGGGGCTGTGCCTGTACCGGGACGGGCGGGACAGCGTGGCCTGGCACGGGGACACCATCGGGCGGGGCGCGCGGGTGGACACCATGGTGGCCATCCTGTCGCTGGGCACGCCGCGGGCGCTGCTGCTGCGGCCCCGCGAGGGAGGATCGCGGCCGCTGCGGTTCGAGGTCGGGCACGGCGACCTGCTGGTGATGGGCGGCAGCTGCCAGCGCACCTGGGAGCACGCCGTCCCGAAGACCGCCCAGCCGGTCGGGGCGCGGATCAGCGTGCAGTTCCGCCCGCGGGGAGTTCGCTGAGACGCGGCCGGTCCGCCGGATGCAACTATTAGGTGTCCGCCGGTGGTCTGCATGGCTGAAGGGGTGAGCCATGAGCGCGCAGCTGGACGCGGAGTTCCGTGAGTTCATGCACAGCCGCTGGCCGGCCATGGTCCGGCTGGCGTACGCCCTGACCGGCGACCAGGGTCACGCCGAGGACGTGGCCCAGGCCGCGTTCGCGCGGGCCTACGCGTCCTGGCCCAGGGTCAGGCGGACCGAGAACCCCGAAGGCTACGTCCGGCGCATCGTGATCAACGAGAACCGCAACCGGTTCCGCAAGCAGCGGGTGGCCGAACGGCTCACCGACGCGCCACCCGAACCCGGCCCCGGTGCTGGCCCCGGCCTGGGCCCGGGCATGGGCACTGCCGACGCGACCAGCCAGTACGACGAGCGTTCGGCGCTGATGGCGGCGCTGCGGCGGCTCGGCCCGCGGCAGCGCGCGGTGGTCGTGCTCCGGTACTGGCTGGGCCTGACCGAGGCCGAGACGGCGGCCGAGCTGAACTGCTCGGTGGGCACGGTCAAGAGCCAGGCCTCACGGGCCCTGGCCACCCTGCGGCAGAGCGCGGAACTGGTGGACGGAGGGTCCCCGTGAGCATCGACGACCAGCGTGACCTGCACGAGCGGCTCGACCGCGCCGTCGAGGCGATCAGCCCGCCGGCGGCGCCGGTGGACGGCGTCATGCGGCGGGGCAAGGCGATCAGGTGGCGGCGCCGTTCGGCCGCGGTGTCGAGCCTGGCCGCGGTGGTGGCGGCTGGCGCCATCACGGTGCCGTCGCTACGGTACGCCGCCACCCAGGACCCGGCGACGGTCCGGTACACCGCGACCGTGCAGTCCCCCGGGCCGCACTCCCCGGCCGGGGAGATCGCGTCGGGCACCGTCAACGGCCGGCACTGGCGGCTCATCGCGAGCAAGCCGGGCACCGACGGGGCGGGACGCGGCCGGCAGCTCACCGTGGCGTCCGGTCCCGCCTTCGGGCCCGGGCTGAACAGTTTCGGCCCCGCCTACGCGCCAGGCACCGATCCGGTCTCATTTGCCGGGCTTTCCGCCGGGCCGAGCCAGACGGCGTACGGAGCGGTCGCCGCCAGCGTTTCCTACGTCGCGGTCCGGCTGGGTAACGGCACCGTGCTCACCCTGCACCCGGCGCGGGTCTACGGTGCCCGCGTAGTGGCGTTCGCGCTCCCGCTGGGCGCTCCGGTCGTCTCGGCCACCGCGTACTCGCCACGGGGCGAGATCGCCGCCGCGATCCCTTTCAATACCCCGGACGGGATGACAACCTTCGGGGTCTGGCTCAGGCCGGGCCAGCACGGGTTGGCCCGCGCCTCGGGCCGGGTCGGCTCGGGGACTTACCTCGGCAAGGCCTGGTCGGCGACGGCGTACCTGGGGCCGTGGGGTGCGTGCCTGGCGGGCCAGGCGGACGGGACGGACGCGAGCAGCTGCGAGAGTGTCACAGCTGTTTCCCGGCTCGGCACCAGCATGATGTTTTGGACAGCCGGCGTCCCGGCGGTGGCGGCGGGCAGCGCGGGCCCGTCGGTGGTCCGTATCGCGGTGACCAGCCCGGACGGGAAGACCAGGCAGGTGCGTCCGGTCACGGTGGGCGGCGCCAGGTTCTTCGCGTTCCCGTTCGGCCGGGGACCGAAGCACTGGAAGTGGACCGCGTACGACGCCTCGGGGAACGCGGTCAGCTCGGGCGAGGTGGTCCCGTAGGCGTAGCAACGGGGACGCTGCCGCCGCCGGACGCGCGACGACAACAGGAGCGGGCATCGTCAAGCCTGCTCAGGCTCCGACCCACGTAGTGTCACCTTGCGTAACTGAGTGAACACTGTAAGACTTAGTGGCGCGCCGCCGGGGGTGGCGCGGGCCGCCCCCGCGGGAGCGGCTCTACGGGGCCCGACAGCCCCAGACTCAAAGGGGGGCACCAGAATGCTAGGTACGATCCTTACGCAGCTCGCCAGTTCGCTCAGTTCGCTGCTCAGCAGCCTCGGCTCGCTGGTCAGCGGCCTGCTCTAGCCAGGCTGCGGCCTGCCAACCTGGTCCGGGTACCTCGCGGTCCCCGGACCAGGTTCGCTTGCCGCCTCGGCGTCACCCCACCTGCGGAGCTGGACGGCGCCGCCGGATCACCGCGGTGCCACACGGGAAGAAATTCCGCTGCGCAATTGCGTTAAGGCCAATCGCATCGCTGCATCCTGGGAGTACGATCCCAGTTGAGCTATCAGTGACTAGGAAATTACTTTAAGTATCTACAACCTCGTGGCCAGGCGTCTTCTGGCGCGCCGGGCAGCACCTGTCCACTCCAACCCGGGACCGGCCTGATCCAGGGAGGGAATCCGCGTGATCACCATCAGCAAGATCATCCTCAGCGGCGTGGCACCGGCGCGGATCCGGGACCAAGTCTCCGGCCTGGCCTCGGCTCCGCTTCGTTACCTGGCCGTCCAGCTCGCGTCGGACACCGACCTGACCGTGTCGGTGATCACGTACCAGGACGGCCGCCAGGAACTCGAAGTCCTCCATACCGGGTCGCCGGGCCATGACGAGGCCACTATCGACTGCCACCGGTTCACCCGGCAGCCGCCGGCCGCCTCGCCCCGGACGCTGCCGGTCGCCGGCCCGGCCGACCTGCGTGACGCGGTGAGCCTGGTCCGCGCCATCCTCCGGGACGCCGCCGCCACGTGAGGGCCGGCCCGGAGCGGCCGTTAGCGCGACAGCGCCGGGTGGCCGCCCCGGTAACGGGGATCACTGCCGTCAGCCGTGGTTTCCACCGTGAACGTGGTGTGATGGCCGACGATTTTCTCGGCTTGCCTCAGCCTCAGCGCCGGCACCCCGCCGCGGCCAGTGCGGCCAGCCCGCCAGGGTCTTCCGCCGCGGCCGGGCCCGGCGGATAACCCGCGCTATACGAATCGCGGCCGGCATCGTCGCCCCCTCAATCTATTTCCGGTGACATCTATTCACCGGGCCTGCATTTCCTGATGCCAGGATCGGGTGCGGAGTTACACATTCCAGTGCCGCTTGGTTGCAGATTTGGTGCGCGTGATCAATGGCAGGAGTGTATCGCCAGGCACTCGGCTTACCGTAGGTTATAGATGACGCTTTCTTGCTTTCTTGTGATTTTCGCCAAGATTTGCCGATATATAAACAATAGCGCTTGTGAACAGTGGGTTTCTTATCCGAATAATCAGCATATAGCAGACGTCGCAGGCATGGCAAGCCCAGGGGAAACGGATTTCATACGGCAACTGGCTTGCAACTAGACGGGACCGGATTTCATAACTCAGCTCCCCGATCCTGACTTCAGGAACAGGAGGCCCGATAAAACGGTCGGGCAACTTTCAGGGAGTTTTCATGCCGGGCACGACGCTCACCTCAGACATCATTCGCCGGGCGAAGTCGCGGCGGTCCATCCCGGCCGCGATTCTCAAGTTCGCGGTTGCCGCGGGCACGGTGTCGTCGGCGCTCCTGTCCCTTCAGGCGATGGCTCCGGTGGCGGAAGCCGCGCAACTGGACGCCACCGGCCGCATCCAGGCACTGCTGGACAACCCGGCGAACGGGGTGGTGAACCTGCCCTCGGGGACGTTCACGATCCGGCCGACGCTGAGGCTGAGGCAAGCCGAGAAGATCATCGGCCACCACACCACGCTCACGGTGGCGGGCTCAGCCGGCGACTACACCGCCGTACTGGCCGGCGCGTCGGCAGGCACCGACCTCTCGGGCCTGACGGTCACCGGGGTAACCTTCGACCAGAACAGGTCCGCGGATCCGATCCGCAGCATCGCGCCGCTCTACCACGGCAAGGGCAGATTCGTGATCCTGGTTACCAGGGGGACCGGCATCAAGGTAGCCAACAACAGGTTCCTGAACACCAACAACGTGAACACCGTGGTGACCGGGTCGGCGACCAGCCAGGTGACGATCTCCGGGAACGAATTCCGCGGCGTTAACACGCCGCGGCATGACCACTCGTCGGTCTACACCTCCGGTACCGGCACGACGATCAGCGGCAACACGTTCATCGGTACGGCTATGTACAACTCGGCGGCCATTGAAGTCCACGGCGACCGGGTCACCATCGTCCACAACACGGTGCGCGGCTATTTCCGGGCGATCAACATCGTAAGCTCAGACACCAAGCTCAGCCAGAACACCATCATCGGCGCCGGCAACCCGGTCGATCTGTGGTCCACCTTCGCGCCCGGACTGCACGACGTCGTGGTATCCGGGAACGTCCTGAGCCGCGACCTGCGCTACTGGACCGGCCTGCTCAACCGGATGGGCCTGCCGATGCCGTCGGCCCAGTTCACCAAGCAGGTGATCAGGGACGCCACGTCGAAGTTCCCTTTCCAGCGGGTCACGATCCGCGGGAACGCCGGCTGACGGCAGCGGCCCGCGTCGGCACATCGCGGCCGGCCAGCAGCTCACGATAGACCCGCACCAGTGCGGCCGCCTTATCGGCGCCGCGCTCGCGCGTCCGGATGAATTCCTGATTGGCAACCAGGCTGGTCTCATCCTGCTGGACGTGCCGCATCGCCTCGGCGAGGCTATGGCTGACTGGCTCGGCGAGCAGCTCGGCGGCCAGGCCCTCGCGCACCATTTCCCGGTAGGGAGCGATGTCAGAAAGCAGCAGGCGGCAGCCAGCCAGGGCCGCCTCGAGCACGGACGAGCTGCGCTGGTCGGCAGCCGGGATCGAGATAGCCGCATCGGCGGCGCACATGAGCTCGAACACCTCCCGCTGGCCGAGCGTCCGGTCAATGATCAGCGTCCGGCCGGCGATCTCCCCGGCCGCGAGCTTGACGACGCCGAGGTAGTCCTCCTTGGCCCTTTGCGCGGACGCCGACGCGGGAAGATGGCCGCTGAGCAGGACGAGGAAAAGATCCGGCCGGGCCGAGGCGGCCCGGCCGAAGGCCGACACCACTTCGCGAATCCGGTACGTCGCCGAGGTGGTGCGGACGGAGAGCACGACGGTGGCGTCGGGGGGAAGGCCGAATGCCGACCGGATCGCGTCCCGGCGGATCGAGGGCTGGACGGAGATCAGCTCGTCGGTCACACCCCAGGAAAGCACGCGCGTACGCGCCGCGGGCGCCGCGTAACGGCTCATCATCTCGGCGGCTACCTGGGCGGACGTGGGCAGCACCAGGTCCGCCCGGTTCACGGCCAGCCGGATCACGGCAGCCCGCGCGGCGGACCGTCGCGCGGACCGCAGCTCACTGCCCCACGGCGTGATCACCCGCGGCGGGCCAGCGGGCAGGGCCAGCGCCAGCAAGCCGTGGGCGCCGAGCGAGTGCACGTGCACGATGTCGGGCCGGACATCCCTGACCAGCCGGCGGAGCCAGGCCATGTTCAGCAGCCAGCGCAAGGGGGGACCCGCCCAGCCGCCGGGGGCGACCCGCAGCTCACCCGCTGACGGCGGCGGGGCGGAGTGCCAGCTGACCACGACGACCCGGTGCCCAGCATGGGCCAGAGCCGCCGCCCACCGCCCGGTGTGCATCGAGCGGGCGGGCGCGATCAGCAGGACCGTCAGGTCCCGCTGGTCAGCCACGGCCCTCGCCGAGCACGAAACGCCCCTTGCTGACCGCCGCCCGTATCCGGTTTCCCGGGTGCCGCAGGTAGGAACGCCAGGCGGCGGCGGCTCGGCTGAAGGCATCGTCCGCGAGCAGCCGGGCGGCCGCCTCGAGAAGCGAGATGTGCAGGCAGTGGTAGGCGAGGCTGGCGGGCGCAGCGAACCGCTGGTCATAACGGGACCAGTAACCCAAGTCGTAGCGGCCGAGCTGGGCCGCTAGGCGGAGCCCGGCGGCGATATGGCCCCGGCCGTCTGTGCGCACCTCGTGCTCGCACAGGCCGATGACCGCGAACACCGCGCCGTTGAGGATGTGGCAGGGCGGATCGGACGGGCATTCCTCCAGGAACGGCCGCCCGGCTTCGTCGTAGTCGGCGCACCCGCCCGCGCGGAGCGGCTCGAGCATCAGCGCCGCGGCCGCCCCGGCCGCGTCGAGAAACGACCTCTGGCCGGTTGCGTCGTGGGCGCGGAGCATCACCGAGATCGCAAGCCCTTGCGCCATCGCCGAGTACCAGCCAGGTGCTACCTGATAGCGCGCCACCGAGACCGGATAGCGCCATCCGCCGTTGCCGTCCTGGCTGTCTCGCAGATAGCTGGCCTGGGTGAGGAATCCGGCCATGCTGGCGGACGGCTTACCCACCGGCCGGACCGTCTCGGCAGGCCGGACCGTCTCGGCGTGCTGGGCGAGCGCGTAAAGGCTAGCCGACACCGGGTTACGGTACGTGCGCCCGTCCGGGCCCGCGACGGCTATCACGCCATCCGCACCGGGCCGGAAGGACCGGCTGACCGGTCGCAGGTCCAGCGGGTAGGGTCCCCGGCCATCGCGCCGGAAACCGGGTGCCAGCGGGTAGGCGCGCACCCGCAGGTCGCGCAGCGCGAGCATGGCAAGATGACCAAGGGGTCGGCTCATGGCTGGCTTGTCCGGGTTTTTCCTGGTCCGCGTAGCGCTTCGCGGTAGAGCGCTTCGACCTGGGCGGTGGTGGTGCCGATATCGAAGCGGCGCAGGCATTCCTGGCGCCCGCGGCGGCCCATCCGGAGTCCCATGG
>JAICWX010000054.1 GCA_025934635.1 Streptosporangiaceae bacterium | reverse complement strand
TGGGGCGAGGCGGAGTGGGGCGAGGCGGAGTGGGGCGAGGCGGGGCCGGGGGTGGCGCGGAGGGTGGAGGCGGATACGCCGGGGGGGAGGGTGAAGGCGACAGAGACGCCGTAGGCGGCCTGGGCGGTGCGGGCGTTGGCGACGGTCACCGAGGCGGCGAACGCGCCGCCGGCGGGGCCATGGCCGCGGCCGGGGGTCACGGTGACGGCGCTGTAGCCGATGCTCCAGCGGGAGGTCGTGCGGGGGGCGGAGGCCTTCGAGGCGCAGGTACCGCCGGTGATCTCGGCGCCGGGCACGATCGGGGCGGGGGTGACGGCGCAGACTCCGGCTCCGGTCAGGTGGCCGGAGTGGTAGTGCCAGAGCTGGGTGGGGGCGCCGCCGCACTGGGCGGCGAAGTCGATGAACAGGGCGCGGCCGGGGACGGCTTCGAGGCAGTAGCCGTTGCCGTTCATCAGCACGCCGTCGGGGGTCAGCGACCACTGCTGGCCCTGGAGCACGTGGTCGCAGTGCTCCAGGGTGACGGCGGACCCGTTCCCGCCGGCCTCCCAGCACAGGCCGGGGTGGTGGCCGAGGGCGCTGATCTGCACCGGCCCGATGGTGGTCCCGCCCGCGCTTGCCAGGCCCGTGCTAGCCAGGCCCGCGGGGGCAGCCCGGGCGCCAGGCTGCCCCGTGGACGTCATGATGGCCAGGACCGCGAAGGTTCCCAGCAAGCGACCGACCCGCACGCTGCCTCCTGCGCTTTGTCACAGATAGTGACCGAACGTTTACGGAGGCAGCCTACCGGTCAGCGGCGCGTGGCGGCGGCCCAGTCGGTTTCTTCCCTGAGCTTGCGCTTGAGCAGCTTGCCGCCGGGGTTGCGCGGCAGCGGGGCGGTGCTGACCGCGACGTACTGCGGGACCTTGAAGTCGGCGATGTGCTCGCCCAGGTAGCCGAGAACCGCGGGGACGTCGAGGGTGACGCCGGGCATGGGCACGATCACGGTGCCCACCTTCTCCCCCATCACCTCGTCGGGCACGCCCAGCACGGCCGCCTCGTACACGCCCGGCGCGCCGGCCAGGGCGTTCTCGACCTCGACGCAGTACACGTTCTCGCCGCCGCGGTTGATCATGTCCTTGGCCCGGTCCACCAGGTAGACCAGGCCCTCGTCGTCGATCCGGGCCAGGTCACCGCTGTGCAGCCAGCCGTCCACGAACGTATCGGCGGTGGCCTCGGGCTTGTTCCAGTAGCCGGCGACGATGTTCGGCCCGCGGATGAGCAGCTCGCCGGTGCCGTCCGGGCCCACCGCGTCCAGCCGGACGTCGCAGACCGGGGCGGGGAAGCCGACCGAGTCGGCATGGGCCACGAACTCGTTCGGCAGGAAGGTGGACACGCTCGCGGTCTCGGTCAGGCCGAACCCGTTGCCCAGCCGCGCCTGCGGGAACGCCTTGGCCAGCCGGGCCACCAGGTCGGGCGCGATCGGCGCCCCGCCGTAGGAGACCGAGCGCACCCGGGAGATGTCGGTGTCGGCGAAGGCGGGCTGGTTGATGGCCAGCCAGTAGATGGCCGGCACCGTGACCATGGTGTCGATCCGCTCCTCGGCGATGGCGCGGAGGAAGGCGGCGGGCTCGAAGACGGGCATGATCACCGCGGTGCCGCCGACGTAGAAGGCCACCAGGAGCTGGCTGTTGCAGCCGGTCACGTGGAACAGCGGGACCGAGATCAGGGTGCGCAGCCCCTCCGGCGGCGCGCCGAGCGCGCGCCGGCAGGTCTCGGCGTTGGACAGGAAGTTCTCGTGGGTGGTCACCGCCCCCTTGGGGAAGCCGGTGGTGCCGCTGGTGTAGAAGATCGCGGCCGGGCCGGACGGCTCCTGGTCGTCGATGACCAGCGGGTCGCCGTCGGGCAGCGCGGCGCCCGGCAGGAACACGTACTTCGCGCCGGAGTCGGTGACCACGTAGTCCGCTTCTTCATCGGTGAAGCGGGTGTTGACCGGCACCACGATCGCGTCGGCCAGCACGGCGCCGGTGAAGGCCAGCACCCAGTCGATGCCGTTGCCGAGCCGGATCGCCACCCGGTCGCCGCGCTGGACGCCGTGCTGGGCGCGCAGGCCGCCCGCCACCCGGGCCGCGCGGTCCCACACCTCGGTGTAGCTGAGCCGCGGGCCGCCGCCGGTCTCGACGATGGCTTCGTCCGCGCCGTGCCCATCCACCGACGCGCGGAGCATCCGCACCAGGTTGCGGGGCAGGCCCTCGTAGCGCTTGATGCCATCCGGGCCGCGGACGACGCCGGTCATGTCGAAGATGCCGCCCAGCTCCTGATGGTGGGGCTCGCTGTGATCCTGGGTGCTCATGACGCCGCCTTCGGGGTGAAGTAGCGGACCGGGTTCTCCACCATCATCTGGTCGATCTGGGCCTGGCTGACGCCCTGCGCCAGCAGGGCGGGCAGCACGTCGTCGCTGATGTGCTCGAAGTGCCAGTTCGGCGCGGCGGCGGCGCGGGCGTCGTCATGAGCGGCGCCGAAGTAGTCGATGAAGCAGCTGGCGTCGTGCGACAGGACCATCCGGTCGGCGTAGCCGCGGGCCGCCAGGGTGACGATCGTCTTCACCCGTTCGGCCGTGGGGTTGAACAGGTCCAGGCCGAAACGGTCCATGCCGAGCAGGGCCCCGCTGTCCGCGAGCTCGGTCAGGTAGTCGATGTCGTTGCTGTCGCCCGCGTGCCCGATCACCACCTTGGTGAGGTCGACGCCCTCCTCGGTGAAGATCCGCACCGCGGTCCGGCCGGTCTGGTGCGGGCCGGAGGTGTGCACGGTGATGGGCGCGCCGGTCTCGACGTGGGTGCGGGCGACGGCACGGGCGATGCGCTCGATGCCGGGCGACGGCTCCGGGGTCTCCAGGGCGAACTTGAGGAAGGCCGCCTTGACGCCGGTGTCCGCGATGCCCTCGGTGATGTCGCGGCTGAAGTCGGTGACCATCGGCTCGGGGATGTCGATCAGGTTGCCCGGCCCGCGGTAGGCGTACTGCTGGGGCAGTTCCTCGTAGACGTACAGGCCGGCCGCCACGATGATGTGGACCGGGGTCTGCTCGGCGATCCGCTGGATCCGCGGGATGTACCGGCCCAGGCCCCAGACGGTGGGGTCGACGATCGTGGTGATGCCCTTGGCGTGCATGGCGTTCAGCTTGGTGACGGCGTCGGTAACCCGGAACTCCTCGTCCCACCAGTCGCTGCCGTAGTTCTGCATGTGCTCGGTCGACATGACGAAGACATGCTCATGCATCAGGGTCTGACCCAGGTCGCTCAGCTCGACCGGTCCCCGCACGCTCTCGACGGTTGCCACGACGTTCCCCTTTCCACGGCTGGGCCGAGCCTTTCAAGGGGCCGTGATCATGTCAACGCCCGTTATGATCACCGCATGCCCGCCCTCACCCGGCGCACCGACCGTCACAGCGGCCATCACATCGTCTGCGGTGACGGGCCGTTGTCCTACCGCATCACGGAGGAACTGACGACCCGGTACGGCGAGCGGGTGACGGTGATCCTGCCGTCCCGGCGGCTGAACCACGGGCCGCAGATCAGCGCGCTGTCCCGGGTCCGGGTACTGGAGTACCCCGAGCTGTCCACCCAGGCCTTCACCGACGCGGACGTGCGGTCGGCCCGGGCGGTGGCGGTGGTCTGGCAGGACGACGTCGGCAACCTGCACGCCGGGCTGCGGGCGCAGGAGCTGAACCCCGACCTGCGGCTGGTGCTCGCCATCTTCAACCGGCGGCTGGGCGACCACATCCGGATGCTGTTCCCGGACTGCACCGTCCTGTCCGGCACCGCGATGTCGGCGCCGTCGTTCGTCGCGGCCGCGCTGGGCGAGCCGGCCCCCAGCCACGTCCGGGTCCAGAAGCGCACCCTCTACGTGGCCCGGGCCGGGGACGCGCCGCCTGCCGCGGTGATCTGCGGGCTGGCCGACGAGCCGGGCGGTCCCCGGCTGCTCCCGCCCGGGTCGGGCCCCGGGTACCCGGCCGACCTGGTGCTCGCGGTCGCGGACGGCACGCCGCGGGACCCGCTGACCCGGCGGCGGAACCCGGCCGTGGCCCTGGCCGGGATGCTCCGGCGGCTGGTCTGGCACAAGTTCGGACTGGTCTTCACGACCCTGCTGGCCATGGCGGTGGCCGGCTTCGTGCTGCTGCGCACGGTCTACCCGACCGTGACCGCGCTGTACGAGACCGTGATGGACATGACCGGGTCCGCGTTCACCCAGTCCTCGACGAGCGCGGGCGAGAAGGTCGCCCAGGTCCTGCTGACCGTGGACGGGATGGCCGTCATCCCGGTGATCACCGCGATCGTGGTCGGCGCCCGGCTGACCGGCCGGGTACGCCGGGCGCCCCGCCCGGCCAGCGGGCACGTCATCGTGGTCGGGCTCGGCAACGTCGGCACCGCGGTGACCGGCCAGCTGCACGACCTGGGCTTCGACGTAGTGTGCGTGGACAACCGGGCGGATGCCCCCGGCATCGGGATGGCCCGCCAGCTCGGCCTGCCGGTGGTGATCGGGGACGCGTTCCGCGAGGAGACGCTGCAAGCGGCCCACCTGGACACCTGCCTGGCGCTGGTCTCGGTGACCAGCCTGGACGTGGTGAACCTGGAGACCACGCTGACCGCGCGGTCAATCCGCGAGGACCTGCGGGTCGTCCTGCGGCTCACCGACGACGACCTGGCCGAGCGGCTGGAGAAGACGACCGGGGATATCATCTCCCGCAGCGTGCCGTACCTGGCTGCCCCGGCCTTCGCCACCGCGATGCTCGAGCACCAGGTGCTGCGCACCATCCCGGTCGGCCGGCACGTGCTGCTGATCGCCGACGTTCAGGTGGCCGACCAGGCCGGGCTGGCCGGGAGCTCCATCGGCGACACCGAGCAGGACGGCCAGGCGCGGGTGCTGGCGCTGGCCGTCGGCGGCCGCACCACGCTGGACTGGTCGCCCCGCCGCGGCTACCAGCTGTGCGCGGGCGACCGGCTGGTCATCCTGGCTACCCGGCGGGGGCTGAGCCGGTTCCTGGCCGCGCGCTAGTAGCCGTAACCTCCGCCGCCGCCGGTGTTCTTGGTCGGGGTCGTCGTCACCTTGGGAGCGGTGGTCGCCATGTTTCCGGTACTGGCGGCGGCCCCCGACTTCATCTTGACCTTGATGATGTGCCAGGCGCCCTCGACGCCGTTGCCGGTGATCTGGCCCGGGGCCTTGTCGCCGACGTAGTAGTAGATCGGGTAGCCGTTGATGGTGACCTGCACGGTGCCGTTCCCGCGGGTGATCGTTCCCATCGGGCCGGGCATGCGCGCGCCGGCCGGGGCCTTGACCGGGGCCGCCAGCGCGGGCCAGGCCTTCAGGCAGCTGCCGAAGCACGCCGACCGGCCGCTGTGCGGCTTGTCCTTGGTGAAGTAGTACAGCGTCAGGCCCTTGCTGCCCGCCAGCACCATGCCGTCGCGGGTGCGCTCGACCTTCAGCGCGGCGGTGGTGGCCTGCATGGCACCGGCGGTGGAGGACATGCCGGTCGCCATCGGGCTGGCCGTCTGGGTGCCGTAGGCGCCGCCGGCCTGCGTGCCCGAACCGGCGCCGGTGGCCTTGCTGCAGGCGGTGGCGGCCAGGGCCACGGTGGCGATCAGCACCGGGACCGCCCATGCTTTCCTACGCGTCATGGTTCTGTGATACGCACATTCACCGGGCGGCGCCGGGGTCCCGGGGTCATGTAACCGGCTGGTAAGGACTGCCGGGCGCTACTCGGTGGCGATGGCGGCCAGGACGTCGAGGCGGGCGGCCCGGCGGGCCGGCCAGGTGGCGGCGATCAGGCCGAGCACGGCGGCCAGCAGCAGGAAGATCACCAGGTTGGACACCGGCACGACGGTTTCGGTGATGCCCTGCTGGCGCAGCGAGGCCACCAGGGCCAGGCCCAGCGCGGTGCCGATCACGATCCCGACGATGGCGCCGAAGATGGCCAGGATCACCGCCTCGGACCTGATCATCGTGCGGACCTGGCGGCGGCGCATGCCGACCGCGCGCAGCAGGCCGATCTCGCGGGTGCGCTCGAAGACCGACAGCATGAGCGTGTTCACGATGCCGATGAGCGCGATGAGCACCGCCAGGCCGAGCAGGGCGTACACCAGGCCGAGGAGCTGGTTGACGTTGGCTACCTGGGTCTGCTCGAACTGGGCCCGGGTCTGGACCTGCAGGTTCGGGTAGGGGGCGAGGGCCCGGGTGACCGCGCGGTTGGCGGCGGCGCCGGTGGTGCGCAGCAGCAGGCCGGCCGGCGGCCGCTCCGAGAAGTGGGCCCGGAAGAACGCGGCGCCGGCCAGGTAGCTGCCGATCAGGGCGTTGGCCTGGTAGATACCGCCGATGCGGAGCGTGGCCGGGCCGGTCTTGGTGAACCGGGCCCGGACCGTGTCGCCGACGGTGAGGTGATCCGCGGTGGCGGTGGTGGAGTCGATGAGCAGCTCGCCGCGGGCCAGGGCGGCCGGGGTGCCCGCGGTCATCCGCAGGATCACCGTGTCGGCCAGGTGCGCGGTGGAGACCCCGGTCAGCGTCGTCACCGTCTGCCGGAATTCGAACCGGCCCAGGTAGAAGGCGGTGGCGGTGGTGACGCCGGGCACGGCCGCGACGCCCGCCGCCGCGTTGCTGACCTGGCCCGAGCCGCTGGGCGTGACGATGAGGTCGGCGCTGAGGGCCTGGTCCGCGCTGGCGGTGGCCGACCGGGACAGCGAGGCGCCGAAGGTGGCCATCGCCGAGACCAGGGCCAGCCCGATCATCAGGGCGGCGGCGGTCTGGGCGGTGCGCCGCGGGCTGCGCATGGAGTTCTCCCGGCCGAGCTTGCCCGCCACGCCGAGGGTGCGGGCCAGCGGGCGGCCGATCACGCTGGCGAGCGGGCGCGCGATGCCCGGGGACAGCATGGCCACGCCGAGGACCAGCCCGGCCGCGCCCGCGCCCACCAGGCCGATGGCCGGCTGGGCCAGCCCGATGGCCAGCAGGACCACGCCGGCCAGGGCCAGCGCGGCACCCCAGATGAGCCGGCGGCGCAGCGAGGCGCCGGCGATGGGCTGGCGGTCGTCGAGCGCGACGACCGGGGGGATGCGCACCGCCCCGCGGGCCGGGCCGATCGCGGCGACGACGGTTACCACGGTGCCGGTGAGCAGTCCCACCACCACGGTCCGGGGCGCGAACACGAGCGACTCGGGGGGCAGCGTGATGCCGAACCCGCGCAGCAGCGCCTCGAGCCCGAGCGCGGCCAGCACCCCCAGGCCCAGGCCGATCACCGAGGAGACGAGGCCGGTGATGGCCGCTTCGGCCAGGACAGAACCGAAGACCTGGCGGCGGCTGGCCCCGACGATCCGGAGCAGGGCCAGCTCCCGGGTGCGCTGCCCGACGATGATCGAGAACGTGTTGTAGATGGTGAACGCCCCGACGAACAGGGCGATGAACGCGAAGACGAGCAGCGCGGTGGAGAAGAAGCCGAGCGCCCGGTCGATCGAGCTCGTGTTCTCGTCCGCCACCGTCTTCCCGGTGACTACCTCGGTGGCGGACGGCAGGGCCCGGGCGATGGCCCGCTGCACCGCGGCCTTGCTGGCGCCGGGCGCGGTCAGCACGTTGATGTCGTCGAGCTGGCCCGGCCGCAGCGCGAGGGCCTGCGCGGTCGGCAGCGTGAACGCGGCCAGGGTGGCCCCGGCCAGGTTGCTGGCCGAGCCGAACTGGGCGATGCCGGTGATGGTGAAGGTCCGCGGCGCCGTCACCGACAGCACCCGGACGCGCTGCCCCACGGTGAAGCCGTACTGCCGCGCCGTCCCGGCGTCCATCACCACGTCATCGCCGGTGGCGGGCGCGTGGCCGGCGATCAGGTGCAGCGCGGACAGCTGCGGGTACGGGTCGAAGCTGACGCCGAGGGTGGGCGCGCCGCCGGTCGCGATGGCCTTGCCGTCCCGCGCCACGAACTGGGCGTACCCCTGGACCTGGCCGTCGGCGATCGCGACGCCGGGCACCTTGCGCACCGTGGCCAGCACCGACTCGGACAGCGGGTTGCGGGTCGCGTTCCCGCCGGAGCCGAGCTGGGCCGCCCCGCGGACCTGGAAGTCGACCTTGGCGTAGATGGTGCCGAACAGCGTGTTGAACGTGCTCTGCAGGGTGTCGGTCAGGACGAACGTCCCGGAGATGAACGTGACGCCCAGGATGATCGCCAGCGCGGTCAGCGCCAGCCGGAGCTTGTGGGCCAGCAGGCCCTTGAGCGTGACGTTGCGCATGTAATCCCCGCCCCCGGTCAGGCACCGAGGACGCGCATGCGCTCGAGGATCGAGTCGGCGGTCGGCTGGTGGAGCTCCCCCACCACCGCCCCGTCGGCCAGGAAGACGACCCGGTCCGCGTAGGCGGCACCGCGCGGGTCGTGGGTCACCATCACGATCGACTGCCCGAGCTCGCTGACCGACGTGCGCAGGAAGTTCAGGACGTCGGCCGAGGAGTTGGAGTCGAGGTTGCCGGTGGGCTCGTCGGCGAAGACGAGGTCGGGCTTGTTGATCAGCGCCCGGGCGCAGGCCACGCGCTGCTGCTGGCCGCCGGAGAGCTCGGCCGGGCGGTGCGTGAGCCGGTCCGCGATGCCCAGCTGCCCGACCAGGTAGCCGAGCCAGTCACGGTCGGTCCTGGTGCCGGCCAGGTCGGCCGGCAAGGTGATGTTCTCGGCCGCGGTCAGCGTCGGGACCAGGTTGAAGGACTGGAAGACGAAGCCGATCTTGTCCCGGCGCAGCCGGGTGAGCCCGGCGTCGTCGAGCCGGCCGACGTCCTGGCCGCCCACGAAGGCCTGTCCCGACGTCGGGCGGTCGAGGCCGGCCATGCAGTGCATGAGCGTCGACTTGCCCGAGCCCGACGGGCCCATCACGGCGGTGAACCGGGCCCGGTCGATGGTCACGTTGATGCCGTCCAGGGCGTGCACCGCCGCCTGGCCGCTGCCGTAGGTCTTGTGCAGGTCCACGGCCCGCGCCGCCGGACCGGCTCGGCCGTCTTCCGATTGGAAGTCTTCCGCTGATGGTTGCGCCGTCATGCCTCGCTACCCCCGAGTGCGCCTTCGCGCGGCAGCTTGCTGTCGCACTCATTATGGCCGCAAACCGGAATTTCGCATCATTGCGGGCGAGGCGGGTGGCGGGGGCGAGGGGGGGACGGAACTCGTTCGGTGGAAATGGTTTGGTGCCCTTAGCGGGCGCGGCCCCGCACGATGGCGAGGCCGCGCGCCGCTTCGGACACTGCGCGCCCGGACGGAGAGCGCGAGCTTTAGTAGCCGTAACCTCCGCCCGCCGCGGCGGACGCGGTGGCCTTGGGCGAGGCGGTGGCCTTGGCGGCCGCGGCCGAGGCCGGCGGGGTCGAGCCGTCGACGGTCATCTCCCACCACAGGCCGCCGGATTCGTTGAGGCCGTTGCCCTTGTTCTGGCCGGGGGACTTGTCACCGGCGAAGGTGTACAGCGGGTGCCCGTCGTAGGTGGCCTGCTTGCTGCCGTCGGACCGGGTGATGGTGCCGAGCGTGCCGGTCACGCCGGAGCCGGCCGTGACCGGGCCCGCGACGGCCGGCCAGAAGGTGAGGCAGGAGCCCTCGCACTTGGACTCGGTTTTAGTGTCGGGAACGAACCAGTACAGGACGTCACCCTTGGAGTCGGTGAGCACCTGCTGGCCGCCGACGGTGGTCTGTGAGACGGTGCTGCCGCCGGCGGCAGCGGACGCGGCCGCGCTGCTGCTCCCCGCGGCGGCGGGGGTGCTGCTGGCGCTCGAGCTGCTGCCCGAGCTGCCGCAGGCGGATATGGTCAGCGCGAGAGCGGCCAGGCCGGCCACCCCCAGTATCGTTCGCATTCGGATGTCTCCCCTTCACAATGCGCGTGGTCTCCCGTTAGAGACCACGGCCGGGATCAGAGGGTGGTTCAGTTTTCAAGCGAATTCGCGGGTCATGACCGTCCGGGCCAGCACGAAGCCGACCATGGGGCCGGCCATCAGCGCCGCGGCGGCCAGGACGACCAGCAGTCTCCGACCCGGTGGCCGCCGGATTCGTCCTGGTAATCCCTTGCGCCTCACTGGTCCTGTCGTTCACTGGGCTTCGGCGTTTCTCTTTCGTCTCTTGAGTTTCTTTGAGAGCACGGGCACCTATTTCTGTCGGCTCGTATAGAGGTCCGCGGAAATGTCATAGGCGGGCGATAGGGTCGAAATCAGAAGCTAAAGAGCTGTCCTGGACAGGGAACGGAGGTAATCCGGCATGGGCGCTGTGATTGCCTTCGCCAGCGCGACCGACGCGCTGGACATGGTGCGGGCCGGGTTGCGGTTCGTGGCGGAGGCGGATGCGGCCGCGATGACCACGGCGGAGCAGGCGAGCTGCCTGCGGGGTCTCGAGCGGGCTGATGCGGTGGCGACGGCGGCGCGGACTTCGGTGCTGGGGGCGTTCGGGGCCGGGCAGGGTTACGTGGATGACGGGGATTACAGTGCCCGGTCGTGGCTGGAGCACCGCACCCAGGTCACCCGGGGCGCCTCGGTGGACCATACGGCCTGGCTCAGGCGGGCGGCGGAGCACCCGGCGGTGCAGGCGGCGCTGGCCGCGGAGGCGGTCTCGGTGTCGTATGCGCGGGAGATCTGCCGGTGGACGGGCAGCCTGCCCGGCGATGCGCGGGCGGCGGCGGATGAGATCCTGCTCGCCGCGGCGGCGGCGGGGCTTGAGCTGGCGGACCTGGCCGGGCTGGCGGCGGAGATGTACGAGAAGTCCCGCCAGGACAAGCCCGACGGCGGCGGGGACGGGGAGGATCCGGGCGCGGCGTTTGATGACCGGGCGGTGAAGCTCGCCACCACTCTCGGCGGGGCCGGAGTCATCCACGGGGACCTGACCCCGGAGTGCGCGGAGTTCGTGCAGACGGTGCTGGACGCGCTCTCGGCCCCGGCCGGGGCCGATGATGACCGGTCTCACGAGCAGCGGTACCACGACGCCCTCCAGGAAGCCATGCGGCGGCTGCTGGCGGCCGGGCTGCTGCCCGAGCGGTCCGGGCAGCCGGTCCGGGCCTGGGCCCACATCTCGCTGGCGGACATGATGCTCATGGAGGGCAGCTCGGCGCTGCTGGAGGAGTGGACGCAGGACCTGCGGGCCCGGTGGGCCGGGCGCCGCGCCGCCGCCGCCGAGGCCGGAGGTCATCAGGGGCTGTGGCCAGCCGGGGACGCCGCCGAGGCGATCGCCTGTGACGCGGTCATCACCCCGGTGGTGACCGGGGACGTGAACCCGGGCGCGTTCGATGACCTGGTCCGGCTGTGCGTGCAGTTGGACAAGTTCCGCCACGGCACTTCACCGGGTACCGAATCCGGGGACGGCACGGATGGCAGCGCCAAGGATGTACCCGCCGGGTTTGGTGGCGGCCCTTCCCGCGAAGCGCTGGAGCAGGCGGTCATCGGCGCGGCGGTCGAGCTGCTGTCGGGGCCGGGCGGGCTCGCCAGCTTCTTGCGGCGCAGGCTGCTGGGGGCACGGCTGGGCGCGGACAGCCTGCCGCTGGACATCGGGTACAGCGAGACCGTCCCGGCCGGGATCCGGAACGCGGTCCGGCTCCGCGGCGGGCACTGCGAGTGGGCCGGCGGGTGCAGCCAGCCCGCCGGGGCCTGCCAGGTGCACCACACGAAACACAAGGCCAACGGGGGCACGACCAGCCTCAGGGGCTGTGTCCTGCTTTGCCACTACCACCACCAGGTCATGATCCACCGGCTCGGCTGGACGCTGGTGGTCAACCCGGACGGGACGACGACGGCGTGGAACAAGGACAAGAGCAAGGTCCTGCACAGCCACGGGCCACCAGCACGCACCGGGTAACAGGCCCGGGGTTCACGTCACGGAGCGAGCAGTTCGTAGTGCATGGTGTGGTAGCGCAGCATGCGGTGGGCGGCGGGGACCAGGATGGCCTGGAGGATGCGGTGGCGGCGGGCTAGGGCCCGGGCGGCGATGCGGGCCTGGTCGGCGTCGAGCAGGACGGCGCGGGCGCGGATGGCGGGGCCGGTGGGCTGGCCGCGGAGGGTGGCGGGAGCGGCCAGGACGTCGGGGTTGCGCCGGAGGCGTTTGGTCTTCCAGGCCTTGTCGTAGGAGCGGAAGAAGGCGCGCTCGCCGTCGAAGGCGATGCTGACCGGGGTGGCGACCGGAGTGCCGTCCTTCTTGTAGGTGGTGAGCAGGATGGTCTTCGTGTCCCTGAGGGGAGTCAAGGTTGCGGTCATGGCCTCTGAGACCAAGCAGGCCATGACTGCGTGACAGTTCCGGTCAGGGCGGCGGCCAGCCGGTGAGGAGTTCGGCGGCGCGGGGGCGCAGGCGGGGCAGGCGTTCGGCGTACAGGTTGTACCAGACGGTGAGGTGCAGGCGCCTGAGCTGTTCGCAGGCCGCGAGCTGGGCCGGGTCCACTGGCTCGCCGTAGGCGGCCAGGACGCGGCGGGCGTCCAGCCGCTGGCTGGCGGTCGACGCGGCCACGTCCCAGGCCACCGGGCCGGCGCAGGTGTCCTCGAAGTCGTGCCAGACCCAGCCGGAGCTGGTGGCCATCAGGTTGCCGGCGCCCGCGTCGCCGTGCAGGGGGCGGGCGGGGAAGGAGCCGAGTTCGGTCGTCAGGCGGGCGTGCGCGGCGGCCAGGGCGGCCGCTTCGGCGGGCGTGAGCGTGGTCTGCGGGCGGGCCAGGTAGGACGGGATGTCCTGGAGCGGGGCGAGGACCGGGAGCTGAGCGGGATAGCGGGCTAGTTCGGCGTGCAGGTCGCGGAGCATCGGGCCGATGACGTCCGCACCGGCCAGGACGCCACCGGATGGGTTCAGGTACTGCCAGAACGACATGACCTGGCCGTTGCCGTGGTGGACGGTGGCGGGGACCTCCGGGCTTGGCGTCATGACGGGGGCGCCCCGGGCCGCCAGGAACTGGGCTACGTCGAGTTCGCGCTGGAGCCAGGTGGCCGCGGGGCGGACCGCGGTGGTGCTCGCGGCCACCTTGGCTACCAGCGGGGCGGGGCGCAGGTGCACGACCACGTTGGCGCCGTCGGTCAGGACGACCGGGTCGTTGCCGTGGACGCCCAGGCGGGCGGCGACCTTGACGGCGGCGTCCGCCCGGGCCTGGGTGTAGGTCACGCTCCAGTATGGAGACTCCGGGCGGCGCGGGTGCCGCGTAGGGCGCTGACCGCGGTGACGGCGGCGGCGGCGGCGACCAGGGCCAGGTAGAGGGCGGGGATCGCGGCGTGGTGGTAGCCGGCGAAGGATGGCGCCCACAGGCACAGGCCCGTGACGGCGACCACGATGGCCACGGCGGCCGCCGCCATGACCGCGGCCGAGACCCCGGCCGTGGCCGCGGCTATGCGCAGGGCTGGCCCCCGTGGCTGCAGCCTGCGCAGGGCCAGGCCGGGGCCGGCCGCGGCGGTGGCGGCCGCGGCGAAGCCGGCCAGGGTGACCACGCCGAACCAGCCGGCGCTGATCCCCTGCGCGCCGCCGACCAGGCGGGTCGTCGCGATCAAGCCGAGCAGGTAGGTGACTGGGGCGATCACCGGGGACAGCAGGTACAGCAGGTCCCTGAACCGCTGCTCGCGGCGGGCGCGGCGAAACATCAGCAGCCACAGCGGCAGCCCGCCGAGGCCGGCCACCAGGGCCGAGACGGCCAGCGCGACGTCGAAGACGGCGTACGCCCAGCCGATAGCAGGGTGACCTGGCGCGGTGAAGCCCTGGAGCTGGGTGAGCTGGGCGAAGAGCAGGCCCAGGCCGGCCAGCAGAGACGAGGACAGGAGCGCCGTGGCCAGGCTGGCCCGTACCCGGGCGGGCCGGTCGTGCAGGTGGCGGGGCGGGGAGACCCAGGCGGGCAGCGCCCGCCAGGCGACGCTGGCCACCGCGCTCAGGCGGCCGCCGGAGTCGTCGAGCAGCGCCAGGACCTCGTCCTGGTAGCGGGCTCGCCAGGAGGGCGGGTAGAACGCGAGCGCCATACGGGCCAGGAAGGGCGCCCGACGGCGCGGCGAGGCCGGGCGACGGGCCGGCGACGGGCCGGTCATGCGCCGGCCCAGCCGAGGCGGGTGCCCAGCCGTTCCCTGGCCACCGCGGCGACCTTGCTCATCCGCTCGGACTCCTGGGCCAGCACCTCGGCGCCGGCCATGGTGATGCGGTACGGCCGGCGGCGGTCCTCCGACTCGAGCGGCTCGATCAGGCCACGCGACTCCAGCCGGGCGATGACCGCGTAGAGGGTCCCCGCGCTGATGCGCACGCCCATCGTCTCGGCCACGTCCTGCGTGATCGCATAGCCGTGCTTGGGCTCGTCGGCCAGGCTGGCCAGTACCAGCAGCGGCGGATCAGCCCATCGGTCCAGCCTGTCGGTCATGTCGCCTCCCGGTTCGCGGTTATGATGCCCCACACTATAGCGTCACTCACTATACCGCAAGGCGATATAGTGTCAGCGCCATATGCTCATCGCGTGAAAGGCTCTGTGACCGTGCGCATGGCGGCTTCGGCCGACCGGATCTGGGACCTGGTCAGCGACGTGACCCGGATCGGGGAGTTCAGTCCCGAGACGTTCGAGGCGCAGTGGCTGGACGGCGCGGACGGGCCGCGGGCCGGGGCGCGCTTCCGCGGTCACGTCCGGCGGAACGGGCGCGGGCCGGTGTACTGGACGACCTGCACGGTGACCGCGGCCGAGCCGGGCCGCGAGTTCGCGTTCAGCGTCGCCGGGCTCGGCGGTGCCACCGCCAATACCTGGCGGTATTCGCTCGAGCCGGGGTCAAGGCCGTGGTGGAACGGGAACAGGAGCCGAACGGGAGCAGCGGCCAGCGCGCCTAGGCCGGGGCCGGCGGCAGCGCCGCGACGTAGTGCGTCACCGTGGGTGAGGACCGCCCGTTCGGCATCATGGGCTTGGAGGCGGCGGGCTAGCGGCAGGCCCAGTTCGCGCAGGGGACGGCCGAGCAGCAGCGCGCCGCGGGCTCGGGGGCGGCAGCCTCCGCGACGAACGCCTCGGTGGCGTCGGGGAACGGGCGGCCGACCGTGATGTTCCAGTCGCACTCGATGGCCGTGACCAGGCTGGGCAGCTCGTCCAGCCAGTCGGCCGCCCCGGCGGCCAGCGCCTTGTTCCTGACCACCTCCGGTACGAACACCTCATCAGGCTAGGTGGGAATGACGGCTACGGGCGTGGTGGTGGGCTGCTTGGTGCCGCCGGCCGGCTCGACGGTGATGCCGATGCGGTCGCCGGGGTGGACGGCGGAGGCCAGCAGCTGGGTGTCCTGGAGCAGCCCGGCCGAACGGGCGCCGGACGGGCTCAGCAGCCACACCTGGTAGACCTGGCCGGGCGGCGGGGTCGCCATCCCGGTCGCGCTGACCACGGACTCGCGCAGCGCGGCCGAGGTGACCACGGTGACGCTGCCGCCCGCGCTGGTCCGCCCGGACTCGACCCGGGCGTCGGCGGCGGTGACCACCCGGGCGATCGCGGCGCCGCTGGCCCGGGCCGTGTCCAGCTGGTGCTGGGTGGAGACCTGGGCGACGCCGAGGGCGGCGGCCGCGGCCACGCTGGCGGCCGCCGCGGCGACGGCCATCCGCCGCGGCCAGGAGGCCGGCCGGGGGGCGGACGGCCGGCGCGACCGGGAGGCCGGCCGCGGGGCGAGCACCCGCGCGGCCTGGGTGCGGCGGCGCTCCCGGACGGTGCTGAGCAGATCGCCCGACAGCGGCGGGAGCTGCCTGGCCCGGTAGGTGGCGGCCAGCACCCGCTGCTCCATCCGGGCCGGCGGGGCGACGGCGCGGGCCATGGCCAGCCGGGCCGCGGTCTCGCGCAGGCCGCGGACCTCCGCCGTGCAGGTGGGGCAGGTCCGCAGGTGGCGCTCGAATTCCTCGCGCTCGTCCGGGCTGACGGCGTCGAGCACGTAGCTGCCGGTGAGGACGTGCAGGTCGTCGCGCAGGTTCTTCACCACGTCACCTCCACGCAATCGCGCATCCTGATCATTCCGTCCCTGATTCTCGTCTTCACCGTGCCGAGCGCCACCCCGAGCAGCGTCGCGACCTCCGGGTAGCTGTACCCGTTGTAATAGGCCAGCTTGATCGACTCGCGTTGCAGCTCGGTCAGGCCGTCCAGGCAGCGGCGCACCCGCTGGTGCTCCAGCGAGTTCGTCACCACTTCGGCCACGTCCTGCTCGTCGATCAGGCCCGGGGCGGCCTTCTGCTCGCGGCGCGAGGAAGCGTTCTCGGTCCGGACCCGGTCGACCGCGCGGCGGTGCGCGATCGTCAGCGCCCAGGCGGCCCCGCTGCCCCGGGCCGGGTCGAACCGGGAGGCGGTGCGCCAGATCTCGAGCAGGACCTCCTGGGCGACTTCCTCGGACTGGGCCGGGTCGCGCAGCACCTGCCGCACCACCCCGTACACCGGTCCGGCCAGTTCGCCGTACGCCAGCTCGAACGCGTGGTGATCGCCGCGCGCCACCCGGGTCAGCAAGGCGGCGAGATCCGGCTCCGCGCCCGGATCCGGCGCTGGTTCCGGGGCGTGATCCGGCCGCCATACGTGACGTGCTACTGGCCTGCTCATGGTCCCTATTCGAGACAAAGGGGCAGGTGGATTGGTTGGCGGCGGGACCAATCCGATACGGGAACAGGTGCGAATGGCGGCCATGAACAAGACACGGGAGGCCGTTGCCGCCCTGGCCGGCCTGCTGGCCGGCGGGGTGGCGCTGGGCGTGGCCGAGCTCACCGCGGCGGTCACCGGGGCGCGCGGGGCGCCGGTGGTGGCGGTCGGCGAGGCCGCCATCAACCTGACGCCCGTGCCGGTCAAGGAGTTCGCGATCACGCACTTCGGGACGCACGACAAGCTGGCCCTGGTCACCGGGATCCTGGTGCTGCTGGCCGGGTTCGCGGCGGTCATCGGGCTGCTGGCGCTGCGGCGGGCGCCCTTCGGGCTGGCCGGGCTGGCGGTGTTCGCCGCGGTCGGCGTGGTCGCCGTAACCAGCCTGCCGGGGATGGCGCCGCTCGACGTGGTGCCCACCCTGACCGGGGCCGTGGTAGCCGCGATGGCCTTGTTGCTGCTGGTACGTGCGATACAGATGGTGTGGAAAGCGTCTGGTCGGGTAGAGGACGCGCTCACCGGCGCAGAGGACGCGCCCACCGGGATGGACCGCCGCCGCCTGCTGGTCGCGGGGGCCGGAACGGCGGTAGTAGCCGCGGGGGCGGGCGGGCTGGGGAGCCTGCTGCTGGGGCGCGGGGGGGCTGCGCCCGGGCAGGTTGGGCTGCCCGCTCCCGCCCTCCGGGCCGCACCGGTGCCGGCCGGGGCGGACCTGCGGATACCGGGGCTGACGCCGTTCGTGACGCCGAACGCCAGCTTCTACCGGGTGGACACCGACCTGGTGCTGCCGCAGCTGTCGCCGCGGGACTGGACGCTGACGATCGACGGGATGGTCGACCGCGAGCTGGAGATCAGCTTCGCCGAGCTGCTCCGGATGCCGCTGACCGAGGCCGACATCACCCTGGTCTGCGTGTCGAACGAGGTCGGCGGCACCTACAACGGCAACGCCCGCTGGCTCGGGGTCCCGCTGGCCGGACTGCTGCGCCGGGCCGGGGTGCGGGCCGGCGCCGACCAGGTGCTGTCCTCGGCCGCCGACGGGATGACCATCTCGACCCCGGTCGCCACGATCATGGACGGCCCCCCTCCTGGCGGGCAGAACGCGCTGCTGGCGGTGGGGATGAACGGGCAGCCGCTGCCGGTCGCGCACGGCTTCCCGGCCCGCATGATCGTCCCCGGGCTGTACGGCTACGTGTCCGCGACCAAGTGGGTTACCAGGCTGACCCTGACCACGTTCGCGCGGCGGCAGGCCTACTGGACGCAGCGCGGCTACACCGACCGGGCGCCGATCAAGACCGAGTCCCGGATCGACGTGCCCAAGCCGCTGGCCCAGGTCAAGGCCGGTCAGGTGACCGCGGCCGGGGTGGCCTGGGCGCCGCACAAGGGCATCGCCGCGGTCGAGGTCAGCGCCGACAACGGACCCTGGCACCAGACCACGCTGGCCGCCGCCGGCGGCATCGACACCTGGCGGCAGTGGCGCTGGGACTGGGACGCCGCCCCCGGCCTGCACCAGTTGCGCGTGCGGGCCACCGACAAGACCGGCGCGACCCAGACGTCGCGGCGCGCCGGACCCGTTCCCAACGGCGCGAGCGGCTGGGACTCCACCGTGGTGACCGTCACGTGACGACGGCACCGCATCCGCGGGATGTCATCAGCCCGTAGCAAGTGATTACAAATCCATCCAAGGAGATCATCATGAAGGTTCGTCTTATCGCCGCTACCGGCCTCGTCGCCGGCCTCGGCCTGGCCACCGCCGCGTGCGGCTCGTCCTCGTCGTCGACGGCGGCCCCCGCCTCCTCGGCCAAGGCATCGTCCTCGCCGATGGAGTCGTCCTCGGCGATGACCACCGGGAAGGACTTCGGGCCGGGCTGCTCGTCGGTGCCGAAGACCGGGGCGGGCAGCTTCACCGGCATGGCCACCGCGCCGGTGGCCACCGCCGCCTCCGCCAACCCGGTGCTGTCCACGCTGGTCACCGCGGTCAAGAAGGCCGGCCTGGTGGACACCCTCAACTCGGCGGCCAACATCACCGTATTCGCGCCGGACAACGCGGCGTTCGCCAAGCTGCCCAAGGCCACCCTGGACAAGGTGCTGGCGAACAAGAAGGAACTGACCCAGATCCTCACCTACCACGTGGCCAGCGGCCGCCAGACCCCCGGCGACCTGGCCGCGGGCATGGGGCTCAAGACGCTGCAGGGCGGCATGGTCACGCCGGCCCTGGCGGGCAGCACCTACACCGTCAACAAGGCCAACGTGGTCTGCGGGAACGTGCAGACGGCCAACGCGACGATCTACATCATCGACACCGTGCTGATGCCGCCGGCGTCCAAGAGCTAGGCCCCGTGTCTTAAGAACTGGCGTGAGCGCCTCGGCTAGCTGAGCTCCACGATGGGGCCCGGGTAGCCGAGGTGCTCGCGCTGCGCGGGCGGCAGCGTCCAGGGGGTCTGGATCGCGGACCCGGACAGGCCGGCCAGCTCGGGCACGTAACGGCGGACGTACCCGCCCGCCTTGTCGAAGCGCTGGGCCTGGCGCAGCGGGTTCATCACCCGGTTGGGCCGGGTGTTGTTGCCGGTGCCGGCCACCCACTGCCAGTTGCCCGCGTTGCTGGCCACGTCGCCGTCGGCCAGGAAGTAGTCGAAATGCTGGTAGCCGTGCCGCCAGTCGATGCCGAGGTTGCGGGTGAGGAACGAGGCGGTGATCATGCGGGCCCGGTTGTGCATGAAGCCCTCGGCCGCCAGCTGGCGCATTCCGGCGTCCACGACGGGGATCCCGGTCTGGCCCGCCTGCCAGGCGTCCAGCGCGTGCTGGTCCTGATGCCAGGCCGCGCCGGGGCGGTAGTTCCTCCTCGCCATGTCGGGGAACGCCGCGGTCACCTGATGGTAGAAGTCCCGCCAGGCGAGCTGGCGGGCGAACGCCTCGCCGCCGGGCCGGTCCACCGCGCCGATGGCCACCGCCAGCGGCGAGACGCAGCCGAAGCGCAGGTAGGCGGACAGGCGCGAGGTCTGGTCGCCGGCCAGGTCGTCGTGTTTCTCGTCGTAACCGGCCAGCAGCCGCTGCCGCCAGCTGACGAACCGCTGGCGGCCTTCCTTCTCCCCGCCGGCGGCCAGGCCGGGCGAGGTGTTGCCGCCGGGAGCGGGCAGGCGGCCGACCTGGTCCACCGCGGGCATCTCGAGGTGCGGCGGTACCGGGCAGTGCGAGCGCCAGGTGGCCGCGCGCCAGGCCCGCCAGTACGGGGTGAAGACGCGGTAGTGGCCGCCGCCGCCCGGGGTGAGGTCGCCCGGCGGCACCACGGTCAGGCCGGGAGTGAAGGCGAGGCCGAGCCGGTGCTGCTGGCACTCGTGCTCGAGCCGACGGCGGCGGGCGGTGGCGAAGTGCGACACGTCGTCGGCCAGGTAGACCGCTTCCGCCTGCACCTCGGCGGCCAGCCGGATCACCTCCGCGACCGTATCGCCCTCCCGCAGGATCAGGTCGGCGCCGCGCTCGCGCAGGGCCGCGCGCAGGCCGGCCAGGGACCCGGCCAGGAAGCGGGCCCGGTTGGGGCTGCGCTTGCTGGCGTCGAGGGCCGGGTCGGCCACGAACAGCGGCACCACCTGCCGGGCCCGGGTGCGGGCCTGGTGCAGGGCCGGGTTGTCGTGCAGCCGGAGGTCACGGGTGAAGAGCACGATCGCGGTATCCATCTAGCTCCTTCGCGGTTACGCTGCGCACGCAGCTTAGGGTGGAAACATGACGGAGCGGCCCCGGATCGGCACCTCGAGCTGCCTGCTGGGCGAGGAGGTCCGGTTCAACGGCGGGCACAAGCGGTACCGGTTCCTGACCGACGACCTCGGCCCGCACGTGGACTGGGTGCCGTACTGCCCGGAGGTCGAGATCGGGCTGGGCACGCCGCGCGAGCCGATCCGGCTGACCGCGGACGGCCGCCTGGTCAACCGGGACGGCACCGCCGACCACACGGCGGCGATGGCGGGGCTGCCCCTGCCGGGGAGAGGGCCCGCGCCGGATATCGACGGGTACGTGTTCAAGGCCAAGTCGCCCAGCTGCGGGATCCGGGCCCTCCCGAAGTACGCCGCGGACGGGACGGCGGGCGACCACAGCGGGCGGGGGCTCTACGCCGCCCGCGTGCTGAGCGCGTTCCCGCTGCTGGCGACCGAGGACGAGGGGCGGCTGAACGACCCGGGGCTGCGCGAGGCGTTCGTGGAGCGGGTCTTCGCCGCCGGGCGGCTGCGGGCACTGCTGGCCAGCGACTGGGGCGCGGGCGACCTGGTGAGCTTCCACGCGCGGCACAAGCTGCAGCTGATGGCGCACGACCCGGCCCGGTACCGGATGGCGGGAAGGGTGGTGGCGGGGGCGGGGACGGCACCCCGTTCGGTCGCCTCTTTGGCGTATCAGGACCTGTTCCTCGCCGCCCTGGCCCGGCCGGCTACGGCGGGGCGCAATGCCAACGCGCTGCAGCACGCGTACAGCCGGATCGGGCGCGAGCTTGACCGGCCGCGGCGGGCCGATCTGCTGGGCCGGATCGAGGCTTTCCGGCGCGGGGAGGAACCGCTGAGCGTGCCGGTGGCGCTGCTCGCGCACTACGCGAGCGGCGGGGACTTCCCGTGGCTGGCCGAGCAGACCTACCTCAGCCCCTTCCCGGCTGGGCTGGGCCTGCGGCACGCGGTCTCCGTTTAGGGGGGAGCGGGAAGAAGCCGCTGGTCCGTTCGATGTAGTCGGCGCAGGCGGGGCGGGCGGCCTTCATCCGGCGGTCGGTCATGCTGGCGCCGGTGCCGCGGGTCAAGATGGCTGCCTTTGGCGTTGGCCAGCATGTCCTGGTAGCGGGGGTCTTCGGGCTTGCCGTGGTTGCGCCAGCCCCGTCACCGTGCGGGCCTGGTGGCCAGGATCTGGTCGACGCCCATCCGTCCCTCTTCGAAGGCGAGCGCGCCGCCCGCGAGGTAGAGGCGCCAGACGCGGATCTGTTCTTTCGACAGGAGGTCTTTGATGGCGGGCAGGTTGCGCTCGAAGTTCTCGGCCCAGGCGCGGATGGTGCGGACGTAGTGCTCGCGCAGGGCCTGGACCCCGGTGATCTCGAAGCCGGCCTGCTCGATCAGCTTGATGGTGTCACCGACCGGGCGCATGTCCATGTCGGGGGTGATGTAGGACTCGATGAACGGGCCGCCGCCGGGGGCTTTGCCGTTCCGCGACATCTGCTGGATGAGCAGGCGGCCGCCTGGCTTGAGCCTGCGGTAGAGGGTGGCGCAGAACCGGGGGTACTGGGCGTCGCCGACGTGCTCGCCCATCTCGACCGAGGCGGCCGCGTCGTAGGTCTCGTCGACGGGGTCGCGGTAGTCCTGGATCCGGACGCCGGCCCGGTCGGTCAGGCCCAGGCCGCGGGCGCGCTGGCGGACGTAGCCGCCCTGCTCGCGGGACAGAGTGATGCCGGTCGCCTGGACCCGGGCCTTGGCCGCGTGCAGGGTCAGGGATCCCCAGCCGCAGCCGACGTCGAGCAGGCGCTGGCCGGGCTCGAGGGCGAGCTTGCCCATGATCAGGTCGAGCTTGGCCTTCTGGGCTCCGGCGAGGTCCTTCTGCCCGTCCCAGAACGCGCAGGAGTAGGCCATGCTGGGGTCGAGAATGAGCTGGTAGAAGGCGGCGGGCAGGTCGTAGTGGCCGGCGATCACGGCCTGGTCGCGGGCCCGGCTGTGCAGACGGCCGCGGACGCGGAGCTCGCATTGTGGTGGCTCGGGAGGCGGGCCGAGCAGGTTGAGCTGGGCGGCGGCTCTGAGGGCGGCGAGGGCGGCGGGAGCGTACGCGGCCAGGCCGGCCAGGCGGGCCAGGCGGGCAGGGCGGGCGGGGCGGGCGGCCAGGAACCGGCGCAGGCCGTCGGTGAGGTCGCCCTCGACGTCGAGGTCGCCGCTGATGTAGGCGCGGGCCAGGCCGAGCTCGCCCGGGCGCCACAGGATGCGGCGCAGCGCCCGGGGGTTCCTGGCCACCAGGACCGGGGTGCCCTCGGGGCCGGCCTCGCTGCCGTCCCAGGCGCGCAGGCGGACCGGGAGGTCCAGGCCGGCCTGGGTCTTGAGGAGCGCGGCGATGACCTGGGCGGCGGGTTCGGCGGGAGCCGGCTTGGCCGGCTTGGCCGCCTTGGCCCCGGTGAGGCGGGCGGCGCTCATATCCGGGCCAGGGTGAGCTGGCTGACGTCGATGTAGCCGGCCCGGAAGCCCGCTTCGGTGTAGCTCAGGTAGAAGTTCCACAGCCGGCGGAACACCTCGTCGAAGCCGAGGCGGCCCACCTCGCCGGCGTGCGCGCCGAACCGCTCCCGCCAGAGCCGCAGCGTCTCCGCGTAGTGGGCGCCGAGGTCCTCGCGGGAGACGATCCGCAGCCGGGTGCGGGACAGGCTGTCGCCGATCGCGGTGACCGACGGGAGCAGCCCGCCGGGGAAGATGTACTTCTGGATCCAGGTGTAGGTGTGCCGGGTGGCCAGCATCCGGTCGTGCGCCATCGTGATCGCCTGCAGGCCGACCCGGCCGCCCGGGGCCAGGTGCTGGTCCAGGGCCGAGAAAAAGGCGTCCCAGTACGGCTCGCCGACGGCCTCGATCATCTCGACCGAGCAGATCGCGTCGAACTGGCCCTCGATGTCGCGGTAGTCGCACAGCTCCACCCGGACCTGGCCGGCCAGCCCGGCTCGGGCGATCCGCCTGGTCGCGAGCTCGGCCTGCTCGCGGGAGATCGTGACGGTGTGCACGGTCGCGCCCCGGCGGGCCGCCCGGATGGCCAGCTCACCCCAGCCGGTGCCGATCTCGAGCACCCGGCAGCCGCCGCCCACCCCGGCCCGGTCGAGCAGCCGGTCGATCTTGCGGCGCTGCGCCTCGGCGAGAAACCGGGCCGCGGTGTTCTGGTCCATCGCCGGGATGTCATCGGGATCGGTGAAGACGGCCGCGGAGTAGGTCATGGTCTCGTCGAGGAACAGCGCGAACAGGTCGTTGGAGAGGTCATAGTGACGGCCGATGTTGCGCCGCGCGCCCGCGACGGTCTGCAGATCGTCGTGCGGCTGACGGCGCACCGCCAGCCGGCGCAGCCGCTGCAGCCAGGGCGGGACGAGCTCGGCGGCGTGTTCGGCCAGGACGGTGAGCAGGGCGGTCAGGTCGGGGCCGGCGCAGTCCCAGTCGCCGGCCAGGTAGGCCTCGCCGAACCCGATCAGGCCGGAGGCGCCGAACCGGCGGAAGAACTCGCGCGGCCGGTGCAGGACCATCACCGGGTCGCCCGCTCCCCCGCCGCCGGTGACCTGGCCGCTGGGCAGCCTGACGCGCAGCGGCAGGCGGCCCACCGCGCTGGTGAACACGGCGCGCGCCACGGCCGCGCGGACGGGTGAGCCCGCCGCCACGGCGACGTCGGGCCACCGGTCCGCGTCGATCAGCCCGGCTGGCGGCCCAGCGGGCAACACGATGCCGGACTGGGCGGCCCGCCTGATGCTGGTGCTGGTCACTGAACCCCCTCCTGGGGTAGATGGACGGGTCGCGGCGCGGGCCGCAGGCCGCGCAGGTAGAGCTTGGATCCCTGCCAGCGGATCCGGGCGGAGACGACGACCGTGGAGAACGGGTGCCGGAGCGCGGCGGCGGCGAGTGCCCGCCTGGTGGCCGGGACCGCCCGGCCGTGCACGCCGGCCGAGAACTTCTCCTGCTGGTCTTGCTGGCCTGGCTGGGGGCCGGGGCGGCTGAGCACCACGCTCAGCGCGAGGCGGCCGTCGGGTTCGGGCAGGCTCATCCGGTACTGGCCGTCGACCGGGTAGAAGGGCGAGACGTAGAACTGCTTCGGCACCTCGGCCCGGCCGCGCTCGTCGGTGTGCAGCAGGTAGGCGTGCCGCTCCCGGTACGTGTTGTGCACCTCGGCCACCACGCAGGCCAGCGTGCCGTCGGCCCGGTGGCACCAGTAGACGGTCAGCGGATTGAACACGTACCCGAACACCCGCGCGTGCGCCAGCATCAGCACCCGGCCCCCGCCCAGGTCGACGTCGCGCGCGGCCAGGAAGCGGTCGAGGTTCTCCCGGATGCCGCGCTGCGGGTCGCCGAGGTGATCCTTGGCGCTGAACGTGCTCAGCGGGCCCGGGCGGGGCAGGTCGTCGAGGTCGACCAGCCACAGGTAGCTGCGGTAGGTGAAGACGTTGCGCAGCGGGACCGTCCGGGCGTGGCTGATCCGGCACTCGTACAGCCGGGGCTTCACCAGGTGCCTCCGAGCGCGCGGGCGGCCTGCGCGCCGGACCGGCAGCCGTCCTCGTGGAAGCCCCAGCCGTGGTACGCGCCGGCGAACGCGGTCACGCCGGTGTTCAGCCCGGGCAGGCGGCGCTGGGCGGCGACCGAGGCCGGGGTGTAGGCGGGATGCGCGTAGTCCATCCGGTCGATGACCAGGTCCGGGTCGATCACTGTTTCACCGCCCAGCGTCACGATGTAGTCCTGGGCTCTGCCGTCTGGGGGGGTGGGCAGGCTCTGCAGCCGGTTCATGTCGTAGCTGATCCGGGGGGGCGGGCCGTCGCCCGGGCGGCAGCCGCCGAGCTCGTAGTTCCACGAGGCGCGGATACCGGGATTCCGCGGCAGGAGGGTCGAGTCGGTGTGCAGCAGGGCCGGGTTCTTGGTGTAGGCGAAGGCGCCGAGCACGTCGCGTTCGGCCGGGGTGGCCGGGTCGAGCAGGCGCAGCGCCTGGTCCGGGTGGGTGGCGATGACGACCGCGTCGAACTGGTGGGTCTGGCCGGCCGCGTCGGTGAGTTCGATGCCGTCGGGGTGACGCCGGACGGTGCGCACCGGGGTGGAGAGCCGGATGTCGTGCACCCGTTTGGCTGCTTGTTCTACGTAGCTACGGGACCCGCCGGTCACCGTCCGCCAGGGCGGGGCCCCGGACACCGACAGCATGCCGTGGTTGGCCAGGAAGGCGAACAGGTACCGGGCCGGGTAGCGCAGCGCGGTCCCGGGCGGGCACGACCACACCGCGGCGACCACCGGCAGGGCGAAGTGCGCGGTGAAGTAGGCGCCGAAGCGGCGGGCGCGGAGGAACTCGCCGAGCGTCTGGTCTCGGGTGGTGCTTTCTTCTGGCTCTGCCAGGAGGCGGCGGGCGGCGCGGTGGAAGCGGGGGATCTCGGTGAGCATGTGCAGGTAGCGGGCCCGGCCGCGGTGGACGAAACCAGGGGTCAGGCCGCCCGGGCCGCGCTGGCCCGCGTACTGCAGGCCGCAGCCGGCGCAGCGGACCGACATGCTCATCTCCGCGGGCTGGGTGCGCACCCCGAGCTCGGCGAACAGCCGCGTGAGCAGCGGGTAGGTGCGCTCGTTGTGAACGATGAAGCCGGTGTCCACGCCGACCGGGGGCCCGGCGGGCGGCGTGACGAGATGGGTGTCGGCGTGGCCGCCGAGCCGCCCGTCGGCTTCGAAGATCGTCACGTAATCGGTTTGTGACAGAACGTATCCTGCGGTCATCCCGCTCACGCCGCTGCCGATGACGGCTATTTTCTGTCTGGTCACGCGCCCTCCCTCCGGGGACTCCCTTCCTTCCTGCTATACGGCTGGGTATTCGCGGCCAGATGCGTTCCGGATTGGCTGGAGCTCACTCGCGGCCGAACAGGTGGCGCAGCGCGCCCTCGATCTCCGGCTGGCGGAACTGGTGCCCGGCTCCGATCAGCCGCTCCGGGCGGACGTACTGGCTGGCCTGGGCGATTTCCCGGGCGCCTTCCTCGCCCAGCAGCAGCCGCGGCCCGAGCCCCGGGACCGGCAGGACGGCCGGACGGCGCAGCACCCCGGCCAGCGCCCGGGTGTAGTCGGCGTTCCGCACCGGTTCCGGGGCGACCGCGTTGACCGGCCCGGACAGGCCGGGATCGAGGACCGCCCGCCGGTAGATGTCGAGCAGGTCGTCCAGGCCGATCCAGGCCAGCCACTGCTTGCCGGATCCGAGACGGCCGCCCAGGCCCGCCTCGAACAGCGGGCTGAGCAGGCGCAGCATGCCGCCGCGGGGCGTCTGCACGATGCCGGTGCGGACCTGGACCGCCCGGATGCCCGCCGCGGCGGCCGGGGCGGTGGCGTCTTCCCAGTCCGCCACCACGCCGGCCAGGAATCCCTCGCCCCGCGGGCTGTCTTCGGTCAGGACCTCATCGCCCCGGTCCGGGCCGTAGATGCCGATCGCCGAGGCGGTGACGAACGCCTTCAGGGTGCCGCTGCTCGCCGCCAGCTCGGCCAGGCGGCGGGTGGGCAGGATCCGGCTGTCGCGGATCTCGGCCTTGCGTTCGGGGGTGAACCGGCCGCCGATCGAGGCGCCGGCCAGGTGAATCACCGCGTCGACCCCGTCCAGCAGTCCGGCGGCCGGGTCCTCGGGCCGCCAGTAGCGTTCCCCGGCGTGCCCGGGCAGCCGCCGGACCAGCCGGATGACCTGGTGTCCGCCGGTCGTCAGCAGCGCGGTCAGCGCGGTGCCGATCATGCCGCCGGAGCCGGTGACGGCGATGGTCAGCGGCTCCGTCGCGGGGCCGATTTCGCGGGCGCGGGCCAGCGCGGCCAGGTCGTCGGCGAGCTGGCGGTGCCGGTAGACGAACATGGATCGCAGCGCCCGGGCGGGCAGCGGGGTCTCGACCACGTCGGTCACCAGCGTGGACTGGTCCCCCGCCGCGCTGAACTGGTGCAGGTGCCGCCACGACAGCAGCGGGGAGGCCAGTTCGTCGGCGAACGCGTGCGGCGGGTCGTAGTCGCCCGGCTGGTGGACGGCGGTCCAGCGGAGCCCGCCGGGCAGGCCGAGGACCGCCTGGCCGTCCCGGAGCGAGGACGCCTCGCGCAGCACCCGGGCCGGCAGCCACGGCGGAGTCAGCCGCGTCATCGCTCCTGGCCTGGTGTGCCAGGAGAACACGTCGGCCACGCTCGCGTCGACCACACTGGAGTACGTCAGTCCCATAACGTTTTTCCCCCTCATGACTTCCACGCTAGGTCTCTCTCCAATAAATGCTAAATTACACTAAAGCTTCGGATCGCTGAGCACGGGAAGGTACATGCAGCTACGCGACGCCGCCGACGTCCTCGGCGTGCACTACCAGACCGCCTACGCGTGGGTGCGGCAAGGAATCCTCCCGGCCCGGAAGACCGGCCGCGGCTACGACGTCAGCGAGACCGACGTCAGCGCGCTGGCGGCGCGCCGGGCCGCGGGTACCGCGCCGCGGCCGCACATCCGGGTGCGTGACTGGGACGCCCAGGCGAGCCGGCTGCACGCGGCGGTCATGGCCGGGGACGAGACCCAGGCCCGCCATCTCTTCGACCGGCTGGCCCGCGGCGTGCCGCTGCTCGAGCTGTGCGAGCGGGTCATCGCGCCGGCGCTGCGCCGCGTCGGCGACGAATGGGCCGCGGGCGAGGCGTCGATCGCGGCCGAGCACCGGGCCAGCGCCATCTGCGAACGGCTCATCGCCACCCGCGCGCACCAGCCGCAGGGCCGGCCGCGCGGTATCGCCGTGGTGACCACGCCCCCGGGGGAACGGCACGGCCTGCCGGCCCTGATGGCGACGGCGTGCCTGCGCGAGGACCGCTGGCTCGTGCACCACCTGGCGTCCGACCTGCCCGTCGCCGAGGTGGCCGGGCTGGCCCGCGAGGCCGGCGCCGGGCTCGTCGTGCTGTCGTCGGCCACGGCGGAGGCGTCCTGCACGGCGGCGGCCGCGGCGGCGGAGATCGCCAGGTCGGCGGCCGGGCTGCCGGTGCTGACCGGCCGCCCCGGCGACAGCCTGAACCAGCTGCAGCAGCAGGCCCGGGACACCCTGGCCTGGCCCGTCGAGGCCTAGCCGTTCCGTCGAGGCCTAGCCGTTCCTTCGGGGTCTAGCCGGTCCTTCGGGGTCTAGCCGGCCAGGTCCAGGCGGGCCGCGAAGGCCGAGAGCTCGTCGCGCTGGCCGGCTTCGTCGGTCGCGGCCGGGGCCACGACGAGCCGCGTCGTGCCCTGCGCGGCGTGGGCGGCCACGTCGTCGGCGGTCATGTCGATCGCCCCCCACCGGGTGCACTCCAGCGCGCTGGCGTCACGGCCCGCGGCCCGCGCGGTAGCGCGCATCAGCTCGAGCTGGGCATCTCGGTCGGCCGTGGTGAGGCGGCCGCCCGGGAAGTAGCCGTCGCCGCGCAGGCCGGCTCGCCGGGCCGCCGCCCGGCTGGATCCGCCGACATGGACGGGCAGCCGGGCGAGCGGCTTGGGGTAGCTGCACAAGCTGGTGAAGGAGTAGAACTCCCCGTCGAAGCTGACGCCGTCCTCGCCCCCGGACCACAGCAGCCGCAGCACGTCGATGGCCTCGTCCGCGCGGCGGCCCCGGGTGGCGAAGTCGACGCCGCCCGCCGCCGCCTCCCCCGGCAGCGCGCCCACCCCCACCGTGAGCAGCCGCATCCGGCCCTTGGACAGCACGTCGAGCGTGGCCAGCCGCTTGGCCAGGGCGACCGGATGGTGGTAGGGCAGCAGCAGGACCCCGGTGCCGAGCAGGATGCGGGTGGTGACCGCGGCGACGAAGCTCAGGCACTGGAGCGGATCGGCGACCGGCGTGGCCGCCGGGATGGTGAACGTGCCCATGGCGGCGCCGGGGTACAGCGCGATGTGCTCAGGGACGTAGAAGGACTCGAAGCCGCAGGCCTCCGCGTGCCGGGCGGCCGCGACCAGCAGGTCGGGGTCGTTGCCGAGGAAACCCGTGTTGTAGGAGAGGCCGAACTTCATTTCTGTACGTTATCCCCTGGCCCGGCTGGCGCCCGTACCATCAGGGCGGTGGGAAGCCGTTTCATCTCTGCCGTGGCCTTCTACGGGCCGAAGGCCGGCCGGCTGCGCGAGCTCGTGGCCGCGGTGCAGGACCTGATCGCCGGGCACGTCGGCGGCGATTTCCGGCCGTACACGCCCGAGCAGGTGCATGCCACGCTGATCGCGCTCAACGGCGTGCGCGACGACGGCGCCGTGGTCAACGAGTACATGCTCGAGCTGGCCGGGCAGCGGCGGGAGATGGACCTGCCGCGGGTAATGGACATCCTGACCCGGCGGTTCGCCACGCCGCTGCCGGTGCGGTTCGGCGGCTTCCGGCCGGACCAGGCCGCCCCGTTCACCAGCCGGGGCCAGCATCCGGCGGACCGGTCCTTCTCCGTCCAGGACCGGGCGTTCGTGCTGGTGGGCTGGCCGGCCGCGTCGCTGGACGGCGGGCCGGCCCGGCCGCTGGACGACGTGCGGCGCGAGCTGAACGCGGCCGGCCTGCTGCACCGCTACCACGCCCGCCCCGGCGACGTCGACAACGACCTGCACATGGTGGTGGGCCATCACGTCGGCGCGCCCGCCGCCGCGCTGGACCGGGCCGCCGCCGCGGTCCGGGCCATGCTGGCCGGCGAGCCGGCCGACCTGGCCATCGGGCTGCCCGACGTCACGATCGTCGCGGCCGACTCGCACACGATGGCGCCGCCGCTGTACGTCAGCGGCATCCCGGCCGACGAGGCATCCGTGCGCGATTACTTGACGGGGTAGCGGCGGTGGGTCTAAAGAAGAGGCAGCTCTGTCACAGGAGGGAAACGTGTTAAGTTCCGGGATCATTGACCTGGCCATCGGGCTGGTCTTCGTCTTCGGCGTCACCGCCGCGCTCTGCTCGGTCATCACCGAACTGATCTCGCGCTTCCTCGGCCTGCGGGGGGCGTACCTGCTGCTCGGCCTGCGCGAGCTCCTGGACAGCAGCACGACGGCGGTGGTGCTCAGCCAGGCGGACCGCGACTTCGCCAAGGCGCGGGACATCGTCAACACGGTGCAGGATCCGCCTGAGGTCAAGGTGGCCCGCCCGGACACTGGCCCGGCGGCCTTTGACCGGGCAGGCACCGGCACGGCCGGGAGCGCGTCGGCTGACCTGGAGGCCCAGCCGACGTCGGCGACCAGCGCCCTGCTGGGCAGCCCGATCCTGAGCAGCCAGGGCATGACCGGCCAGATCACCAGCCGGCCGCTGACGCTCAAGGCGGCCAAGCCCGGCAGCAGCAAGGCGCCCCTGCCCAGCGGCGGCCTGGGCCTGCGCCGGAGCCTGCCGTCCTATATCCCGGCCGAGTCGTTCGCCCAGGCGATCATCGACCTGGTGGTCCCGGACAAGTCGGGCCAGACCAACATGGGCGTAATCCAGCACTACATCGGCCAGCTGCCCGATTCGATGAGCACGCTGAAATTCTCGCTGCAGGCCCTGGCCACGAACGCGGGCGACGACGTCAGCCGGTTCCGCACCTCGGTGGAGCAGTGGTACGACAATCACATGGACCGCGTGTCCGGCTGGTACAAGCGGCGGGCGGCCTGGATCACCCTGGCGGTCGGGGCGGTCCTCGTCCTGCTGCTCAACATCAACACGATCACCATCGGGCACGCGCTGTACGGGGACAGCGCCGTCCGCTCGGCGGTGAGCACCGCGGCGGCCAAGAACTCCCAGTGCCCGGCGAGCGAGACCGTGGCGGCTTGCCTGTCTCGCCTCGAGACCGAGGTGTCGAGCGCGGCTCAGGCCGGGCTGCCGCTCGGCTGGGGTACCGTCCCGGCCTGCGCCGTGAAGGGCGCGCGGTGCGGCTGGCTGGCGCAGCGCGGGATCACCAACCCGCGGGGCGGCTCCCCCTGGCAGGTCATCCTGGTCCTCATCGGCTTCCTGCTGACGATCGTCGCGCTCACGCCGGGGGCCCAGTTCTGGTTCGGCCTGCTGGTCAAACTGAACAGCCTGCGCTCGAGCGGCCCGCCGCCCGCGACGACCCCCGCCGCCGGCACCCCCGCCCGGTAACCGGGAACCTGCATTGAGCTGGTGAATGCGGGTAGTAGGGGACGCATGAGCGACTCTGACACGCATGAATCTGATACTCGTGAAGCTGACACCCATGAGACCGAGGCCGAGCTGCGGCTCTCCCGGGTCCAGGCGCTCAACGGCCATGATCTCGTCGCCGTCGTGACCTACCTGCTGGCCAAGCACCCGGACACGTTCCCGGCGATGCTGGACGACGCGCTGAGCTCGGTCAGTCCCAAGAAGAGCTAGCAGGGCAGAGCTAGCAGGGCAGCGCTGGCAGGGGCCTGGCCGGTCAGTAGCTCTTGTGGACCTGCCAGTAGGCCCAGGCCTGGCACGGGGTGCCGTACTGGCCCTGGATGTAGTCCTCGCCCCAGCGGATCTGGGTCCGCGGGCTGGTGAGCCAGTCCGGGCCCGCGGCCGCCATCTTCGAACCGGGGCTGGCCTGCGGGATCCCGTAAGCGCCGGCCGGGCTGCCCGCGAGCTCGTTCCACTTGCTCTCGGCCATCCAGACGTTGTCGAGGCAGCCGAACTGGCGAGCCTGGCTGGTTTTCCAGCCGTGGGCCGCGAGTTGGATGTCGGCGTAGGTCTGCCGGCTGGTGTCAGTGGTCCAGAGCGCCGTGCCGTCCGGGGCCGCGCTGGCCGGCGGGGTGACGACGGCGTTGCCGTTCGGCAGCAGGACCAGCATGGATCCGGGGTGCTGGCCGGTCCCGGCGGACCAGAGCGGCCGGCCGCCGGGGGCGACGACGGCCAGGTTGCCGCCGGGCTGCATGACCAGCGACGCACCGGCGTGGCCGACGGTGCGGCTGGTCCAGATGGGCGTATTGCCGGGTGCGATCAGGACCAGGTTGCCGCTGGCCTGCATGGTGAGCACGTCGTGGCCGGCGGTGAGTGACTGGCCGGCCGGGAGCGTCTCGCCGGGGAGCAGGCGGTCGCTGCCTGCCGATGCACTGGCCGGGCCGCTGGCGAGGGCCGGCCCGAGAACCGCGAGCATGACCGCGGCGCCGACGGCGGCCGGGCGGCGCCGGCCCGGTCTGGAAAACGTGCCATAGAAGCTCTGCATTATGACTCCCCCGTTTGAGCCTGGATTTCCAGGTGATGTTAAGCCATTCCTTTCACGCCTGTTTTGAGCAGCAATGAGCATGATGGCCGCAGACATGAAGAAAATGCATAATGCCAGGTCACGTAGGTGCAGCGTGTTTATCGTGGGCATCCTAGTGAGTTCTGGATTGTTTTTGCCAGCGATCCGGCTACCGGCATGCGTAGCTGACGGCATCGATGGAGCATCTATGTCGTAATCGCGGCATTGATGGAGCATCCATGTCGCTGCCGGGAACCTGTTCCGTTCGAACGGGCCGAACGGGTTCCCAGGGTGTTCGATTACATGTTTTAATAGCTGACATGTTCGAAGGTCTCGCTCAAGGTGCCAGTCATCCCGCCGTGGCCGCGTGGCTCGCGGTGGGCACGGTGGTGGTCGCCGCGGTGGTGGTGGCCATGGCGTGGAGCGTGAACGTGCGGCAGCTCCAGCTGGCCGAGCAGCTGGCCAAGCGGCAGTTCGTGATCAGCGGCGGCATCGTCCGGGCCCGGGATGAGCTCGCGGCCGCCGCCGCGGGTGAGGCCGCCGCGGCCCCGGAAGGCACAGCGCACCGGGAAGGCACAGGGCTCCGGGAAGGCACGGGGCCGCGGGCCAAGAAGGTGCCGCCGGAGGTCATCGAGGGGCCGGACGAGGTGGTGGCCGGGGAGCAGGCCCGGTTCCGGGTTCAGCCGCTGGGGCCGCACCAGGTGGTGACGTGGGCGGTCGGCGGGGCCGGGGCGGTGTCGCACGCGCCCGACCAGGCGCATCCGGGTGACCTGCTGCTGATCGCCGATCAGCCGGGTGAGCTGACCCTCATCGCCCGGATCCGCGAGGGCCTGACCGAGCGGCGGGCGACCAAGACCATCACCGCCGTGCCCGAGGTGCCGGACCCGTCGCCGCCGTTCGCGCTGCGGCTGTTCCTGCACGGCTGGGGCCTGGTGGTGGTGTCGGTGCTGATCGTGGGGTTCTCCGGGTCGCTGGACGCGCTGGGCAACTTCACCTCGTCCGACTTCATCGCGGTGGCCGTCCCGCTGGCGGCCCTGCTCGGCGTGATCGCCGTGGTCCGCGGCAGCGGGGATGCCAGCGGGCGCACCGGCAGCACCCATGGGCACGGTACCGGGCACGGGTTCGGCAAGCGGCACGGCCAGGGCTGAGAGGAGGACGGAAGCTGGAAAATTCCTGTATGTAAAACCTGTACAGTAATACTGTATAGCAATACAGTACTGCTATGGCCCGAGCATTCGGCGCGGGCGGATGAAGGCGGCACTCACCATGGCAACCACAGCATGGCCGCGACGCTCGGCCTGATCGTGGCCGTGGTCGGCATCCACACCCCGGGCACGCATCACCGCCAGGTTCCAGCGGAACTACTTCGCCCACGGCATTCGTGATGACGCTTAGTCAGGCTGACGCCGATCCCGGCCGCGCCCCTGCTGGCTCCGGGGGGGACCACCCCCCCGAGCCCCCCCGAAATCCGGGGAGGGGGGGCGGCCCGGGCCGTCGGGCCGGACGGCGCAAGGTCGCGGTGCTCGAGGCGGCCTGCCGGGTGATCGCGGAGCGGGGCGCGGACGCTACCCGGTTCGCCGACGTGGCGGCGGAGAGCGGCGTCCCGGTGAGCACCCTGCAGTACTACTTCGGCTCACGGGAGGACCTGCTGGTGGCGGCCTTCCGGCACGCCTCGAGCGAGGAGATCGCCGCGCTGGAGGCCGAAGTCGGTGCCATCGACGACCCGTGGGATCAGCTCGAGACCATCCTGACCCGGTCGCTGACCGGCTACGAGCCGCAGGCCCCGGACGCCGGGCGGCTGTGGATCGAGTCCTGGCACTTCGGCATCCGCGACCCGGAGATGCGGGCCGACGCGCTGCGCGACAACACCGCCTGGCGGGGGCTGGTCGCGGATGTGGTCCGGCGCGGCATCGAGCGGGGCACCTTCAGCGGCCGGTACGACGCCGACAAGGTCGCCGTGCTGGCCGTGGCCGCGGCCGACGGGATGGGCATCCCGCTGTCGCTCGGCGACCCTGACATCACGGCGGCGAGCGCTGTTCACGACGTCATGGCCACGCTACGTGAGCTTCTCCGTAACTAAGCGTAGTCTGAGCGCAGGCGGTAGCCGAGGGTAACGTCTCGATGGCGCATCACTCTCAGTATCTCGCTTGACGGTGCTCTGACCTGCAGTGTTAGCTAGCATCCGTTTGTTTTTGTCAGCTTTCTTCCTATTAAGGGGGCCTGTGTATGGGCTCGACTCGTATTGCTCGCAAAGTTGCCGTCGGATTGCTGGCCAGTGCGACCGCTATCGGCCTCTCGATGACCGCCGGAGCCGCCTCGGCCGCGCCGCAGACCCGGCACCCGCTGACCGGCAGTACGCCGAAGTGGCTGCCGTTCGCCCGCGACATGGGCACCACCGTGTCGACCGACCCGGTGGCCTTCGGCGTCCTGCTGGGGATGCGGGACGCGGCCGGCGCCGAGGCCACCCTGAAGGCGGTATCCGACCCGTCCAGCGCGAGCTACGGCCACTACCTGACCAGCAAGCAGTTCGACGCCAAGTACGCCCCGGCCCCGTCCTCGGTCGCCGCGGTGCGGAACTGGCTCCGCGACCAGGGCTTCAAGGTCACCAAGACCCTGCCGAGCGGGATGTACGTGGCCGTGAACGGGACGATCGGCCAGGTAGAGAACACCTTCGGGTCGAAGATCCACAACTACTCGTACCAGGGCAAGCAGCTCCACGCGAACACCGGCCAGCTGTCCCTGCCGGCTGGCACCCCGACCGCGGTCAGCGGCGCGATCAGCGGGGTCGTCGGGGTCGACCAGGGCTCCGAGCTCAAGCAGGCCGCCGACACCCTGCCTGGCCCGCCGCCCGGCGCCCGGTTCGGGGTCCAGCCGTGCTCGGCGTACTACGGGCAGAAGATCGCCACCGACAAGCCGGCCGCCGGCGGCAAGCACCAGCCGTACGCGGTGTGCGGCTACACCCCGTCGCAGCTCCAGTCCGCGTACGGGGAGAGCTCGCTGATCAAGCAGGGCATCGACGGGCGCGGGGTCACCGTGGCCATCACCGATGCCTACGCCGCGCCGACGATGCTCAAGGACGCGCAGAAGTACAACCAGGTGCACGGCCAGCCGCTGTTCAAGCCGGGCCAGTACTCCCAGATCACCCCGGAAGCGGACGGCTACGACAATGCCGACCTGTGCGGGGCGCAGGGCTGGTACGGCGAGGAGACTCTCGACGTCGAGGCCGTGCACGCGATGGCACCCGGCGCCAAGGTCATCTACGTCGGGGCGGCTGACTGCCTCGGCAGCCTGGACCTGGCCTGGGCGAACATCATCGACAGCCACTTCGCCGACGTGGTCACCAACTCCTGGAACTCCGGCATCGACGACGTCTCGCTGCTCGGCGCGGCCGAGGTGACCTTCTACGAGCAGTTCTCCACCGAGGCCGCGATCACCGGCATCACGGTCAACTTCTCCACCGGCGACGCCGGCGATGACAGCGTCGGCGGTACCGACCTGGCGGCCAAGACGGTCGAGTTCCCGGCCGACCTGCCCTACGTCACCGGCGTCGGCGGCAGCAGCGTGTTCATCGGCAGCAAGGGCCAGTGGCTCGGCGAGCAGGGCTGGCAGACCGCGTACTCGGCGCTGAAGAACGGCACGTGGGGCAAGCCCGTGTACAACTCCGGTGGTGGCGGCGGCACCAGCACGCTGTTCACCCAGCCCTGGTACCAGCAGGGCAAGGTGCCGGCGAGCGAGTCGGAGTACTTCACCAAGAACGTCCCGATGCGGACGGTGCCCGACATCGCGATGGACGCCGACCCCAACACCGGCATGATCGTCGGCGAGACCCAGGTGTTCCCGGACGGGACCTACTGGGACCAGTACCGGATCGGCGGCACCAGCCTCGCCTCTCCGCTGCTGGCCGGCATGGTGGCGGTGGCCGACCAGGCGCACCACAAGGCGCTCGGCTTCATCAACCCGCTGTACTACAGCATGATCGGCACCTCGGCGCTGCACGACATCGTGGCGCCGAAGTCACCGCTGTTCCAGGTCCGCACCGAGTACGTGAACGGCGTGGACAACAAGCAGGGCAAGCTCTACAAGCTGCAGACCATCGACGTGCAGAACACGACGATCCACGATGGTCCTGGTTACGACGACGAGACCGGCGTCGGGACCCCGGCGGGCCCCGCGTTCTTCACGCGTAACTAGCAGGCTGGACGGCAAGGCGGGCCCGGGGATTTCCCCGGGCCCGCTTTGTTCGCTGGCTTTGCCTTAGGCCGGGATCGCGTCGTAGACCGCCTGCACGTACTGGGCGCCGCGGTCGGAGCCGACCACGCCCGGTCCCATCAGGTTCATCATGTAGGCGATGGTCAGCCGGCGGTCGGTGTCCATGATGATGAGGGAACCGCCCCAGCCGCCCCAGAAACAGACCTTCCCGTCCGGGATGTAGGGGATGGTGTCGGCCTGGGGCAGGCCGTAGCCGATGCCGAACCGCAGCGGGACGCCCAGGACCAGGTCCACGCCGTTCTGCTGCTCGCGGAAGATCAGCTCGATGGTCTCCGGGCTGAGCAGCTTAACGCCGTCGACCTCGCCGCCACGGGGGATGACGGACATGATCCGGGCGACCGATCGGGCGTTCGCGTGGCCGTTGGCGGCGCCGATGTCGGCCTGCCGCCAGCCGGGGGTGTTGGCGTCGTTGGCGTCGGGGGTGGGCCCGGTGAACGTCCTGACCGCCGGGCTGTCCATGCCCAGGGCAGCCAGGTCGATCGGCAGCGGCGGCGGCGGGATCACGTTGGCGATCCGGTCCCAGTCCTTTTCCGCCGCGCCGATCTGGAAGTCGGCTCCCAGCGGGCCGGCGATCTCCTCGGCTACGAACTGCTTCAGCGGCTTGCCGCTGATCCGCCTGACCACCTCGCCGATGAGGTGCCCGAAGTTGAGGGCGTGATACCCGGACGCGGTGCCCGGCTCCCACCACGGCGCCTGGGCGGCGAACCGGGCGGTAGACCGGTCCCAGTCGTAGAGGTCCTCGACCCCGCCGCACTGGTCGAGCCCGGAGACGCCGGACGCGTGCGACATCAGGTGCCGGACCAGGACGCCTTCCTTGCCGTTGGCCGCGAACTCCGGCCAGTACGTTGCGACCGGCGCGTCCACGTCGAGCTGGCCGCGGTCGACCAGCATGAGGGCGGCGAGGCTGGTGATGGTCTTGGTGGTGGACCAGACGTTCGTGATGGTGTGCTCGTCCCACGGCGTCGTTCTCGCCGCGTCACGGAAGCCGCCCCATATGTCGACCGCGATGTCGCCGTCGAGGTCCACGACGATCGACGCGCCGAGTTCGTCCCCGGAGTCCACGTTCTTCGCCAGGGTGTCGCGCACCGCCGCGAACCGTTCGTCGCAGGTCCCGTTGATATCGGCCATGGATGGTCCTCCTCGCCGCTGAGGGGCAGGGCAGCTGGGGTTTCTGGGAGTGTTGGCTGGTGAATCCGCCAATTGAAGCCGACGCTAGCAGCCGGGCGGCGGCGAGGATAGAGGCGAAAGCGCGCGCGGTGCTCTGTGGGAGGCGTGTTCGGTGCCCTCTGGAAGCACGCGGAATGCCCCGCTGGGAAGCGCGTTCGCTGCCCTTCGTGAAAGCGCGCGTGGCGCGCTGGGCGAAACATGCCTGGTGCGCTAGATGGAAAGCGTGTGGTGCCGGGCGGCCGGGCGGCGGCCACGACACGCCGCAGCAGAATTCCCTATTTCGTTGTCTGGCAGGCCGTTTTTCGGTACTATGTTCTACAGGTCAATTCTCCCGGACGAGGGAGGTGTCATGCCTCCAGGACCGGCTCACGCGGATCCCGCCTCAGAGCC
>JAICWX010000110.1 GCA_025934635.1 Streptosporangiaceae bacterium | reverse complement strand
GGGGCCCGAGGGCCAGCAGCTGTGGGACGGCATCACCGACGGCCGCGGCGACCTGGTGGTGACCGCCGAGGGCGGCCTGGCCGGCCCGTTCAACGCGTTCGTGACGGCGCCCGGTGCCGGGCGGCGGCTGTCCGCGCTCGGCGCGAAGCTGCGGTTCGGCACGTCCATCGAGCGGCGGCTCTCGGAGATCGCCATCATCACCACCGGCGCCCGCTGGCAGGCGGAGTTCGAGTGGTTCGCGCACGCGCCGATGGCCCGCGAGCACGGCGTCGCCGGCCCGGTGGTGGACGCGATCGGGCGCGGCGAGGAGCCGCCGTTCGAGGCGGACGATGAACGGGCCGTCTACGCGGTGGCCCGCCAGCTCGGTCAGTCCGGGCGGCTGGACCAGGCCACCTACGACGCCGCGCACCGCTTCCTGGGCGACGCCGGGATGGTGGAACTGGTATCGCTGTGCGGGTACTACACGCTGATCTCGTTCGTGCTGAACGCGTTCGAGGTGCCGCTGCCGCCCGGAGCGGAACCGATGTGGGACCCGACGTGACGATGCCGGCCGAAGCGGCGGGCACCGCACCCGGGCGCGGCCGGCTGGCCGGGCGGAGGATCCTGGTGGTCGGCGCGGGCACGCGGCCATCACCGGAACCCGATCCGCCGGTCGGCAACGGCCGGGCTATCGCGGTGCTGGCCGCCCGCGAGGGCGTGGCGGTGGCCTGCGCTGACCGCGACGCGGGGGCCGCCGAGGAGACCGCGACCTTGGTCCGGGCCGAAGGGCAGGCCGCCGCGGTAGTCCTAGCCGACGTCGCTTCGCCGGACGCCTGCGCGTCGGTGGTCGCGGAGTCGGCGGCGGCGCTCGGCGGCCTCGACGGCCTGGTGCTGAACGTCGGTATCGGCCTCGGGCGCGGGATGGCCGGGACGACCGCCGTCCAGTGGGACGAGGTCTTCGCAGTCAACACCCGGGCGCACTTCCTGGTGGCCGCGGCCGCGCTGCCGGTGCTCGACCCTGGTTCCGCGATCGTGTTCGTCAGCTCGGCGGCGAGCCTGCGGGCGGCGACCGGGATCCCGGCCTACGACGCGTCGAAGGCGGCCCTGCTCGGTATCTGCCGGCAGACGGCGCGGGAGGGCATGGCCAGGGAGATCCGGGCCAACCTGGTGGTGCCGAGCCTGGTGGACACCCCGCTCGGCCGGGAGGCGTCGCGCCGCAACCCGGCCCGTACCGCGCGCAGCCTGCCATTCGGCCGGCAGGCGACGGCCTGGGAGGTGGCCTACGCCACGATCTGGCTGCTGTCCCGCGAATCCAGCTACGTCAACGCGCACCCGCTGATCCTCGACGGCGGCGCCACCAGCTTCGCATGAACTCGGCCAGGCCGGACATCAGCCCGCCGGTGCGGCGGTTGCCGGAGGCGCTGGGTCGGCTGGCCAGCCCTGGACCGGGCGGGGGCCCGGGTCGTGGTGATCGGGCAGGTCGCCGGGATCATGCACGGCTCCCGGGAACTGACCGGCGACCTGAAGCGCGTGATCGACGTCATGCACCAGTTCCTCAGCTTCCCCGCGTTCGACATCACGTCGATGCTGCTGGGCAGCGGCCAGGGCGGCGGGGCTACAGGTTGAGGCCGGGCACCGGCAGGCCGCCGGAGTGTGCCTGCCCGAACCCGCCCGGGATCTTCACCTGGAGTGCTGCCACGTTGTCCGGAGTCGGCTGGACCCACCGGAAGTCACCGGTCAGCGTGCCCGGGCCCTGCGCCCGGGGGTCGAGCCAGTTCCAGGTCAGCCGCACCGGCAGGTAGGTCGCCGGGTCCACCCAGAGAGTTTCCGTGTAGGGGCCGTCGACCTTCGCCGAGACCAGCTTGATGGTGTTGACCGTGCCGAGCTGCTCGTGCCCCGCCAGCTGGAAGTGCCCGCAGGACAGCGCCGTGCGGATCGCGGCGGCCCAGTCCAGCGTGGTCCCCACCGGGGCCGGGAGGTAGGCCGAGGCGCACGCCGCCGGGCTGGCGGCAGGCAAGCTGAGCTGCAGTGAGCTGCGCCACCAGGTGCGCGCCGTATAGTCCACGCCGGTGCCGCTGACGTTCAGGACCGTCCTCGACCCGGCCGGTGACTGAGCCGTGGTACTGCTCGCGTCGAAAACCGGCTGACCCGCCGCGTCGAGTCCTTGTTCGCGCAGCTGCCCCCGGTAGGACCAGATGTTTTCCTGGCTGGCCGTGGGGCCCGCCTGCCTGACCAGGTGCCCGGTGCCGCCGCCGTTGATGGGGAAGCTGAGCACCTCGGTCAGGCCGAGCGGGTAGTGCTGGCCCACCGTGTGGATCTCCTGGACGAGGTTCTCCTGCCGGGCCGCCGCCAGGGCCCGCTCGGTGTGGCTGGACACGTACGCGGCGGTCTGCGCCTGCCCGGGCGGCGCGTCCGCGGCCTGCCCGGCCGGTGCCTGCGGCGCGGGGCGGAGCGCGGCACCGGGGCCGCCGACCGCCGCGAACACCCCGGTGGCGGCGATCACGGCCGCGCCGGCGGCCGTCGCGCGGAGCGCGATCTTCCGCTGGCGGTGGCGCTGGAACGCCCGGTCGGCCAGCCCTCCCGGCGGCCGTTCGTCCTGGGTGAGCCGGTCGATGCTCTCGCGCAGCAGCTCTGTCTCTGCGTTACTCATGATCTCTTCTCCGTCAGTTGTGGTCTGAAGTCATCCCAGGGAGCGGTGAGCTCGCGCAGCCGCTGCAGACCGCGGGCAGCGGCGGATTTCACTGTTCCTTCCGCGCAGCCGAGCAGTTCCGCGGTCTCGGCCTGGCTGAGTTCCTCCCAGTAGCGCAGCACCAGCACCGCCCGCTGCCGGGGCGGCAACTGCGCGAGAGCCCGGCCCAGCGCGTCCCGCAGGTCGACCGCGTCGACCGCGTCGGTGCCCGGGGCCCGGCTGCTGCCCGCGTGCACCAGGGGGAGCTTACGCAGCCAGGCGCCGCGCCGCCGCCAGCCGTCGGCGGCCATGTTGTACAGGGTCCGGCGCAGGTAGCCTTCGGGATCTCCCTCAATCCGGCTCCAGTGCCGCAGCAGCCGCTCGAGCGCGGCCTGCAGCAGGTCCTCGCCTTCCGGGCGGCTCCCGGTGAGCGCTATCGCGGCGCGCATCAGGTGCTCGCCGCGCTCGGCCAGGAGCTGTTCCACTTCGTCCCTGGCCGGCCGGCGCGCGGGTGGTCCCGTGCCGTCATCATCGCGGCCCACGCCATCACCTCCTCGCCCGCCAAGGACGAAGCTACGGGTGCTAGCGTTCCATCCCGGCGCGGGAAGCGCTAACGGTTCTGCAAGCGCTCAGCCAGGGTAGCCGCGAGCCCGGCCTTGACGGTCGGCTGAGTATCGGCCAGCCACTGGAGATCCTCGCTGGTCAGCCTCAGGAGCCGGCCCGGTTCGGTACAGCGGACGGTGGCGAGCCGGGCATAGCCGTAGCCGCCGCCCCAGTCGCGGGCGGCCAGCTCGCCGAAGTGGTCACCGGGGCCGAGGGTGCGGATGTACCGGTCCTCGATGAAGACGTCGTAGCGCCCGGCCAGGGTGATGTAGAAGAACCGGTCGGCGTCCCAGCGGCGGATGACCTCCTCCCCGGCGGCGACGTCGAGGCACACGCCGCGGGCCCGGACGGCGCGCCGGGCCGCCGCGGATACGCCTGCCAGGAGCGGCGTCGCCCGCAGCTCGTCCGGGCCGGGGTCCGCCATTGTGCCGGCCCGGGCGCCAGCGTATGAGGCACCCGCGTAGGCCGGGCCGGGGTGCGGCGCGTCCGCCGGGGACACCGGGACCGGGGCGGTGGCGAAGTGCTCGATGACGCGCCGTACGTGCTCGGCCGAGGTGGTCGGGTTGAGGATGCAGAGCCGGATGGCATGCTGGCCGGCCAGCCGGGTGGTGGAGACCAGCGCGGTGCCGCCGCGTTCCAGTTCTGCGGCGAGGGCCAGGCCGCGGCGTTCGGTCTCGGCTTCGGCGGCACCGGGCCATTCCCGGCGGAAGCAGACGATGCCGAGGGTGGCCGGCGCCACCAGGGTGAGCCCGGCCTGCTCCCGGATCAGGGCCTCGGCGTATTCCGCCAGCTCGAGGTTGCGCTGAAGGCAGGCGCGGAGGGCGGCCAGGCCGAAGGTCTGCACGGTCACCCACACCTTGAGCGCCCGGAAGCCCCGGGACAGCTGCAGCCCCCGGTCGGCGAAGTTGACCTCGCCCGCACTCTGGGTGGCGTCATCGTCGAGGTAGTCGGGATGGATGGCGAACGTCCGTTCCAGCCGGGCTCCGTCGCGGATCAGCACGCAGCCGCATTCCATCGGCTGGTACAGCCATTTGTGCGGATCAAGCGTGACCGAGTCGGCCCGGTCGATGCCGGCCAGCGCCGTCCGGCCCTTGGCCGTCAGCGCGGCGAAGCCGCCGTAGGCCGCGTCGACGTGCAGCCACAGTCCTTCGGCGGCGCAGACGTCGGCGAGGCCGGCCAGGGGATCGACGGCGCCGGTGTTAGTCGACCCGGCACTGGCACACACGGCGAAGGGGATCCGGCCGGCGCCGCGGTCAGCCCGGACGGCCGCCGCCACCGTCTCCGGCCGCAGCCGCCAGCCGTCGTCGGTCGGCAGCACCCGGACCTGCTCCGGCCGCAGCCCCATGGCCCGCGCGGTCCGGGCCAGGGATGAGTGCGCCTGGTCCGACACGTACATCACGGAGTCCGGGGACGGCCCGCCGGCCGCCTCGCGGGCCACCAGCAGCGCCGTCAGGTTGGCGGCGGAGCCGCCGTTCACGAGCACGCCGGCGGTGGCGGCGGGCAGGCCGAGCCAGCCGCGGAACCAGTCGATGACCTCCAGCTCGACCTGGGCGGCACCGGCCGATTCCATCCACGCGCCGCAGTACAGGTTGGCCGCGGCGGCGGTCAGCTCAGCCAGCGCCGCCGGCCAGGTGGTGAAGCTCGGAACGAAGGCCAGGTAGCCGGGATGATCGGTCCGTGCCCCGTAGGGAAGCACGTCGGTGAGCACCCGGGCCAGGACCGCGCCGTAGTCTCCGGGCGGCTCCGGCGGCGGGCCGCCGAGCCGGGCGCGCAGCCCGGCGGCGTCGCCGCGGCGGAGCACCGGATCGGCCTCCGGGTCGGCCAGCCGGGCCACCAGGGCGTCGACGGTCGCGTAACCGGCGCGCCGCATGGCCTCGGCGTCCATCGCCAGCGGATGATCCACCGCGGTGTCTCCTCTGCTCGTGGGCTCAGTGGCGCGGTGCGGCGGGATCCGTGGCGAGCCGCGTCGCGGCGATCTGGTCGGCGTGCCGCTGGGTCGGCGCGTGCCCGAGCACCGCGGTCAGGAACAGGTCCCGGTCCAGCTGGTAGACGGTCGCGGCCGTGTGCGCGACTACCGTCGCGGTGCGCGGGACCGCGCGCAGCAGCGCGATCTCACCGACTCCCTCGCCGCGGCCGTACCGGCCCAGCCACCGGCCGTCCTGCACGGCGTCGAGCTCGCCCGCGGCGATCGCGAAGTAGGCGTCGCCCGGATCGCCCTGCCGGATCAGCGTGTCCCCGGCGCTCAGCTCCACCGGCCGCAGCGCCGCGGCCAGGCCCTCGATCGCGGGCGCGGGCAGCTCGGCGAACAACGGCAGGGACCGCAGCAGGGAGATCTCGACGACCGGCACCGCGGTACCGGCGTCGAGGCGGAACACCGCGCGCCCGCCGGCCACCAGGGCGAGCGGCAGCACGGCCGCCACCCCGAGCACGGCGAGCCGGCTCCCGCCCAGCTGCGACAGCGCGGGGACCAGCAGTGCGCCCACCGCCAGTCCCGCCATCATGAGCCCCTCGAGGACGCCGAAGATCCGCCCGATCAGCTCGGGCGGCACCGAACGCTGCAGCAGCGTGCGGGTGGCCACCTCCAGCAGGCAGTGGCCCGCCCCGGCCACCACCAGCAGGGCCATCGTCCCGCCCAGTCCCAGGCCGAACGCCACCGCCGCCAGCGCCCCGCTGAACGTCAGCGCGGCGGCCAGGATCGGCCCGCCCAGGCGGCGCCCGACCAGGACCACGCTCACCGTGGCCGCGAGCAGTGCCCCGACGCCGAAGCCGAACTGCAGGTAGCCGACCCAGCCGGAGGAACGGCCGAGCACGTTGATGGCCAGGATGACGACCAGCAGGTCCAGCGCGCCCACGACGACGGAGTCCGCGGTCAGCAGGGCCAGCATGAGCCGCACCCGCGGCTGCCGGGCCGCCAGCCGCAGCCCTTCGCCGATTCCGGTGGCCGCCGGCTCCCCCTCCGCCGGCCCCGCTTCCTCCGCCAGTTCTGCTCCCGGGTCCGCCGTGGCGGCCAGCCCCGCCACCCGGCCTGCCCGCCGCCGTCCGGTCACGAGCAGCACGGCCGCCAGGCCGAGCCCGGCGCATACCGCGAACAGGCTCGCCACCCCGGCCAGCGAGATCAGCACCCCCGCCAGCAGCCCGGCCCCCGCCACCGCGGCCGCTTCCAGCCAGCCCGCCGCCACGTTGGCCGCCGTCAGCTGGTCGGGGGTGGCAGCCACCGACGGGATGAGCGCGGACTGGGCCGGCCGGGTGACCGTCACCGCCGTGGACGCGAAGATGGCGGCCGCGTAAGCCGCCAGCGGCGCGCCCGCGGCGATCGCCACGGCCGTGCCCGCCATCCCCGCGGTCTGTGCCAGGTACCCTCCGGCCAGCAAAGCCGCTGGTGACCGCCGGTCGGCCACGGCGGCCACCAGCGGGGCCACGACCGCGGCCGGCACCAGCTGCGCCACCGCGACGAACCCGGCGACGGCGGTGCCGCCCCGGCGGTAGGCGAACACCAGCATGGCGATCCACACCGCGTACTCGGTCAGGATGAACAGCAGGTACGCCGCCAGCACGCGGAGCAGCACCCTGTTGCCCGCCAGCGAGCCGAACGCGCGCATCCGGCGGCCACCGGAATCGCCCCTCATCGGACCCCACCCCTCCGCCGTTCACTGTCCTGTCGGCATCCTCCCGTGACCGGGCGAGGTCACGGCAGGGTGATAGCCCCCCGGCCGTGCGGGTGATAGTACGACGGGACAGAAACTCTCCTGGCTGGAGCCGCACGAAAATGCGGGTGTTGCATGGCCGCTCCCGGCGGACACGTACAGGTGCCCCCAGAAAGGAGCACGATGGCAATCTCGAACGAGGCCGAGTTCAGGGCGCTGTACGACGAGCACTTCGACGACGTGCGCCGCTTCGTCCGCCGCCGGGCGGATCCGGCCAGCGTGGACGACGTGGCCGGGGAGACCTTCCTCATCGCCTGGCGCCGGCGGCGCGAGCTGCCCGCGGACCCGCGGCCCTGGCTGTTCAGGACCGCGCGCAACGTGCTGCTGAACGACAGCCGCCGGCGCCGCCGGCACGATTCGCTGGCCGTGCGGATCGCGGCCCAGGCCGACCTGTCCCTGTCCGCGGCTCAGCCGCTGGCGGACGCCGAGTCGCTCATCGACCTGGCGGCCGCGTGGCGCCGTCTGTCCTCCGCCGACCAGGAGGTGCTGGCGCTGCACGTATGGGAGGGGCTGCCGGACCGGGACGCTGCCGCCGTGCTCGGCTGCGCCCGCGCCACCTACAGCATGCGGCTGTCCCGGGCCCGCAGGCGCCTGGGCGCGCTGCTCGGCCCGCCGGACGCGCACGGCCGCCCGCGGCGCGTCCCCGCCGCCCCGGCGGCCTCCGCCACCTCCCCCGCTGCCCCGGCCGGCTTCCCTGCCGCCTCGGCCGCCTCCCCCGCTGCCCGCGCGAAATGATTGGACCCGACGACATGAATCAGGACCCGATGACCCGGCTGGCCCTCCTCGACCCGGCGCCCCCGGCCGCACCGGACCCGGCCGAGCACGTCCGCCGCGAGGAGATGCTGCAGCGCATCCTGGCCGACCCCCGGCCGTCACGCGCCATCACCCGGGGTGCCCGGCGCGCCCGGGGACCGGTACGCCGGCTCGCGCTCACCGGCGGGACGATCCTCGCCGCCGCCGTCATCGCAGTGGCCCTGGTGGCGGGCCTGACCCTGGACCGGGCCGACCGGGCCGGGTCAGGCGGGCTGACCGGCGCCGAACTGGCCAGCTGGACCGGCGCCCCGCACCGGCTGGACGTGCACTCGGCCACGGGCAGAGCCGGGGAGCACTGGTGCCTCGGCCAGCTCACCTCGGCCCCGGCGGCGGACCGCGCGGCGACGATCACCAACGCGGACATCCGCGGGCAGGTCGCCTCGCTCGTGATCAGCCGGGCCGGCTACTCCTTCCTCTGCCTGACGGGCGGCGACGGCACGGGCCTGTGGGAGACGATCGCCGACCCGGACACCCCGGTGGCGACCCCGGGCGCCCGGCAGATCATCCTGGACTCGGCCGGCAGCCACGGGGACGGCCGCACCGGCTACACCTACGTCGAGGGACTGGCCGGCCCCGACGTCACCGCCGTCACGATCCACGATGCCGGCCAGGTCATCACCGCTACCCTCCAGGGCGGCCGGTGGACTGCGTGGTGGCCCACCGCCGACCCGCACGGGACCATCACCGGCTACGTCGTCATCACCACCGATCGCGGCCGTATGACCATCAGCGGAAACTCGCTGATGAACTGAGAAGGGAGCTGTCAGCCGATGACGACCGAGCTCGCAGGCCTGCGTGACCTGCTGCGCGCCCAGAAGGTGTTCCCCGAGGGGATGCCGGAGTTCGATCCGGACGCGGCGCCGGACGATCCGGTCACGTTGTTCCTGCGCTGGCTCAAGGCGGCCATCCAGGACGGGGTCCCGGCGCCGCACGCCATGACGGTGGCCACCGCCGATGATCGGGGGCGCCCCTCGTCTCGCGTCTTGATCTGCAAAGACGTGGACGACGGGGGTCGCTGGTACTTCGCGTCCAGCGCGGCCAGCGGCAAGGGCCGGGATCTCGCCGTCAACCCGGGGGCGGCCCTGTCGTTCTGGTGGCCCCCGCAGGGACGCCAGATCCGGATCCGCGGCACGGCCGTCCCGGCCGGGGCGGAGGCCAGCGCGGCCGATTTCCTGGCCCGGCCGCCCGCGTCGCGGGCCGAAGGGTTCGTCGGTCACCAGTCCGAGCCGCTGGACGACCTGACCGAGCTCGACCGTGCCTTCCGCGCGTCCTACGACCGGGTCAGCGCCGACCCCGGGCTGGTCGCCCCGGCCTGGACCCTGTACGCGCTGACCGCCGCGGAGGTCGAGTTCTGGCAGGGCAGCCCGGAGCGGCGGCACATCCGGCTGCGCTACCAGCGGGCCGGCAGCGGCTGGACCCGGCAGCTGCTGTGGCCCTGACCTAGGCCGGGTTCCGGCTCGGGATCAGGCCGGCCAGCAGGATCTCCGCGGTCCGGCGCAGCCGGGGCACCAGATCCACGCAGGCGTGACCCAGGGCCGGATCCGACGCGTAGAGCTCTTTGAGGACTGGCCCCGGGTTGGCGATCTGCCATACGGCGCCGGCCAGGGACGCCACGGCGGCGACGAACTCCCCGCCCTCGGCCAGGGTCAGCCCGGGCAGGACCCGCTGCACGACGGCGGCGGCCTCGCCGACCGCTCCCAGGGAGGTCAGCTTGTAGCGGCGCACGGCCTCCGGCGAGACATTGCGCTCCAGGTTGAGCGGCGTATGCGCGATCAGGTCGCACAGCAGCGGACGGTCGCCAAAGCTGCGCGCGAAGACATCGGCGACCAGTTCGGCGGAACCCCGTTCGGCCTCATCGAGCTCAGCGCGCACGGCCTGCACCCAGTCCCGCCAGGCCTGCGCGGTCAGCTCCAGGAAGATCTGCTCGCGGGTCTCGAAGTAGCGCAGCAGGGCTGACTTGTGGATACCGACCCGCCCGGCGATGTCGGCCAGGCTCACGCTGCGGACGCCGTCCCGCAGCGCCAGCTCGCGGGCGGCGTCGAGGATGGCGTCCTGGCGCCGCAGCTTCTGCTCGGGGCGGCGGGCCCGCTGGAAGGTCTCCGCGTTGGTCACAGTCCCCAGTGTACATAACGCAACGATGTTCTGTTATTATCGAACCGTCGTTGCGTTAAATATCTCGCTCGTGAAGGGACGTCGGGACTCATGTCACAGGTCTTCTTTCTCACCGGCAGCAGCCGCGGCCTCGGCCGCCACATCGCGGAGGCGGTCCTGGCGGCCGGTCATCAGCTGGTCGCCACCGCCCGGCAGCCCGCCAGCCTGGCCGACCTGGCGGACCGCTACGGCCGCCAGATCCTCCCGGTGGCGCTCGACGTCACCGATCCCGGAGGCGCCGCCGCGGCGGTGACGGCGGGGGTCGAGGCGTTCGGTCGTCTCGATGTCGTGGTCAACAACGCCGGCTACGCCAACCTCGCGGCGGTCGAGGACATCACCCTGGCCGACTTCCGCGCGCAGGTCGACGCCAACCTGTTCGGCGTGGTGAACGTGACCAAGGCAGCGCTGCCGGGCCTGCGCGAGCAGGGCAGCGGACACATCATCCAGGTCTCCTCGATCGGCGGGCGCCTGGCCACGGCCGGCCTGTCCGCCTACCAGGCGGCGAAGTGGGCCGTCGGCGGCTTCTCCGAGGTGCTGGCGCGCGAGGTCGGGCCGTTCGGCGTCAAGGTCACCGTCCTGGAGCCCGGCGGGATGCAGACCGACTGGGCCGGGTCCTCCATGGAGGTACGGCCGATCAGCGAGCCGTACCAGCCGACCGTCGGCGTGATGGCTAAGGCGCACCACGACCTCGGGAGCTCCGGCGCACTCGGCGACCCGGCGAAGGTGGCCCAGGTCGTCCTGACCGTCGCCGGAATGAGCGAGCCGCCGCTGCGCCTGATCCTGGGCAGCGAGGCCTACACCTACGCGACGGCGGCGGCCCGGGCGCGGGCCGAGTCCGATGCCGCCTGGCGCGACCTCACGATCTCCACCGACCGCGACGACGCCACCCCCGCGCAGCGGGATCCGCTCGCCGCGGCCAACGGCTGAACTAGCGGCGGGGATGACGGCGCCATATCGGTCCGCATGACTCCGCCTGCATGACCGGGTGCGCGCGCTGGCGTCGCCGGCGCGATCACCGCATCCGCGCCGGACCCGGTTAGCTGGAACCGGGCGAGCTGGCTCCGGCTGGCCCGGCTCCGGCTGGCCCGGCTCCGGCTAGCCCGTTCTGGATGAACCCGAGGACGAGCTCGTCAAGGTGATGCCGGGCGGCCTCGGGGACGTCGCGCAGCGGCCCCGGCCCGGCGAGCACGGCCAGCCCGTGCACCGTGGCCCAGACGGGGTACTCGATGCCGCCGCGGCGGCTCCGGTCGAGCAGGCCGGCGTCGGCCAGTTCGTCCAGGGCGGTACGCAGCTGCCCCAGCGGCGTACGATCCGGGTCAGTGCGGTCGGCACCAGCGCGGTCCAGGCCAGCGCGATCCGGGTCAGTGCGGTCGGCACCAGCGCGGTCCGGGTCAGCGCGGTCAAGGCCAGCGCGGTCGGTAGCGGTCGCGGCATCCTGGACGCTGTAGGCATGCTGCTGCGGCAGCGCGAACGCGGTGGCGAACAGCCCCGGCTCCTCGCGGGCGAACGCGAGGTACGCGGTACCGATCGCGCGCAGCCGCCTGAGGGCCGCGTCAGGGTCACCGGGCCGGCCGGGCACGCGGGCGACGCCGGCCGCCATCCGGGCGGCGAGTTCGTCCATGGCCGCCGCGCAGACCGCGGCGAGGAGCTCGTCCCGGTCGGCGAAGTGCCGGTAGGCGGCGTTGGGTACCACGCCCACCATCCGTGTCGCCTCGCGGAGCACCACCGCGTCCGGGCCGCCGGTGCGGGCCAGCTCGAGTCCCGCGGCGACCAAGCCGTCGCGGACGGCGCCGCGCGGACGCCGCCGCTGCTCCGCCTGACGTATCTCCCCCGCTGGTCGGCTGGCCGTCACCGCGTCAGGATAACAAAGTGGACGGCGTCCACTAAGTCTTGTTAATGTGTACAGCGTCCACTAGACCTTCGGGGAAGGAACCTCATGACCAGGATCAGCCCGCTGCTCGAGCGCAACGAGCAGTTCGCCCGCACCTACACCGCTCCGCCCCTCGGCCCGCCCACGGCGCAGATGGTCGTCGTCAGCTGCCTCGACCACCGGGTCGACCCCGCGATCATCCTCGGGCTCCAGCTCGGCGACGCTCCTGTCATCCGCAATGCGGGAGGACGCGTCACCGCGGCCGTGATCGAGGACATCGCCTTCCTCGCGTTCCTCGCCGGTCAGCTGTTCGGTGCCGGGCAGGGCGCCGGGGACTCGCTCTTCGAGGTCGCGGTCATCCACCACACGCAGTGCGGGACCGGCTTCCTTGCCGACCCCGGCTTCCGGGACCAGGCCGCCGAGGCGACCGGCGTCTCCGCGGCAGCCCTGGAGGCCTCCGCCGTCACCGACCCGCACCTCACCGTCAAGGCCGACGTCGAGCGCCTGCTCGCCTCGCCGCTGGTCCCGCCGACGGTGAGCGTCTCCGGCCACGTGTACGACATCGCCACCGGGCGCGTCACCACCACCCTCGACACCCGTTACCCGTAACGCCGGAACTGGCCAGGCGCCCGGCCGGGGTTAATGCCCGGCCGGGATGGCGGTCGCGGGGATGGCGGTCGCGGGGATGGCGGTCGCGGGGATGGCGGTCGCGCCGCGCGCCCCGGGTAGCGGCGCGAGGCGCGGGACAGCCCGGCGCCATTACTCGCTTTATCGGCCGTTCTCATGCGCTTTATTTTTATATCGTCCGGTAAGGCGTATGTATCTTGCCGGCTAGAGATTAGCCCGAGGTATATGCCGCGTAATCCTTCCCACCCTTATGCTCGTCCTTTATCTGCGTAGGGCATACATGCCGGCCTGCACGCTCAAGGCATCGCATAAAGGGAGGAATTTCGTGATAAGACACCGGTTCCGCTCGTCGGGCAGGCGGCGTGCCGCCCTGACGACGGCGGCCATAACCGGCGCGGCATTGCTCGGGACGACCGTGGTCGCGGCCAGCTCCGCCCAGGCCAGCACCGACAGCAACTGTGTCACCTGGACAAAGGTTAAGCCACCGGGCGTCTACTGCTTCGGCATCGACGGGTCTGGTCGCCAGGTGAGCGGCACCTTCGGGAACTACTACTTCGTCGGCCTGTCCTTTCACCCGGCGCTGTACAACGAGCGGGAAGTCATCCGGTTTTACAACAAAAAGAATGTCAACTACCAGACTTTCCTGGAACCGGCTTACCGGGGCTGGAGATTCGGGAGCCAGAACTGGACAACGGACATTCACGGCGCCGTGCGGCCGGGACGCGTATGCGGTTCGCTGCAGGGCGACGGAAAAGTCCTGGCCACCGTCTGCGTAGGAATCTCGTAAGCCCCGAATCCGGGTGGCGTTAACGACATCAATGGAGCATTGATGTCGCTGGGACGACATCGATGGGGCATTGATGTCGCTGCCAGGAGCCAGGACGCGTGACGAGCGGGGAGTGTGGTGCGGATGCGGCAGCTGAGGCCGGGAACCCCGCTCGCCGCGGTGAGGCCTCGGGCCCGAGCCCGAACCTGCGCCCGAGTCCGAACCTGCGCCCGGACTCGAACCTCGGCCCGCACCCGAACCTCGGCCCGCACCCGAACCTCGGCCCGCACCCGAACCTGGGCCCGGGCCTGAGTCCGCGCCTGCTCGCGCCTAAGCATCGGGCATTGCGCGCATTTCAGGCTTGCCGGACGATTACTCTGAGAGAGACATTAACTTCTCTTCGTGTTCGGGAGGCCGGTGGTGGCTCCGTCAGCTCCCTCAGCCTGGCAGGTGCTCTGCGGCCTTGAGGCCTGGCGGGTCACCCAGATTCCCCGCCCGGCCCGGCGCCAACCGCCAGGCCAGTCATCCAGCGGACCCGACGGGGACGAGGGCGATCTGCTCGCCGGGCAGCGGACCACCGTCCTAGGCGCGGCCTACCACGGCGGGACCGGCCCGGTGGGGTTCGCCTGGGTACGGGACCGCCCGGGCGGCCCGGTCCAGGTCGTGGCGGCCGGCCGAGCCCTGGCCACCATGGTCACAGCCACTGCGGCCGGAGACACCGCGGCCGGGGACACCGCGCCCAGAAACACAGCAGCCGGGGACACCGCACCTGGAGATACCGCAGCCGAGGATCAAGATGTGGCGCTGAAGCTGCCGGCCGGCGGCCGCGGTCAGGCGCTGGACCCGGGTGGCCTGGCCCGGATGCTGGCGGCCCTGCCGTGCTGGGTCCAGGTCGCCGGCGTGGCGGACAGCCTGCTCGCGACGCAAGGGCCGGCCCCGCAACCAACCGGGCCAGGCCAGACCGTAAGGCCGAGCCTGGAGGACGGCCTGCTAGCGGCGTGGCCGGGGGCGTTCGCCTGGCTGGTGCTCGCCGAGCCAGCGGGCCGGACCGAGCTGGAGGAGCTGACCTTCGGGGTGTACGCGGCCCAGGGGGCGGCGCAGCGGTTCGACAACCCGCAGGCGCAGCTGAGCGTCCGGCGGCTGCAGGACCGGCACGCCGAGCTCCGGCAGGCCGCGTCGGCGGGCTTGTGGCGGGTGCGGCTGCTGACCGGGGCGGCCAGCGGACCCGAGGCGGCCGAGGTGGCGGGCCTGCTGTGCGCGTCGGCGGACCTGACGGGCCTGCCGTACGGGCTGGTTCCCGTGCCCGGATGCGGCCGCCTGGACCGGGTCCTCACCGCGGTCAAGACGGCCCCGGCAGGCCTGGACATCGACGGCGGCCCGGCGCCGGCGTCCCCGTTCTACGGGTCGTCGGTGGTGCTGGCCGCGCTGGCCCGGCCGCCGGCCCGGGAGATCCCCGGCAGCGCGCGGTTCGTCCTGCGGCCCGAGTTCGACACCATCCCCGAAACCGAAACCAGAACCAGAACCAGAACCGGAGCGCGAGCCACGACCACCACCACGACCACGACCACGACCACGACCAAAAACGCGACCACGACCAAAAACGCGACCGGAACCGCACCCGAGCCCCCCGCCGACGAACCAGGCCTCACCCTCGGCCAGCTACTAGACCGCGAGCGCCTCCCCGCCGGTCCGCTAACGCTGCCGCGAGCAGCACTGAACCGGCACACGTTCGTCTGCGGGGCCACCGGCGCGGGTAAATCCCAGACCGTCCGGCAGCTGCTAGAGCAGGCCGCCCAGGCAGGAATCCCGTGGCTGGTGATCGAGCCGGCCAAGGCCGAGTACAGCCACGGGATGGCCGCCCGGCTGCGCCAGGACGCCGAGGTGATCCGGATCCGCCCCGGCGAGGCCGGCCAGGCCGCGGCCGGCCTCAACCCGCTGGAGCCCGCGGCCGGGGCCGACGGCCGCCGGTTCCCGCTGCAGACGCACGCGGACCTGGCCAGGAGCCTGTTCCTGGCGGCCTTCGAGGCGGACGAGCCGTTCCCTCAGGTGCTGAACGCCGCGCTGATCCGGGCCTACGACGAGCACGGCTGGGACCTGGTCCTGGGCGAGCCGAAGACCCCCGGCGTCCAGCCCGGCTACCCCACGCTGGAGGACCTGCAGGCGGCCGCCGATCGCGTGGTCCGCGAAGCCGCCTACGGGGCCGAGGTCGAACGGAACGTCCGCGGGTTCATCACCGTCCGGCTGGGCAGCCTGCGGCTGGGCACCCCGGGCCGGTTCTTCGAGGGCGGTCACCCGCTCGACTTCACCGCGCTGCTCGACCGCAACGTGGTCCTGGAAATCGAGGACGTCGGCGACGACCAGGACAAGGCGTTCCTGATCGGCGCGGTGCTGATCCGCCTGACCGAGCACCTGCGGCTGCGCCAGCGCAACGGCCAGCCCGGCCCCCAGTCCCTACGCCACCTGACCGTCCTGGAAGAGGCGCACCGGCTGCTGCGCGACCCCGGCCCGGGCCAGCGCGGACCGGCGGCCAAGGCGGTCGAGCTGTTCGCGGCCCTGTTCGCCGAGGTCCGTGCCTACGGCGAGGGCCTGGTCGTCGCCGAGCAGATCCCCGCCAAGCTCATCCCCGACGTCACCAAGAACACCGCCGTCAAGATCGTGCACCGGCTCCCCGCCGCCGACGACCGGCAGGCGGTCGGCGCCACCATGAACCTGACCCCGGCCCAGGAGCAGTACATCGTCACCCTGCCACCGGGCGAGGCGGCCGTCTTCGCCGACGGCGCCGACTACCCCTGGCTGGTCCGCATGCCCGACGGCACTAGCCGCGAGGCAACCCCGGCCACCACCAAATCCCCCGCCGCCATCATCACCCCCCGGTCAGCCAGCTGCGGCCCGGACTGCCAGGCCGCCCCGTGCACGCTGCGGCAGCTGCGCCAGGCCCGGCGGGCCGCCGGGGACGATCCCCGGATCACCTGGTGGGCCGAGCTGACCGTGCTGGCCCACCTGACCGGCTGGGCCATGCCGTTCCCCGGCCCCGAGTTCACCGCCGACCTGCGCACGATGCCGACCCGGCAGCTGGACTGCGCGCTCGGCCAGGCCGTCGACGACGCGGTCGCCGCCCGCGCCGCGGTCATCACCACGCGGGTCAGCCCGGGCCCGCTCGCGGTGCACGTGGTCACGGCGATGCGGCACGCCGTAACCGACGGGACCTGGCCCTGCGACCGGGAGGAACCGCCGTACCTGGCTCCGTCCTACCAGTGGGTGCTGGTCCTGGAGGCCCTGCAGGCGGCCTGCCGCGACGGGCAGGACGGCCGTCACCCCCGCAGCGCGGACTGGGAGCAGGCCTACGGCCGGGGGATTCCCGGCCCGGATTGCGCCAGCCAGCTCGCCGCCGTCACCCGCTGGCACGCCGCCGCCCAGCGGGACCCGGGGCAGCTGCACGCCGTAGCCTGGGGCCGGCGACCGGACCCCGCGCTGGAGCGTGCCGCCGGGACGACGGCCGGCGACCACCATTGGACCGAACGGGTGGCCTGTCACCTGGACGTCTTCGTCCAGCCGTGCCGCTGGCCGCTCGACTACCTCACGTCACCCGCCTCCGCCCAGCCTCAGGAGTAGTAGCGCTCCGAAATATCCCCGTCGCCAGATGTAATGACCATCAGTCCGGCTATGGCATCATCAAAGGGGAGACGGGCGCACGGAACCGGGCAACCGAGAGGAACCGGCGCCATGAGCGTCCAGCCTGCTCACGTGCTGGACCGGCTGTTCACGCCCGGGGCCAGGCTGGGCTGGGTCTTCCGTGACCCGCGCCGGATGACCGCCCCGTTCCCCGAGCCAGAGCCTGACCCCGAGCGCGCCCGGGAACGGGTGGCCGCGCGGGCCGCGGCCGCGCAGGCCCGGTACGCCCGGGCACGCCGCTGGCTGGTCAAGCCGAGCCTGGCCGCGGGCCTGACCCTGGGCCTGCTGGCCGGGTACGAGGCCGGCCGTCACCATCCGGCGGCCGCCGCGGTCATCGGCGTGGTGGCCCTCGCCGCGGCCGGCTCCGGGCTCGGGTACACGGCCCGGACCTGGTGGCGGCAGCGCCAAGCCGACGCGGCCGAGCCGGAGTGGGAGTACCGCCAGGCCCAGGACGCCTGGCAGCAGCGCGCCGCCGCCCACCTCCAGGCCGAACTGGCCCGGCTCGGCCCGGTACCCGCCTGGTTGAGCGCGGAGCCGCCGACCCGCCGGACCGACGTCTTCGGCGGCAGCCTGACCGGCTGGCAGGGGCTGCTGGCCGTGCACGGCACGTCCCTGCTGGCCGACCGGCCGCTGCTGGTCGTGGACCTGTCCGGTCAGCTGGCCAGCGGCCAGCTGACCGCCGCGGCTCAGGCCGCGCGGGTCCCCGGTGCCTGGTACGCGCTGCCCGGCGGCCTGAACCGGAGCGGGCTGCTGACCCGGTTGTCCGCGGCCCAGTTCGCCGACGCGCTGACCGAGGCCATCCACGCCGGGTCCGCGGGCGGAGCCCACGGCACCCGGACCGACCGCGCCGTCGACGTCCGCATCATCGAGCAGCTCGGCGCCGCCCTCGGCGGCCGCGTCAGCCCGGCCCGGCTGGCCGCCGCCGTCGCCGCCGCGCTCGGCCACCCCGTCCCGCCCGGCCTGCTCAGCCCGCGTGAGCAGGCGCTGATCGGCGGCGGGCTGTTCCCGGCCGGGTACCAGCAGCAGATCATCGGCAACCTGGTCCGGCTGGACGCCTTCCTGTCCGACCTGGCCCGCTACACGGGGTACGCGCCGGTGCTGTCCCCGCCACCCGCCCCGGCCTGGTACACCTGCCTGGCCCTGGATCCCGGCGCGCGCAGCGCCCGGGGCGAGATGCTCACCGCGCTGGCCGTCCAGTGGCTTACCGTCCAGGTCACCGCCGGCCCGTCGACCACGCCAGCGGTGATCGTCGCCGGGGCCGACGAGATCACCCGCCCGCACCTGGAACGCCTGGCCGGTGCGTGCGAGCAGCGGCGGGTGCCGCTCACGTTCCTGTTCCGGCACCTGCGCGAGGACAGCCTGGCCCTGCTCGGCGGCGGCACCGCGGCGTTCATGCGGCTGGGTCACCACGGCGAGGCGGAGCAGGCCGCCAGCTACCTCGGCCGCCAGCACACCTTCGTGCTCTCCCAGCACACCGCCACCTGGGGCCGCAGCGAGTCCCTGACCCGCAGCGACGGCTACAGTCACGGGGACGGCGGCAGCACCTCGGTCAGCTTCGCCGAGTTCAGCCTCGGCCCGGGCAGCCGGTCGGGCGGCCGGTCGACCTCGCGGAACTGGACGGCCGGATCCTCCTGGGCCGACGGCACCAGCTGGAGCGACGCCGCTTCCCGCCAGCGGGTCTACGAGTACGCCGTCGAGCCGACCGTCCTGCAGAACCTGCCCGACCACGCCCTGCTGCTGGCCGCCCGCGGCCCGGCCGGCCGGGCCCTGCGCGCGGTCGAATGCGACCCCGCCATCAGCGCCCTGGCCGCCATCCCCCGGCCCCGTCCGGGGCCCCCGATTCCGGCCCCGCGCGGTCCCGCCGAGCTGTCCGCCGCTGCCGAGCGGCTGGCCGGTCTTCATCCGGGCCACAGCGGGTACACCGTCAGGACCGCACCAGCACCGGCGCCGGGAGGCACAGATGCGTATCAGTGACGTACTTCGAGGCAAGGGCACGCGAGTGGTCACCGTCACCCCGGACACGAAGGTCAGGGACCTGCTGGCGGTGCTCGCCGAGCACCGGATCGGCGCGGTGGTCGTCTCGCGCGACGGCACCACGGTGGACGGGATCGCCAGCGAGCGGGACATCGTCCGCGCGTTCGCCCAGCGGGGCGCCGGGGCGATGTCCGAGCCGGTCACCGAGATCTACACGGCCGAGGTGCACACGGTCACGCCGGACACCTCGCTCGAGGATGTCATGCGCATGATGACCGAGCGCCGCGTCCGGCACGCGCCGGTCGTCATCGACCGCGGCCTGCTCGGCATCGTGAGCATCGGCGACGTGGTCAAGAACCGCATCGACGAGCTCGAGACCGAGCGCGCCGCCCTCACCGACTACATCACCGGCGGCGCCCGCTGAGGGGCGCCCCGCCCGGGAACCGGTCATGACAGGACTTCTTCCGGGTCGGTGGCGGGGACGTGGTCCGCGGCCTCGACGGCCAGCCGGGGCAGCAGACGGTCCAGCCAGCCGGGCAGGGCCCAGTTGGCCGGGCCGAGCAGGTGCATCAGCGCGGGCACCAGCAGGCCGCGGATGATCAGGGCATCGACCAGGACGGAAAAGCCGAGCGCGAAGCCGAACTCGGCCAGGATCCGGTGGCCGCCGAGCAGGAACGACCCGAAGACCAGGATCATGATGCTGGCCGCGCCCGCGATGATCCGCCCGCTGCCGGCCAGCCCGGCGGTGACGGCCTGGTGGTTGCGGCGGGCGGCGCGGCCGCCCGGAGCGATCAGGCCCGGGAACGCCGTGTGGTGCAGCTGGTGCCACTCCTCCTGGATCCGGCTGACCAGGAACACCAGGTAGTCCATGGACAGCCCGAACAGCACGGAGAACATGACGACCGGGACGAACGAGTCGACCGGGCCGGCCCCGGACAGGCCGAGTGCCGATGTGCCCCAGCCCCAGTGGAAGACCGCGTTCAGGGCGCCCAGACCGGCCCCGACGGACAGCAGGTTCATGACCGAGGCGACCAGCGGGATGAGCAGGCTGCGGAACACCACCAGCAGCAGGATGAACGCCAGGATCACCACCACGGCGATGAACACGGGGAGCTTGTCCGTCAGCACGTGGGCGAAGTCGATGTTGGTGGCGGTCACCCCGCCGACGTGGACGACCAGGCCGGTACCGTGGGCGGCCTGCGGGATCAGGTCCTGGCGGATGTGGTTCACCAGGTCGACGGTCGGGCCGTCCTGCGGTCCGGTCGCGGGGTAGACGGTGGCCAGCCGTACCTGCCCGTTCGGCGAGGTCACGGCGGGCGTCACCGAGGCCACGCCGGGCGTCCGGGCCACGGTGCCCAGGAGCTGGCCGAAGGCGGTGGCGCCGGCCGGCGAGCCGGGCCGGGCGGCCAGTTCGAGCGGCCCGTTGAACCCGGGGCCGAATCCCCGCGCCAGGGTGGCATAGGCCTGATGGGTGGTCCAGCCGGCCGGGTCGGTGCTGGCGTCGGAGGTACCGAGGCTGAGGCCGAAGACCGGCAGCGCGAGCGCGACCACGGCGGCCAGCGCACCCACGGCCAGCACGACCTGACGGCGCTCCACGAACCGGGCCCAGCGGAGCCAGAAGCCAGCAGGTCCGGCGTTGACCGGGCCGTCCGCGGCCAGGGCCCGCCGTTCCCGCCGGGACAGCACCCGCGGGCCGAGGAAGCCGAGCAGGGCGGGCAGGAACGTGAGCGAGGTGGCCATGGTCAGGGCGACCGCCAGGGCCGCCGCCACCGACACGCCGTCCAGGAAGCTGACGCCGAGCGCGAACTGGCCGAGCAGGGCGACGCAGACCGTGCTGCCGGCCAGCAGCACCGTGCGGCCGGAGGTCCGCACGGCCAGGGCCACCGAGTCCTCCAGCGCCATCCCGCTCTTCACCGCGGTCCGGTGCCGCCCGATGATGAACAGGCCGTAGTCCACCCCGACCCCCAGCCCGATCAGGATGGCCAGCTGGGTCGATGCGCTGGAGATGCCGAACGGGTGGCTGAGCAGCCCCGTCAGCGACACTCCGATTCCCAGCGCGAGCAGCGCGGTGACCAGTGGCAGCAACGAGGCGAGCAGCGCCCCGCCGAACACGATGAGCAGCACGGCCAGCGCCGCGACGATGCCGACTCCGACCGAGCGGCCCAGGCCGACTCGCTCGGAGTTGGTGATGGCCGGGCCGCCCAGGGATACCCGGACGTCGGGGCCGTCGGCGGACTCCGCCGCGCTGATCAGCTTCTTCGCGTCGGCCGCGGTGATCTGATCCGGCGGCTTGGCCCAGGTCACCCGGGCGAACGCGATGGTGCCTGACGTGCTGATCTGGGCGGCTCCGCCCGGACCGTAAGGGCCGGCCACGCTCTCCACCCCGGGCACCGCGGCCGCCCGGGCCAGCGCCGCGGTGACCGCGGACCGGACCGGGGCGGACCGGATGGTGGCGCCGTTCCCGGCCTGGATCACCACCTGGTCGCCTTCCCCGGACGCGGCGGGGAAGTTCGTCGCCAGCAAGGTCGCCGCCGCCTGCGAGTCAGTGCCGGGCAGGGCGAGGTTGGTGGTGAAGTTCGTTCCGGCGGCCGCGCCGACCCCGGCGATGGCGGCCAGGGCCAGCAGCCAGGCGGCCACCACCCTCCAGCGATGCTCGAAACACCAGCGAGCCAGACCGGTCATGGGACAGAACCTCCATCTCGACGCGGGAGCGCCTCTCGCACCCGGGCCCCATGGTTTCCGCCGGGCGGCCCCGGCGTCGTGGGCCTGCGGGCTCGATTTACGCTCACCCGGACGGGGTAGCGGCCGGGCCGGCGACGGTCCGGATAGGCCTGGGGGTGTACCGGGGAATCGGCGCCGGGGCGTATGACGGCCCGACGGCGGCGCCGGTAACGTCGGACTATGTACAGCCACGCCATGGCCCGGGCCGATCACGACGGCGACCCGGCGCCGCCGCTGATCCGCCGGCTGGCGGCCCATCGCTTCACCCCGGCCCAGCTCGTCGCCATCGACGCGGTGGCGGTGGCGGTGGTGGTCGTCGCCGTGGACGTCGTCATGACCCGCCGGACGCCCAGGGTTTCCGGGCCCGGCTGGGATGCCGCTATCTGGGCGGCCTACGCGGTGGCCGCGGCGGCCACCCTGGGCCGCAGGCGGACGCCGCGGCTGGCGCTGGCGGTGGTCTTGCCCCTGGCCGTGGCGACCCTGTGCTTGCGCGCCGGCCAGCCGACTGTCTTCCTGGTCGCGATGACCTTGTACTCGGTGGTGACGGCGGTCTCGCGCCCGGTCGCGTCGGTCGTCACCGGGGTGACGGCCGCCACGGTGCTGGCGGCCGTCCTGGTCGGCGGCGGGCTGCAGGTCGCCCAGGCCGCCGTCGGCGGGGTGGCGCTCATCTGCCTGGGCTGGCTGGCCGCGGAGAACACCCGGGCCGGCCGGGCCTACGCCAGCCAGCAGGCCGAACGGGCGGCCGAGCAGGAGTCGGCGGCCGCCGCCGAGCAGGCCGAGCAGGTCAGCCGGGCGCTGGCGGACGAACGGGCCCAGATCGCCCGGGACCTGCATGACATCGTGGCCCACGCGATGAGCGTCATCGCGGTCCGCTCCGGCGTGGCCCGGATGGTGATCGACTCCGACCCCACGCAGGCCCGTGACGCCCTGGCCATCATCGAGATCACCACCCGGCGGGCCCTGCACGAGATGCGGCTGCTGGTCGGGATGCTGCGCGATCCCGGCGACCGGCCCGCCGAGCTGAGCCCGGTGCCCGGCCTGGCCGACCTGGACCGGCTGATCGCCGACACGGCGGTGGCCGGGGTGGCCGCCGAGGTGGACATCGAAGGCGAGGTCCGCCCGCTGCCGCCCGCCGCCGACCTGTCCGCCTACCGCATCGTGCAGGAGGCCCTGACCAACGTGGTCCGGCATGCCGGCCCCACCCACGCCCGGGTCCGGATCGGCTACCGGCCTGCCGAGCTGAGCATCGAGGTCAGCGACGACGGCCCCCGGGGACCGGCGCCGCGGCCGATCGTCCGGACGGGCAGCGGCCACGGCCTGATCGGGATGCGGGAACGGGCCGCACTGTTCGGCGGCACGCTGGAAGCCGGGCCGCACGCGGGCGGCTTCCGGGTCCGGGCCAGCCTCCCGGTCGACCAGTTCGACCGGGACCTGCCGGGCGGTGACCGGTGACGATCCGGGTGGTGATCGCCGACGACCAGGCCCTGGTGCGCGGCGGCTTCGCGGTCATGGTGCGGGCGGCGCCCGGCATGGAGGTGGTGGGAGAGGCCGGCGACGGCGCCCAGGCCGTGGACCTGGTGCGCGAGCACCAGCCCGACGTGGTCCTGATGGACGTGCGGATGCCGGTCCTCGACGGTATCGAGGCCACCCGGGCCATCACCACGGACCCCGAGACGGCCGCCGCCCGGATCCTCATCCTGACCACCTTCGACCTCGACGATTACGTCTACCGCGCACTGCGCGCCGGCGCCAGCGGGTTCCTGCTCAAGGACACCGTTCCCGAGGACATGCTGGCGGCCATCCGCGTCCTGGCCGCCGGGGACGCCCTGCTCGCCCCGAGCGTGACCAGGAGGCTGATCCGCGAGTTCGCGGCGCGTCCCGAGCCGGAGGAACGGCCCACCCCCGAGTTGCTCGAGCCGCTGTCGGCCCGGGAACTCGAAGTGCTAGCCGAGGTGGCCGGCGGCTGGTCCAACGCCGAGATCGGCGAGCGCCTGCACATCTCCGCCGCCACGGCCAAGACCCACGTCAGCCGCCTGCTGATGAAACTCGACGCCCACGACCGCGCCCAGCTGGTCATGATCGCCTACGAAACCCGCCTCGTCACCCCCGGCTAAAGCTCGTCCACCACCGGGCACCGAATCGCGGAAACGCCGCCATGGCGGGTACGCGCCGGTACATCGGCGGGGTGATTGACGCGGTCGACGCGCACCGCGGTACTCCGGTGGGGTTACGGCAGATAGGGCCCGCAGGCTCATGACGCGGAGCGGACCGGTGACGACTATGGGAACTCGTACTGCACCGAGCAGCGAACGGAGTCCCGAGATGACCGGTCCGGCTATCACTGCAAGCAGGGGTGGCGAGGCGGAGGCGACACCCGTTCGGTACCTTCGTGATCTTTATCTTTTCCGGTGCGGCTTCTCGGCCCTGTGGGTTGCGCTGGTGTTCACGCTGGCAGCTGCCGGGACCGCGGGCGGAAGGGTGAGTTTCCTGGGTGGGCTGCTGCTTGCCGGCTATCCCGTCTCGGATGCGGCGGCCACGGCCTTCGACCTGCGCCGGGCCGCGGCGGGCTGGCCGCAGCTCCTCAACCTGGGGTCCGACCTGGTGGCGGCCGTCGCCATCGGTGTCGCGGCCGGGTCCGGCCTGGCCGCCGTGATCACCGCCTTCGGCGGCTGGGCCGTGGTCAGCGGCGTCATCATGATCATCCTGGCGGTGCGCCGGCAGCGGGTGCTGCGCGGGCAGTGGCTCCTGATCATCAGCGGCGCGGGCTCGGTATTCGCCGGGATCTCGTTCGCCGGCTGGACCGGGTCGCCGTCGGCAGGCCTGACCGCGCTCGCCCAGTACTCGGCGGGCGGCGCGGTCTGGTACCTGCTGACGGCGCTGTGGCTGTGGCTGCGCGGCCGGCTCACGAATGGCGCGGTCGCC
>JAICWX010000226.1 GCA_025934635.1 Streptosporangiaceae bacterium | reverse complement strand
GGGCGGCGTGGCCAACCTCGAGGGATGGTTCACCACCAGCGTGGCCCGGGTGTGCCTGGACATGCTGCGCTCACGTAAGTCCCGGCGCGAGGAGCCGCTGGACCCGGACGAGGCGATGGCCGCCGTGGCCGGCGCCTCAGCGGCGGACGGCCCGGAGTCCGAGGCGGTGCTGGCCGACTCGGTCGGGCTCGCGCTGCTGGTGGTGCTGGACACGCTGCCGCCGGCCGAACGGGTGGCGTTCGTGCTGCACGACACGTTCGACCTGCCGTTCGATGAGATCGCCGCGATCACCGGGCGGTCCCCGGCCGCGGCCCGCCAGCTGGCCAGCCGGGCCCGGCGCCGGATCTCCGGCGGCGAGCCGGACGCGCCGGCCAGCGCCCGGCTCGCGCGGCAGCGACAGGTGGCCGAGGCGTTCCTGGCCGCCTCCCGCGGCGGCGACCTGGCCGGGCTGATCGCCGTGCTCGATCCGGACGTGGTGCTGACCTCCGATGCCGCGGCCGTGCCCGGCGGCGTCGCGCGGACCATCCGCGGTGCGCAGGCCGTGGCCCGGGGCGCGCGCGTCGCCGCCGAGCGCTCGCGGTACGGCCGGGTCGCCCTCGTCAACGGGGCGCCGGGCCTGGTGATGGCGCCTGGCGGGCGGCTGGTCGTCGCGCTGGCCTTCACCTTCAGCGAGGACAAGATCACCGGGATCGACGTCATCGCCGACCCCGAGCGGCTGGCCGCGCTCGACATCGCGGTGCTGGCATGACGGGGCCTGGCATGACGGGGCTGGCATGAAGGGGCTGGCTTGAGCGATCCCGGGCTGGCGTTCCGGCTGCTCGACGGCGGGCAGGCGGCTGAGCACGCGGACGACTACGCCGGGTTGCACGCCGAGGTCTACGGCGACCCGCCGTACCGGCGGGCCGATGACGCCGAGGTCTACCCGGGACGGTTCCGGGTCCAGCGCCGCCAGCCCGGGTTCGCCCTGGCCGAGGCCCGGCACGGCGGCTACCTGGTCGGCTACGCGGCCGGGATGCCGCTGCGGCCGTCTACCTCCTGGTGGCGGGAGCTGACCACCCCGCTGCCCGCCGAGGTCACCGAGGAGCACCCGGGGCGGACCTTCGCCCTGGCCGACCTGCTGGTCCGCGCGTCCTGGCGGCGCCAGGGCATCGGGGCGGAGCTGCACGACCTGATCCTGGACGGGCGGCCCGAGGAGCGCGCCACGCTCACCGTCCTGCCCGCGGCCGCCCCGGCCCAGAACGCGTTCCGGACGTGGGGCTGGCGCAAGGTGGCCCGGGCCCGGTCCGGGTCCGGTCCGGACGCCCCGGTGGCGGACGTGCTGGTCACCGCGCTCCCCGCTAAGTACTGAGCCGCACGGTCTCGCCGCGTCCCAGCGCCGGTTCTGGTAGACGGTCAGCGGGACGCCGGCCGATCCGCACCGGAGTCACGCTGGATCCCGGAGCTGGCCGAGGATGCGGGCGAGTTCGGCGCGGTCGGCCGGGCTGAGGCGGCCGAAGGCCCGCTCGGCGTCGTTGCCCCGGGCCGCGCGGATCGCGGTCATCACCTCGGCGCCGTGCTCGGTCATCTCGACCAGGGTGGCCCGCCGGTCACCGGGATCGGGCTGCCGCCGGACCAGGCCGCGGGATTCCAGCGCGTCCACCACCTCGGTGGCCGAACGAGGGGCGATGTGCAGGCGGCCGGAGAGGTCCGAGAGCCGCATGGACCCGTGGTGCCCGAGCGTGCGCAGCGCCCGCAGGTGCGCGGGGGTGATCTCCCAGGGCGCCAGCGTCTCCTGGGATGCCCCGCGGAGCTGGCGGGCCACCGCCCAGAAGATCTCGGACAGCGGCTCACTGCTGTCCTGATCTCCGGGGTGATCTTGGGCCACCGGGCGGTCCTGGCTCACGGGAATAGCGTATCAGTTTTTATTGCGGTAGCCTCATATTGAGGTAACCTCAGCATTGTATCGGCCCTTCAGATCGGAGAAGCACCCTTGGCGACACCCCCCGCGAACCGAGATACCCACAGCCGGGGACGCGGCCAGAAGACCGTCACCGCGGCGGAAAAGGCGCAGGCCCACGAGGTGTCGCTGCGTCGCATCGGGCGGCTCTTCACGCCCTTCAAGTGGCAGCTGACCATCGTCACCGCCATCATCGTGGCCTCCTCGCTGGTCGGGCTGGCCTCGCCGTTCCTGCTCCGCGCGGTCATCGACAAGGCCCTGCCGGAGCGGAACCTGCAGCTGCTGGCCTGGCTGGTGATCGCCATGGTCGCCGTCGCCGCTATCAGCTCGGGCCTGGGTGTCATCCAGACCTGGATTTCGACCAAGGTCGGCCAGCACGTCATGCACGGGCTGCGCACCAGCGTCTTCACTCACCTGCAGCGGCAGTCGATCGCCTTCTTCACCCGGACCCGCACCGGTGAGGTGCAGTCCCGCATCCAGAACGACATCGGCGGCATGGAAGCGGTCGTGACCTCGACCGCGACCTCGATCGCCTCGAACCTCACCACCGCCGTCGGCACCAGCGTGGCCATGGTGGCCCTGTCCTGGCGGCTCTCCCTGATCTCGCTGGTCGTCATGCCGCCCGCCATCTACCTGACCCGCAAGGTCGCCAAGCTGCGCCGCGCCATCACCAGCCAGCAGCAGCGCGAGCTCGCCGACCTCAACGTCACCATCGAGGAAGGCCTGTCGATCAACGGCATCCAGCTGGCCAAGACGATGGGCACCGGCCCGGCCCTGGTCGAGCGGTTCGCCGCTTCCTCGGCCCGGCTGATCGACCTGGAGCTCCGCTCCCAGCTGGCCGGGCGCTGGCGGATGGCCTCGCTGAGCATCATCTTCGCCACCATTCCCGCCATCATCTACCTCGCGGCCGGGCTGCCGGTCACGGCCGGCGCGATCAGCATCGGCACCCTGATCGCCTTCACCACGCTGCAGAGCGGCCTGTTCCGGCCCATCACCGGGCTGCTCGGCACCAGCGTCTCGGTGATCAGCTCGCTGGCGCTGTTCGCCCGCATCTTCGAGTACCTCGACCTGCCGGTGGAGGTCGACGACCCGGTCCGGCCGGTCAGCATCGACCCGGCCGCGGCCACCGGCCACGTCCGTTTCGAGGGCGTCGGCTTCACCTACCCGGGTGCCGACCGCGCCGCCCTGGCCGGCATCGACCTGGACGTCCCGGCCGGGAGCACGCTGGCCCTGGTCGGCGAGACCGGCTCGGGCAAGACCACCCTCGGCTCGCTGGTCGCGCGGCTCTACGACCCGACCCAGGGCGCCATCCGCATCGACGGCACCGACATCAAGGACATGCGGCTGGCCGACCTGGCCGCCATCGTGGGCGTGGTCAGCCAGGAAACCTACCTGCTGCACACCACGGTGCGCGAGAACCTGCGTTACGCCAAGCCCGGCGCCACCGACGCCGAGATCGAGCAGGCCGCCCGCGCCGCCCAGATCCACGAGCTGATCGCCAGCCTGCCCGACGGCTACGACACCATGGTGGGCTCCCGCGGGCACCGCTTCTCCGGCGGCGAGAAGCAGCGCATCGCCATCGCCCGGACGCTGCTGCGCGATCCGCGCGTGCTCGTGCTCGACGAGGCCACCAGCGCCCTGGACACCGAGACCGAGCGGGCCGTCCAGCAGGCGTTCGACGCCCTGGCCCAGGGCCGTACCACGATCACGATCGCGCACCGGCTCTCCACCGTCAGGGACGCCGGCCAGATCGTCGTGCTTGACCACGGCCACATCGTGGAGGCCGGCACCCACGACAGCCTGCTGGAGGGCCAGGGCCGCTACGCCGCCCTGGCCGCATAAGCACCAAGCCCAGCGACTCCGCTCAGGCGGGCGGCTTGACGACGTTCTCGAGCGGCTGGCCGGCCACGAAGCGGGCCAGCTGCGCGGCCATCAGCCGGTCCGCGCGCGGGAAGAAGGCCGAGCTCGCGCCGCCCACGTGCGGCGAGATGAGCACCCCGGGCTGCCGCCAGAGCGGATGATCAGCGGGCAGCGGCTCCGGCTCGGTCACGTCCAGCGCCGCGCGGATCCGGCCCTTGGCCAGCTCGGCGACGAGCGCATCGGTGTCGACCAGCTTGCCGCGGGCCACGTTGACCAGCAGCGCGCCGTCCGGCAGGAGCGCCAGCTCCCGCGCGCCGATCAGGCCCTCGGTCTGCGGCGTGTGCGGGGCGATGAGGAAAACCACGTCAGCCTCGGGCAGCAGCCCGGCCAGCTCTTCCACCGGGTGCACCCGCGGCGGCATCAGGGTTCCGGTCCGGGCGCGGCGCGCCACCCGGGTGACCGAGGCGACCTCGAAGCCGTCGAGCCGGCGCTCGATGGCCTGCCCGATGCGCCCGTACCCGACGATCAGCACCCGCTGGTCGGCCAGCGCCCGGCCGAAGGCGAACTTCCAGGCCCGGCCGGCCTGGTTCCGGGCGAACTCGTCCAGATGACGGCCGCTGGCCAGGGCCAGGGCGATAGCCAGCTCGGCGGTGCTGGTGTCGTGCAGGCCCGCCGCGTTGCACAGCGTCGCCCCCGGCGGCACCAGCGGCAGGAACTCCTCGTAGCCGGCGGTCAGGGTCTGCACCACCTGCAGCTTGGGCATCTCCGCGGCCCGCGCGAGGACGGCCGGGCCCCGCATGTAGGGGAGCACGTAGAAGGCGACCTCGTCGATCGTGCCGGGAAAGTCGTCCCCGTCGGCCCGGTAGAAGTCGAGTTCCACCCCGGCGGGTAGGCCGCCCAGACGTCGTTCGGCTTCGGCGCGGTCGGCGTAGGGCACCCAGGCGAGTGGCACGAGGTCAGCCTCCTCCTCGGTCGCAGATCTTGTCGGTACCAGCATCCAGCATGCCCGTCACCCCACGCGCACGGGTCCCGGTCAGCGCGATCACGGCATCGATGGAGCATCGATGCCGTGATCGCGACCTTGATGGAGCATCCATGTCGTTGCCAGGGCCAGGTAAGGGCCGGGGTAAGTGACAGGTGCGGGTTGTGGTGCGAATGCGGTTACTGAGGTCCGGAACGTGCGGCTTATCTCGGCGTTCAATCGGCTTATCTTGGCGTTCCACGCCGCTGGGCTTGGCGTTCCACGCCCGCTGAGCTTGGCATTTCACGGACTGACACCGATACATTTCAAGATCATATTCTCAGGAATAACTAAAGTCGCAATTTAGCCTCATAACCGGCAACGCGGATATATCTCCCAATATGATGCTCTGGCATCGCGGCGGGGAGCGGTCAGACGGCCTGGCCATAGCGCCGCAGAAACAGGGGACCACAATGTCGTTGCGGGCTAAAGTCTTTGCCTCCATTGCGTTCGCTACCTCGGCTTTCCTGCTTGTCCCGACCGCCGCGCAGGCGGCCACCCATCCCGTTCAGGTCAGCGGGGCCAAGCTGAAATCAGCCCTGCTGCCCGCCTCGACGTTCGGGCCTGGCTTCAAGCTCGTCGTGGCGACGGGCACGGGCAAGTCGCTGTTGCATCAGAAGGCTAGGAATCATGTACCCGCCATGAGCTGCGCAAACTTCGAGAATCAAGCGCTCAGCTCCTACGGGGAAAGCGCCGCTGCGGTCTCCATCAGCGACAACCAGGACGCCGCTATCGGCGTCGGCTCCACCAACGTCGATCTTCTCTACGAGCAGTCGGCCTACCAGTTCCCCAGCGTCAAGGCGGCCGCCACCTTCTACAGCCAGGCGCACGCGAAGTACGCCGCGTGCAAGTCGTTCAGCGAGCAGACCGGCAGCGGCGGCATGGGCGACGAATCCCTGAAAATCTCGCTGAAGTCCATCTTCAAGATCAAGGTGGGCAAATACCGGGCGTTCCGGGTCCGCGAAGGTGTCGACATTTCCTCCGTCGCCGGCTTTTCGCTGTCGTTCAACACGCTGGTCACCGTGGAGGGCGCGGACGTCTTCATCGTCACCAGCTTCAGCGTGGGGAACCACCCGGTATCGGCCAAGACCATGCTCAAGCTCGTTGACCGGATAATGAAGCTCCGCTCGTAACGAAGAGCTTCCCGCTGGCCAGGGCGGTTCGCAGGGTCCGCTCTGGCCGGCTGGTGGCTGGCGAGCCGCGCAGGCGGCCCGCCCGGCGGTCAGACCGCCCAGGTCAGATCGGCCCCGGCCAGTTCCGCCCGGAGCAGGTGCTTCTGGATCTTCCCCGAAGGATTCCGCGGGATCGCATGCACCACGACCGCGTGCGGCGCCTTGTAGTCCGCGATCCGGTCGCGGGCCCACGCGCGCAGTTCCTCAGCGGTCGGCTCGGACCCAGCGGCCCCGCCGGCCGGGACGATCACCGCGAGGATGCTCTCGCCGTAGTCGGGGTGCGGGACGCCGATGACCGCGACGTCGAGGACGCCGGGATGACCGGCGAGGGCGTTCTCGACCTCGACCGAGTAGACGTTGCGGCCGCCCGTGATGATCATGTCCTTGAGCCGGTCGACCAGGGTGATGTAGCCGTCGGCGTCCACCACGGCCAGGTCGCCGGTGTGCAGCCAGCCGTCCCTGATGGTGTCGGCGGTGGCCTCGGGCCGGTTCCAGTAGCACTTCATGATGGTCTCGCCGCGCAGGATCAGCTCCCCCACCTCGCCGGGGGCCACGTCGGCCCCGCCGGCGGTGACGATGCGGGCCTCGGTGCTGGGGATGGCGTAACGCCCGCTGGCGTCCGGCCGGGCCCGGACGTCGTCCGGGCCGGAGTAGATGCCGCCGGGACCGCCCTCGGTCTGGCCGCACAGCTGGTAGAGCTCGACCGCGGGCAGCGCCGCGCTCAGCGCGCGGACCGCCTCGGCCGGCATCGGCGCGGCGCCGAACATCCCGACCCGCCAGGCGGAGAAGTCGCGGCTAGCGAGGTCCGGCAGCCGCAGCATGAACTGGTACATCGTCGGCACGCCGAAGAACACCGAGATGCGCTCCCGCTCGATCAGCGCGGCCACCTCGGCCGGGTCGAACGCCGGCACCACGATGTGGGTCATGGCCAGCATGGTGCCGGCCCACAGGATCAGGGTCAGCTGCGCGGAGTGGTAGAGCGGCGCGACGTGCATGGTGCGGTCGCCCTCGCGGTAACCGGCCGTGCCGATGATGTTGACGGCCACCCACAGCGAGCGGTGGTGGTCGAACAGCGCGCCCTTGGCCGCGCCGGTGGTGCCCGAGGTGTAGAGCAGCAGGGCGTCGTCAGCCTCGGCCGGGACGTGCGTCACGGCGGGATGCTCCTCGCTGGCAAGCTCGGCGAGGTGCGGCAGTGAAAGCAGCCGCGGCGACGCCCCGCTCTGCGACACCCCCTGGGCGACTACCTCGCCGAGCTCGGGGGCGAAGAGCACGGCCGCCGCCCCGGAGTCGGTGATCAGGTGGGCCACCTCGGGCGGGGCGTTCCGCGGGTTGCCGGGGACCAGGATCGCGCCGGTCCGGAGCACGGCATAGGCGGCGATCACGAACGCGTCGCTGTTGGGTGAGATCAGCAGCACCCGGTCGCCGGGGGCGATCCCGCGGGCGGCGAGCGCCGCCGCCGTCCGCTCCACCTCGGAGTAGAGCTCGCGATAGGTGCGCCGGACGGGACCGAAGACGAGCGCCTCCCGGTCCGGGCAGCGAGCCGCGGTCGTGCGCAGGGTGTCGGGGATCGAAGGCATGGTGGCTCCCCCTCGTCGGTGCTTGGAGACGAGTGAATCATCCCGGCGAAAACTAGGGAACCCGGGACCAAAACTGGGGAACCGCTCCCGATTCGGCGGACCGGGCCGCCGCCGTAGCGTCGCAGGGTAGGCAACGCAGCGATCAGGGTCCTGATCGCGTCCCCGGGGAGAGAACTAGCCATGCACAGCATCAAGAACCTGGCCAGGCTGGGGGCCGTCCTGGCGACGTTGGGGATCATCGCGCTGGCCTTCGCCAGCGGCGCCTCGGCGTCGACCGGAATGGTCCCGCGTTCCGGGGGCAACGGCGGGATCGCGGTTCCGGACCCGCCGACCGTGGTACGTACCGTGCTGGTGGGCGGCATGCCAGGCTGGCAGATCGCCGTGATCGCGATCGCGGCCGCACTGGTCGCGGCCACCGCGGCGGTCCTGCTGGACCGGATTCGCCCGGCCCGCCGCCGCACGTTCGGCACAGCGGCCTGGACAACACGGGCTTAGCCCGCAGGCCCGAGTGAGGAAAGGAACCGGCATGCCCCGTTTCATGGATTTCCACGAGAACCTCAAGCTGCCGCCCGAGGCCATCGCGCAGATCACCGAAGAGACCCGCATTGAGCACGCCGACGAGTTCGGCGTCCGGCAGGTGGAGCTTTTCCATAACCCCGACGGCAAGGTGTACTGCCTGCTCGAGGGGCCCGACGAGGAGGCAGTCCGCAAGCACCACGCCGCCCTCGGAGTGGACTGCGGGGCGGTCCACCGAGTCGACGGCATTACCTGAGCCGGGGGGCGGGGAGCCGGGATCCGTCCGGCGCCTGATTTCCCCCTCAGGCGCCGGGCGGCCGTCCGTTTACGGCACGAGCATCCGCACGGGCGTGGCAGGATCAGATCCGCGATGTTTCACGCCGACCTCCATATTCACTCGAAGTTCTCGCGCGCCTGCAGCAAGGACTGCGATATCGAGCACCTGTCCTGGTGGGCGCTGCGCAAGGGCCTGCGGGTGCTCGGCACCGGCGACTTCACCCACCCGGCGTGGTCGGCGGAGCTGCGGGAGACCCTGGTCCCGGCCGAGCCGGGCCTGTTCCGCATCCGGCCGGACCTGGAAGAACGACTCCACCGCGACACCCCGGCCAGCTGCGCGGGCACGGTCCGGTTCATGCTCAGCGTGGAAATCTCCACGATCTACAAGCGCGACGACCGCACCCGCAAGGTGCACCACCTCCTGTACGCGCCGGACTTCGAGTCCGCCGGACGGATCACCGCCGCGCTGGCCAAGATCGGCAACCTGGCCTCGGACGGCCGGCCGATCCTCGGGCTCGACTCGCGCGACCTGCTGGACATCACGCTGTCCGGCGGCGAGGGCTGCTACCTGGTCCCGGCCCACGTCTGGACGCCGTGGTTCGCGGTGCTGGGCTCCAAGTCCGGCTTCGACGCGGTCCGGGACTGCTACGCCGACCTGGCCGACCACATCTTCGCGGTCGAGACCGGCCTGTCCTCGGACCCGGCGATGAACTGGACCTGCTCCTCGCTGGACGGGTACCGGCTGGTCAGCAACTCCGACGCGCACTCCCCGCCGATGCTCGGCCGCGAGGCCACCGTCTTCGACTGTGAGCCGGACTACTTCTCGATGATGGCGGCGCTGCAGACGGGCCAGGGCCTGGCGGGCACCGTCGAGTTCTTCCCCGAGGAGGGGAAGTACCACCTGGACGGCCACCGCAAGTGCGACGTCCGGCTGGAGCCCGAGCAGACCCGGGGCGTCGACACCATCTGCCCCCAGTGCGGCAAGCCGCTCACCGTCGGCGTCCTGCACCGGGTGGCCGAGCTGGCCGACCGGCCTCTCGGCTACCGGCCGCCGAACGCCGCCGGGTTCACCAACCTGGTCCAGCTGCCCGAGATCATGGGCGAGATCGTGGGCACCGGCCCGAAGAGCAAGAAGGTGGCCGTCGCGGTCGGCAAGCTGGTGGCCGCGCTCGGACCCGAGCTGAGCATCCTGCGCGACGTCCCGCTCGACGACCTGCGCCGGGCCGGCGGCTCGCTGCTCAGCGAGGGCATCGCCCGGCTCCGCCGCGGCGAGGTCATCCGGGACTCGGGCTACGACGGCGAGTACGGCACGATCCGCCTGTTCCAGCCGGACGAGCTGGACGGTGCCGCCCTGTTCGCGATGGACCGCCCGGCCCCCGGCCACAAGACCAATGATGCCGAACGGGGCAGGGTTCCCCGCACCGCGGCTAGCTCCGCGCGGCCGGATGAGGCCGCCGTGCCTTCTTCCGGCCCGGGATCGCTGCCCCGCTCTCTTCTCGATGGCCTGGACGCGGAGCAGCGGGCCGCCGCCACCGCCGACGGGCCGCTGCTGATCATCGCGGGTCCCGGCAGCGGCAAGACCCGCACCCTCACCTACCGGATCGCGCACCAGATCGCGGAGCGCGGCCTGCCCGCGGCCGGCTTCCTGGCCATCACGTTCACCCGGCGGGCGGCCCAGGAGGTGCAGGACCGGCTGGCCGTGCTCTGCCCGCCGCCCGCGCCGGGCTCACCCGGGGCCGGCCAGCCCACCGTGACCACGTTCCACGGCCTGGGGCTGCGGATCCTGCGCGAGCACCCCGAGGCGGCCGGGCTGCCGCCGCAGTTCCGGGTCGCCGACGAGGCCGTCCTGCTCCAGGTCGCGACCGAACTCACCGGGTCCGACCGGGACGCCCGCAAGCTCATCGCCGACCCCGGGCAACGGCCCGCCCTGCGCCGCGAGCTGGCGGCCCGGGAACTCACCGACTTCGACGGTCTGATCGAGCTCACCGCCGCGCTGCTCCGCGAGCAGCCCGCGATCGCCGCTGACCTGCGCGCCCGCTGGCCCCAGGTCAGCGTGGACGAGTACCAGGACATCGACCCGGTTCAGTACGATCTGCTCCGGCTGATCAGCGGCGACGGCGCCGGGCTGACCGCGATCGGCGACCCGGACCAGGCCATCTACGGCTTCCGCGGCGCCGACGTAACCATCTTCGGCCAGTTCGCGGCCGACTTCCCGGGCGCCGCCACGGTGGAGCTGACCAGGAACTACCGCTCGAACCCGGCCATCGTGACCGCCGCCGGGCAGGCCATCGCACCGTCCACGCTGGTACCCGGGCGGACCACGGTCGCCGCCCGGACCGGTCCGGCGGGGGTCGTCACGCTGGACGAGGCGGCCGACGAGCACGCCGAGGCGGGCTGGATCGCGGCCACCATCGACCAGCTCCTGGGCGGGACGTCGTTCAATTCCCTCGACAGCGGCCGGGCCGACGGGCACGAGCACGGCAAGATCGGGCTGGCCGACATCGCCGTGCTCTACCGCACCGACGCGCAGGCCGGGCCGCTCGCCCAGGCGCTGACCCGGGCCGGGCTGCCCTACCAGAAGCGCTCGCACGACCGGCTCGGCCGCCGCCCCGGCGTCGCCGACGTCGTCCGCGAACTGCGCCTGGTGGAGGGCAACGCGGCCGAGGTCGCGGAGCGGGTGACGGCGGCGGTCCGCGCCATCGCCGCGGCCCGGGGCGAGCGGGACGGGACCGTCACCGATGTCCGGGCCGCGGGCGAGCTGCTGCTGCCGCTGGCCCGCCGGTGCGGTACCGACCTGGAGCGGTTCCTGGCCGAGATCGCCGTCGGCGCGGAAACCGACGCACTGGACCCGCGGGCCGAGGCGGTCACGCTGCTGACCCTGCACGGCGCCAAGGGCCTGGAGTACGACGTGGTGTTCCTGGCCGGCTGCGAGCGCGGCCTGCTGCCGCTGCGGCTTCCCGGCTCGGGCCCGGTCACCGACGAGGACGCCGCCGAGGAACGGCGGCTGCTCTTCGTCGGCCTGACCCGGGCCCGCGAACGGCTGCTGCTCAGCTGCGCGGGCCGCCGCAGCAGGAACGGTACCGAAGCGACATCGGGCCGCTCGCCGTTCCTGGCCGCGATCACCCCGGCCCCGCCGAGCCTGACCGCGGCCCGGCGGCCCCGCCGTCCGGCCGACCGCCAGCTCCGCCTGCTGTAAGCGCCGCGCCTTAACAAACGCCGCGCCTTAACAAGCGCCGTGCCTTAACTACTGGGCGCCGCGGCCGGAGACGACCTGGAGCTCGTCGATCAGCTTGGACGCGTCGGCCTTGGACAGCGAGTCGATGTCGACATCGCGGCCCGCTTCCCGGGCCAGGGTCTGCAGGTACGACTTCTGCGGCCCGGTCAGCGGCTCGTCCCCGGTGACCCAGTCCTCCGGGTCCTTTTCCGGGTTGTCCTGAGGCGTCATCTCGTTCGTCATGGTTCCTCCGATCTGGATGGGAGGATCCCCTACCCCGTTTGGTCCGTATCGAACTTTTGTTTTCAAATCGGCTTCGTTCTGCCGGGCGCCGCTGCGTTCCGCCCCCAGGCCGGCCAGCACCACGAAGGCCACCCCGGCCAGCGACAGTACCTGCGGCACCTGACCGAGCAGCGCCAGGCCGGCCAGCACCGCCAGGGCCGGCTCCAGGCACATCAGCGTGCCGAACGCCGCCGTGGTCAGCCGCCGCAGCGCGTACATCTCCAGGCTGAACGGGATCACCGGCAGCAGCAGCGCCAGCCCGAGCCCGGCCAGCAGGAAGTGCGGCGTCACCGCCCGGCCGATGTCGCCCGTCGCGAACGGGGTCGAGACCAGGGCGGCCACACCGATGGACACCGCGAGCCCTTGCAGGCCCGCGATCTCGTCCCCGACCGCCTGGGTGAGCAGGATGTAGGCGGCCCAGCAGGCCGCCGCGCCGAGGGCGAGGATCACGCCGGCCAGGCTGCCGCCGCCCTGCCAGGGGTGGGTCAGCAGCAGCACGCCGGCCGCGGCCAGGCCCGGCCACAGCAGCCGCCGGGCACCCCGCCCGCGGGCCACCGCCACGCCGAGCGGGCCCAGGAACTCCAGCGCGCTGGCGGTGCCGAGCGGCAGCCGGGCCACCGACGCCATGAACAGCATGGTCACGCCCGCGGTCACCGTCCCGAGGGCGATCGTGGCGAGCAGGATCGGGCGCCGGAACCGCCAGGGCTTCGGCCGCACCACGGCCACCAGGATCACCGCCGCCCAGGCCAGCCGCAGCCAGACCGCCCCGAGCGGGCCGATCTGGCCGAACAGCGGAACGGACAGCGCCAGGCCGAGCTGGACCAGGGTCATCGAGCCCACGGCCATCAAGGTGCCGGCCCGGGGGGTCGACCAGGCCGGGTTCGCGGTGCGGATCATGATCCCTAGTACAGCCGAGCCGGATCGTCCGTGTCCACGTGAGATTGATGGACATACCGTTCACTGATCATGAATGATTGTTGGATGGACCCGCGCCGCCTGGAGCTGCTGCTCGAGCTGTCCCGCCTGGGCTCGATGCGGGAGGTCGGCGAGGCGATGCACGTCACCACCTCCACCGTCTCGCAGCAGCTCGCGGCGCTGGCCCGGGAGGCGGGCACCCCGCTGACCGAGCCGGACGGGCGGCGGGTCCGGCTGACCCCGGCCGGGCGGCGGCTGGCCGATCACGCGGTCACCATCCTGGCCGCGATCGAGGCCGCCCGGCGGGACCTGGACCCGGCCGCCCAGCCGGCCGGGACGGTGCGGGTGGCCGCCTACGCCTCGGCGTTCGGCCAGGTGCTGCTGCCGGTCGCCCGGATCCTGGCCGACCGCCAGCCGCAGGTCCGGCTGCAGCTGCTGGAGCACGAGCCGGCCGAGGCCCTGGGGATGCTCGCCGCGGACGAGATCGACCTCGCGCTGACGTATGACTACAACCTCGCCCCGGCCCGGTTCGGGCGCGAGCCGCATGGCCGGCAGCTGCACGCCGTCCCGCTGAGCTCAGTGCCATGGAGCCTGGGCACGCCGTCCTCCGGTGACCGGCCGGCGGGCACCGCGGCCGAGGTGTTCGGCCGGTACCGGGATCACGACTGGATCGTCAACTCGCGCAACACCGCCGACGAGGAGGTGCTCCGCATCGTGGCCTCGCTGGCCGGCTTCGAGCCGCGCATCGCGCAGCGTGCGGACAGCCTTGACCTGGTGCAGGAGATGATCGTGGCGGGCCTGGGGGTGGGGCTGCTCCCGTCGGGGCGCTCCTTCCGCGGGGTGACCCTGCGGCGGCTGCGGCAGCCCGAGGTGATCATGCGGCCCTACGCCGTGACGCGCCGCGGCCACGACGCCTGGCCGCCGCTGGGCCTGGTGCTCCGGCTGGTCGCCGACGCCGCCGGCGCTCACCCGTAGCGGGCGAGGAAGACCTTCACGGCCGAGTCGGCGACGCGGTCGAGCTGGTCACCGGGCGGCGGGTCGCCGGTCCCGGCGAACATGAGCTGGTTCATCGGCTGGTACATGACCAGCCCGGCGAACTGGTAGGCGGCCAGCGTGGGGTCGCCGAGGTCGTGCAGCAGGCCGCGGTCCGCCAGGGCCTGCAGCGCCTCGCCCAGGATGACCAGCGCGCGGTCGAAACCCTGCTCGAACCAGGCCCGCCCGATCTCGGGGAAGCGGTCCGCCTCGGCGATCACGAGCCGGCGCAGCCGCAGCACGTCCGGCTGGAGCAGGCCGCGCAGGAAGCCGCCGGCCAGGTCGCGCAGCGCGGTGCGCACATCCTGCGCGTCGTCGAGCGTGCTCGCCACGGCGGCGGCCAGCCGGTCTACCACCCCGGCCGCGGTCACCCCGATGACCTCGGCGAACAGGTGCTGCTTGTCACCGAACTGCTTGTACACCGTCTGCTTGGACACGG
>JAICWX010000547.1 GCA_025934635.1 Streptosporangiaceae bacterium | reverse complement strand
GAGCGGAGCTGTATCGAGGTGATCGTGACGACATTCTCGCCACGTCGATGTGACCGCATTGCCCGCGCGGGGACTCGAACCCGGAAACCGGTGCGATTTCCCCGGATCGGGGAAATCATACGATAAGAGTAACACGTTCGGGGCCAGCGTCCGCGGTTATCCAGCGGCGTGTTCGTTATTTACCCATTGCCTGGCCTATTGTGGCTGTACGGCAGGTGTGAGTCACCTGCTTCCTCAGGTGGGCTTGCGCGGCCGGGTCCGGGCTGCCCTTCGTGATGAGCGGAGCGATGCACCCGCTCAAGTGGCCGGTCACCCAGTTCGCTGCGGTAGTCACCCGGTTTCGTGCGGATCGGCTGCCCTGATGTGCGGCCTGCTGACCGTGGGCGGTGGTTACGCTGCCCAGGTGACCAGCGTTGCGCCTTTCAACCTCGATCTCGCCCCGCTTCTCGACTGGGATGGTCGGCACGGCGACCTGCTGCAGCCGCGTGCGGCTGAGGCCGTGGTCGGCCTGCTGGCGCTGTCCGGGGCGCGGCGCCGGACCGGCTTGCCTGAACCATCGGCTGAGCTGGTGAAGGAGCTGATGCTCGTCCTGCTGCCGTTGTACGTCAGCGTCATCCCGGCCGACCTGGCCGGTTACCCGGCCGCGTTGGTCGCGCTCATCGGCTACACGCATGCGGCGGGCAAGCTGAACGCCAGGCGGCGGGACCGGCTCATTGCCGAGGTCGAGACGCTGCGCCCGCAGTTCGAGTCGGCGATGATCAGCTGGCGCCGCGTTACCTGGGCGCGGCTGTACGGCCAGCTGCTGCACGCCGAGGGCGTCGACGCCGCCGATCCGCGGGCCGTCGGCGCCTGGGTGGATGCCTTGGCGGGCCGTCCTTACCCGCAGCGGCTCGCGGCACTGGGGCTGGCGGCCTCCGGTGGTTCCGGTGCGGGGGAGAGCGGTGGGGTGTTCCCGCTCGCCTCGGCGGCGTTCGTCCGGGCGCTGACCGGCGAGCGTTCGCGGCAGGCCCGCTTGCTGCTGACCCAGCGGCTGGAGTCCGTCGTGCGGCGCGAGCAGCTGGCCGGGCACGACGGTGCGCCGCTGGTCGCCGAGGGCCCGCGAGACATGGAGGATCAGGCGGTAGCAGGCGCGTGGTTTGACGCCCGGGCCGGGTTCCTGGCGGACCGCTGGACGGCGGCCGGGCTGGACGCGCTGCTGCGCGGGCGAGCCGCCCGGCTCGCGCCTGGCCTGGACCGGCCGGCTCCGCTGCTGAGTGTGGTGGAGGATCTGGCCGTCACGCACCTGGAGATGTTCGGGTCCGGCGTCGTCCCGCTGGCCCCCGCGCCGCTGTCCGCGACCGCCCAGGAGCTGGCCGCCGCCGTGCGCGCGGCGCCGCTGCCCGCGTCGCTTGCTGCGATGGTCGCCGACCCCGATCACGCTGACCCCGGGCTGCTGGACTTGGCGCTGGCCAGCGGCTTCCTGCGGCGCGGCGCGGAAAGCTCGCTGCTGCCCGGTACGGCCGCCGAGATCTGGCAGGACGGCACGCCTGCCGAGCTGGCGGGGCTGGCCCTGGACATGCTGGGCGCGCTGCTTGCCCGGCTGGCACAGGACGAGGAGACCGCCGAGGAATTCCCCGGCGAGAACCTCCTGCTGCTGTACTCGCTTTACGAGCGGGCCGGGATCCCGCAGTCCCTGGCGTGGCAGGCGGCAGTGGATTCGGAATGGATCCTCCCCCCGGAAACCGCGGACGCACCGGATGTTCCCGCCACGGCCGACGGGCCTTATCAGCTGCCCGCTGTCCCGGTTCTGTCGCAGCTCACCGGCATCCCGGACCTAACCGAGGACGACCGCGACGAGCTGGAGCCTGCCGCCTTGCGCCTGGCTCGCGTCGTTGACCGGCTGGCCGGGCTCGGCATTACCACCCGCGCGGGAGACGCGATCGCCCTGACGCCGCTGGGCTCGGCGCTGGTGCGCGACGCGCTGATCCTGGGCACGGCGGAACTCGACGAGAACGCGGCGGCGGCGTTCCCGACCCGGGACGAGGTGCTGTCCTGGGACGCCGGGCACCTGGCCGGCGCCGTCGGTAACTGGCCGGAAGCGGCCGCGCGGCAGGTGCTGCGCGACTGGCTGACGGCTCAGGGCGCGGCTGGCTGGGAAACGTTCCTGCCTGCGCTGAGCACGCAGTTGTCCAGTGACGCCGCTTCGGCGGGGCCTCGCCTGATGCGCCTGGTCGACCTCGGCGCCGCACCGGCCGAGGTGCTGCGCGGTGCCGTGCCGGACGGAGTCATCGGTGCATTCGCCGAGCGTGCCCTGCGCCTGCGCGGGCTCCCGCCCGGTGACGAAGGCGTGCCCGCCTCCGCCCGTGCTGTGCTCCTTGCCGGCGAACTCGAAGAGGTGAGCCGCGCGGCGTTCCTCGCTCACCGGATGACCGGCGCCGACCCCAGCAGCGACCCGTGGCTGCCGCCGGAACTAAAAGAGGCCTTCGACCACGCCGCCGATGGCTGGCCCGGTGGCGCTGCGGCCCTGCTCGCCGCGCTCGCGGGCGCGATGCCCGGCACCTTCGCGCTCCTGGCCGGGTCGCTGTCCCGGCACCCGGACCCGGCTGTGGCACACGCGGCCCGGCGGGCCCGCCTGACTGCGCAGGCAGCGGCGAGCGCCCCGCATCCGAAGAAAAAGGCGAGGTCACGGTCCGCCCGGCCGCGCAAGAGCGGCCGGCGGCGGCATCGCTGAACACGGCGGCAGCCGCTCACGCGGCGGATACCAAGACCGCGAGACTGGCTGGGCAAATGCTTCACTGCGATCTGAGTGAGACTGCGAAGCCTGGCACGGTGTTAGGCGCAACAGCACGGCAACAGCGAGGGGACGACGGAAACGACCTGCCATGGTGCAGGCGCATCAGCTAAAGAGTTCCTGGAGGACGGCGGCAGCCCGGGGTGGAACCTCTTCGTCGGGAAAGAACTCCCCGCAGATCTGCAGAGCGGTTTCCGCGGAGTCGACGCCGATGATGCCGGCGAGCAGGCGGAGGTCGTCGATGTCCCGGGTCCTGGCGGCGAGGGCCTTCATCGCGAAGATATGGCGTGGTGATGCCGCGGTCACCCGGAAACCAGGATGATCGAACACACGGCGCTTATCCGGGTCGTCCTTGCCTGAAATGTAGACGCTGGCCTGCTCGTTGAGCCACCACGCAGGTAGCCCGAGGTCTTGCGCGACGTTCCTGGCTTCCTCAAGGACAACGCCGTGCGGCACGAAAAGCGAATCAACGTCGCGGGTCACGCGGGTGGCGTCATAAGCCAGTGCCATCGCCGCCCCGTCGACGATAAAGACGTCGGCGACTACGCCGCGTTGTACAAGCCGATCGCCGAGAGCGGTGAACGTCCGTTCGATCTGCGCCCGGTCGAGGAGGACACTCCCGGGTTCGGTCACGCTGCTTCCAGATCCGCGGCTGAGAGGTAGACGCCGTGCTTCCGGAACGCGGCTGGCGCCCGGACCAGGGCATCAGCGCGCTGGACTCGAAGCTCGGCCGGGAACCACGGTCGGCGCAGAACCCGCGACTCGGCCCAGGCCAGCGGCGCAAGGTCATGCTTGGCCGCGAGATGCTCGGCCAGCGCCGCCAGCAGGGCATCCCACCGTTCGTCACCGAGGGGAGGCGGCTCATCCCTCAGCAGATAGGGCTGAGCATCGCTGGGCCCCCACCGGTACTCCTCCAGGAACTCCCAGACCAGCTTCCACCGGATCCTGCCATCCGTCGTCCGCGACAGGTGCGCCGCTAGATCGGCAACGGTCATAGGACGGTAGCTGGCCACATCCGTTCCTCTCCAGCCTGGGGAATCTCCTTATCTTCTATGAAGATATCGTCCGCAGAGGCTGCTGTAGTAGAGGTACGGCTGGCCATGCCGTGCGGTGCCCGCCGATCTGTCGCACGGGACGGCCGGCTCGCACACCCCGAAACAGTAGACCAGTGTCGCGCCGTGGCACCACGCGAGAGCATCACGTGTGTCAAGGCAGTATTAAGAGGGCGTTTAGGTGTGGTTCGGCCAGAAAATTCTGCTCTGTTCCATAGCCTTTTGAGCGTATTCTGCTGCTATAGGCATATCCTCATAGCAGCGGGCCGCATCCCCCATGCCTGTTTT
>JAICWX010000156.1 GCA_025934635.1 Streptosporangiaceae bacterium | reverse complement strand
CCGCAGGTGAGACAAGTGAAGACCGGCCCCGTTAGCTCAGTCGGCAGAGCGTCTCCATGGTAAGGAGAAGGTCTACGGTTCGATTCCGTAACGGGGCTCCAGCTCAGCGATATCTTTCAGTTTCAATTCTGATGTCTAATTTCAGGATCAAGTGACTAGTGCTACGTTCCTTAAAGAGTGTATATAAAGCGTCGGCGATAGGAACGGTGTTTGGGTTCGGGCCGTCCCCAGATCCAGGGCCGGGCGTGGGCGTTGAGCTGGGCGGTGGCGACCCGGGTGGCGTGGGCGATCTCGTCGGGGTCGGCGAAGTCCTGCCCGGCCAGTGCCTGGCGCCGGAAGATCCGCCACCAGCCTTTTTGCATGTTCAGCCAGCAGGCGCGCTTGGGGATGAAGGCGTGCTGGATGCGGGGATGGCCTTCCAGCCAGGCCCGGGTGCTCTTGCTGTCGTGGCTGGAGAGGTTGTCGGTGATGACCCAGATCGTGCCCTCGGGATTGGCTTGCTCGGCCAGCTGGAGGAAGTCCTGGTAGAAGGCGCTGTTACGGGACGGGGCGCACATGGTGACCGCCTGGCCGTCGGCGACGCGCAGCCCCCCGTAGACCCAGGTCTTCTCCGGCCCGCGGGAGTACTCCAGCGGCGCCTTGATCCGGTGCCCGTCAGGTGACCCGCCCGGTGCGGGCGGGAAGGTGCGCGGGATGACCGGGCCGAGCTCATCGGCGCAGATCACGGTGGAGCCCGGCGGCGGGGCGGTATAGAGCTCCACGACCCGGGTCCTTTTGGGGCGAACTCCGGGTCGGTGCTGGTCGTCCAGCTGCGGGTCCGCCGCCAGCGGACCTTCTCGGCCAGCAGGATCCGCCGGACCTGGCTGCGGCCTACCTGGATGCCAGCGTCCCGTGCCGTCTGGGCGAGGATGTCCAGGGTCCATTGCGCCGGGCCGCGTTCATCGCCGGCGGACAGTTCCCCGGTCGCGTCGCGGGCCAGCTGCCCGGGCGGCAGTGAGCGGGCCATGGCGATGACGGCCGACCGCTGCGCCTCGGTGACCCGCCGCTTGCGCCCGGCGCCGGGCTGGTTGCCGAGCCCGTCGATGCCGGCCGCGTTGAACCGGTGCAGCCAGCGGCGCACCGTGTTCTGATGGCAGCCGATCCGGGCAGCGATCGCCGGGGCAGCCAGCCCGTCCCAGCTCAGCACCACGATCCGGGCCCGCTCGCTCCAGTCCGCCGGGGCATGCCGCGCGGCCGCGAGCCGGCGGATCTTCCTGTCTTCGCCATCATCGTGCGCTGGACGCGCTCGCAGGAACTTCGGCACCGGACTCGCCTCCACGCACCTGGCCGACGCTCCCGCTACCCATCCTAATTTAACTACCCAAAAAGGAACGTAGCACTAGCCAAGTGACAATGGCGCCTTTCGGCGTCAGCTGACGGCAGGCGCGGCGCAACGCGTCTAAGGCACTGGCGTCTCTGGCCTGCGGTAATAGGGCTCAATGCGCTGGCGTCAGGCGGGGGACAGCCTGGTAAGGGCGGCTTCGGCCACTGGTCGTCTCCGTTGCGTGGAGAACGGCTTCGGGACCCACTCGCCGGGAAGGTCGGTTGGGGAAGCTGCCTGCAGCACGGCTAACCGCGACTGCGCGTCGGCGATGGTCGGGGTTGCCGAGCATGCTCGGCGCGCCGATCCGCGCCGGATTCCTACTCCATAATCCGCCTGGACGCAGGGCGCCGGACCGGGGCCATCGATGCAGGCAATGGCGTTTGGCCAGTTCAGCAGGACGAAGACTTCCGGAATATCGCCGCGGCCTGCGATAAAAAAAGCCGGTTGTACCGTAGTGGTCCAAGCCTGTCTCGTTTTTCAACCGCCGCCAACAGGCTGATGGCCGGCGGGTACCCAGCCCGTTCGGCATGCATCAGTGTTACTGCCAACGGATACCGGGATCGGCCCGTGGTCTCCGAGATGTTGGTCAGGTCAGCTGGCCTGCACGTACCGTTAACCTCGACGCTACCCGGCAGAACGGTGATGACGCGGATGGACGAGATCTCGATGCGTGAGGTCCGGCGGGATCGCAGGAACTTCATCTGGGAGCATCATCCAGACCGTGGCGGCGATCCGGATGTCTTCATCACGGGGCTGACTTCTTTCCGCCCGGATCATGACCCTCACGCTGGACCGCTGCCCCGGGTGACTGGCGTGAGACGCCGGCCGTGGCCGGTCCGGCTGGCGGCCGCGGCGGCGCAACGGGTCCGTCACGGCCCTAGGCCAGCGCGCGTGCGTTAGCCCCTCCTGCCAGGCGCGGTCCCGTACAGGCGGTCATAACTCGTCGTCGCCGAGGATGTCGTCGACGGTGATATTGACGGTGACGCTCTGCAGCCCCACTTGCTCGCGCAGGGTCGCGGTGACGTGCCGTTGGATGTTGCGGGCGACCTCGTGGACGGGCTGGTCGTAGCTTACCGCCACGGCCAGGTCCACCACCGCGGTGCGGCCGAGCACGCCCACAGCGGCGTGCGGGTGACGGTGCCCGAAGGTGGCCTTCTCGGCGAGCGCGGCCAGCCTGCCCTGGGTGCTCCGGCCCAGGGCGACCCGGACACCGGGGATCGTGCGGGCGCAATCGCGGGCCAGGGTGGCGACGATCCGCGCCGCGATCCGGACCACGCCGGTCTCGGTGATTTCGAGGGTGTACCAGACGTCGCGGGCCAGGGTGCGGATCTGGCTCATCACGGCCGCGACCAGACCGGGCGGGGCGGGCACGGGGGTCGCCGCCGCCTCGCTGACCGGGCTCCACAGGCCGGCCAGCTCGCCGAGCGCGGCCTGGCAGTGCACGCAGTCCCGCTGGTGCGCGTCCTGGTCGCCGACCCGGCCGGCCGCGACCTGCTCGAGCAGGTGGTCGACGTCGGCGCCGCACGGCAGGGCAGCAGAGTCCAGCAGCTGCCGGACGGAGAGACGGCCGGAGGCCGGGTCGTTCACCGGGCCGCTCACCTCCACTCCTCCAGCGTCTTGCCCAGCGCGCGGCGGGCGCGGAACAGGTGGCTGCGGACGGCCGGCTCGGTACTCCCGGTGATAGCCGCCACCTCAGCGTAGGACAGTTCCTCGAAATGGTGAAGGACGATCACCGCCCGCTGCGCGAACGGCAACGCGAGCAGCGCGTCGCTCACCGCGTCGATGGCCAGGTTGCGCTCGGTCTTGTCGGCGGGCTCGTCCGAGGTGCCGGCGACGTCGGGCAGCAGCTCGAGGGAGCCGGCTGTCCGGCTCCGGCTGACTTTGTTCAGGGCCCGGCGGGTGACGATCCGGTACAGCCAGGTGGCGAACGACGACCCGCCCTTGAACCGGGCCAGGTTCTCCCAGGCGGCGATGAGGGCTTCCTGGGCCACGTCCTGAGCGTCGTGGTGGTTACCGGCCAGGCGCAGGGCGACCCGGTACGCCATGGCCGAATGCCGCTGGATGAGGAGCTCGTAGGCATCGATGTACCCTTCCTGGGCGCGGGCCACCAGGTAGGCGTCGCCCACACCGGGCTCGACGGCCTCCGCTGCCTCCACTCAATGCTCCCCTCGTCATAGCCGGACCAACGGAGTGCCTGCGCTTACCCCCGCCCGGGCCGGGCATGCAGGCCGCGGGTCACCTAACGGGCGAATCCGGGAAAAACGTTGCGAGGATCCCCGGCGGGCGGTGTCTAACTCTGTGCGGGCCCGGGAACCGAAACCTGGCCCCGCCGGTCTCACGATCCCCGAGGAGCATTCCGATGACCCAGCCTGTGACACCCAAGATCAGCGAGACTCCGAGCACGGCCACCACGACGGCCAGCCCCGCGACCAGGGAGCGTCTGGCCAGCGAGGAGGGCCAGATCACGGTGGCCGAGAGCGTGGTGCAGAAGATCGCGGGCAAGGCCTGCCGCGAGATCGCCGGCGTGCACGCGATGGGCGCCAGCGGCAGCCGCGCGTTCGGCTCGATCCGCGAGCGCATCCCCGGCAGCACCGGCCCGAACGTGGCGCAGGGCGTAGGGGTCGAGGTCGGGGAGACTGAAGCCGCCATTGACCTGGACATCGTGGTGGAGTACGGCGTCAGCATCGCCGAGCTGGGGCGCAGCATCCAGCGGAACGTCAAGCAGTCCGTCGAGCGGATGACCGGCCTGCGCGTGGTCGAGGTCAACATCGCCGTCGACGATGTCTACCTGCCCACCGACGGCGACCAGGACACCACGACTCCCGCGCGGGTGTCATGACCCTTCCGCCGGGAGTCAGCACGCTCAGTCCCGCGGTGATCGACGGCGTCGACGTCGACGCCGTCGCCGTGGCCGTGGCCGGCTGTGCCGGGGTATCCGGGCTCGGCGGCGGGCAGGGCGGCGAGATAGCCAGCTACCTGCCCGGCCGCAAGGTGCCCGGCGTGCAGGTCAGCGGCGGCCGGGTGCGGGTGCAGATCCGGTCCCGGTGGGGAGTCCCGGCGACCGATCTCGCCGCCCTGATCAAGGTGGCCCTGGCCCCGCTGACCGGCTCACGCCCGGTCGACGTCCTGATCGCCGACATCGACGATCCTCCGCTCGCCTCCTCCGCCGGCGTGCGCGGGCAGGCCGCGGCGGCCTGGCCAGAACCCGGGCTACCGCCGGCCTGAGCCCCGAAGCACCCGTTTATCCGCAGTCTGGATGTGAAAGATGAACCGAACCGCGCTTGCTACCATCACCGGGCTTGTCCTGGGCTTGGCCCTGGTGTTCGGCAACTTCGGTGACATGCTGATCGTCGCCTTGTTCGGCGCGATCGGCTACGGCGCCGCCAAGGTCCTCGACGGCGACTTCGACGCGCAGGCGTGGCTGTCGCGCAGCCGCCGCGGCCGATGACCGCCACCGCCGAGGACACCCCCGCCCGGCTGGCCGGACGTACCGAGCTGGGCCGCATCACCATCGCCGACGTGGTGGTAACCAAGATCGCCGCCATGGCGGCCGCCGAGAATCCCGACGCCGGCGCCGCGGTGGCCCGCGTGCTGGGCCGGGCCGTCCCCGGCGCCGGGCACCTCGGCGTCCGGGACACCGACCTGTCCGCGCTGCCCAGGACCAGGATCGAGGTGGACGGGTCGAAGGCCTTCGTGACCCTGGAGATGGCCGTCCGCTGGCCCGCGTCCGTCGCCGCCGTCACCGCCCAGGTCCGCCGCCACGTCCGGGAGCGGATCCGGGAACTGGCCGGCCTGGAAGCCGACGAGGTCCACATCGTCGTATCCGACCTGGCCACCGACATCACCCCGCCGCCGCGGGTCCGGTAAGGGAGGACACCCAGATGCGCCTGCTCAACCGGCCGCTGGCCTTCATCCTCGCCGCCGCCCTGATCGTCGGCAGCGTGGTGGTCATCGCCGAGGTCATCGGCTTCGCCGTGCACCACAGCCCGCTGCTGGTGCACTGGACCACCTGGTACCACTGGGGCCGCAAGACCCGGTGGGATCACTTCGTGGTTCGGGTCTGGTCGGCCGTGCTGATCGTCATCGGGATCGTCGTCCTGGCCCTGGAACTCAAGCCCCGCCGCACGACCCGGCTCACGCTGCGGTCCGACGACGACACCACCGACGCCGCCGTCACCCGGCGCGGCCTGGCCCGGATGCTGCGGGCTGCCGCCACCGGAGTCGACGGCATCTCCAGCGCCGCCGTCAAGGTCCGCCGCCGCCGCGCCACCATCACCGCGGCATCGGCCGCTCGCGGCCGCCCCGCCGCGACCGCGCTGACCGAACCCGTCACCCAGGCCCTCGGCGGCTGCCTGGACAGCCTGAACTTTCGTCACCCGCCGCGCCTGAAGGTCCACGTCGTCCCCCGGAGCCGCTGATGCACGCCGACCGCACCAACCGGACCGCCCTTACCCTGTTCGGCCTGCTCGTCCTGATCGCGGGGGCGGCGGGCATGGCCGCCTCGACGGGCGTCTTCGGGACGGCCTTCTCCCACCGGACCCTGTTCGACAACCGCGCCGGCACCTACATCGGCCACCACGGCGGCTGGCTATGGCCTGCCGTCGCGGCTGCCTGCCTGCTCCTGGCCCTAGCCGCGCTGCGCTGGATCCTGGCCCTGCTCGTCTCCACCGACCGGGTCGGCGACATCACGATTCCCATCGGCACCCCCGAGGGCACCACCATCCTGCACCCGGCCGCCCTCACCGACGCCCTGACCAGGGAGATAAGCGGTTACCGCGGCGTTGAGGCAGCCAGGGGCCGGGTTATCGGCGACGGGCGCGACCCGGAAATCGTGCTCACCGTCACCCCCGCCCCCTCGGCCGACCTGCATGCCCTGCACCGCCGGATAGAAACCGAAGCACTCGCCCACGCCCGGGAGGCCCTCAGCAAACCCTCCCTGCCCATCCAGCTGGATCTCGTATAGAACGCTCAGGTGGCTGCTATTGGCCTGCTGACGGCCCGGCAGCCAGCAGAACTGCAGGTCCGCTCTGAAATGCTTCGCCTGCTACAACCGCCTGTTCGCAGTACGCCGAGGCCTCGTCGAATGCGGCCTGGCCCATCGTCAGCCGGACCGCCCCGATCAGCCAGTTGACCTGCGCGGCCGGAGCAGCCGGGCTGGCGTCGCCGGGCAGCGCGAACGTCTCGGTGAACCACCGGCGACCCTCACTGAGTGACCGCGCTGGGCCCAGAACCGCCACAGCGCGCCAGCCAGCCGAAGCGTGGTGCCCCGGTCACCCCGGTCCAGGGCCCAGCGCAGAGCGGCCCGCAGGTTGTCATGCTCGGTGTCCAGCCGTCCCAGTCAGCCGGCCGCCGCCGGTCCGGCCAGCGCGGCGGCCGCCTCCTCGGCCAGGGCCAGGTAGTAAGCAGCGTGCCGCCGACCGATCGGCGCAACTTCGCAGTGCTCGTCAAGTCGCTCGGTGCCGTATTCGCGGATCGTTTCCAGCATGCTCACGCACGGCGCACCGGCCGCCGGCCTGACGTCCGGCTACCCGGCGCAGCCGGCTGGTCCAGCAGCACCGCCGGAGGGGCAGCCGGGTCCGGGCCGCGGCCAGCTCGATGGCCAGCGGGAGCCCCTCCAGCCGCCCGGCAGATCTCCGCCACGACCGGGGCCGTGCCAGCATCCAGCGTCAGTTGCGCGCCCGTGGCGCTGGCCCGCTCCACGAGCAGCTGGACCGCGGGCGAGCCGCCCAGCTTTTCCGGCAGGACGGCCGCATCCGGCAGGACCAGCGGGGCGATCAGGTATTCGCGCCCGCCCCCGACATCCAGAGCCACCCGGCTAGTGACCAGCATGACCAGCCGCGGGCGGGTCTCCAGCAGGGCGAGCACGCTATCTCTGGCCGCCAGGAGATGCTCGAAGTTGTCCAGCAGCACCAGCAGCTCCCTGGCCCGCAGCGCCGCCGCCAGCAGGCCGCCCAGCGGCGTCGCGTCCCTCGTCCACCCCCAGCTGCCGGGAAATAGCGCTCAGCACCAGCCCGGGATCGCGCAGCGGCGCCAGATCAACGAAGACGGCCCCGCCGGCGAAGTCGTCGGCCACCTGCTCCGCCACCTCGATGGCCAGCCGGGTCTTGCCCACCCCAGCGGGCCCGGTGAGCGTCAGCAGCTGGATCGCCGTCCCACCCCCAGGCAATCACCGTTTGTCCCGCAAATCCTTACCCGGACGGCGGTTACTAAACCCTCCGCAGTGAGCAGCGGCGGCTCGCCCGGAAAGGCTCCTGGTCGGCGCCGCCGCACCCGCGGAACGGACGAGGTGGCGGCGGAAACAGTCCTTTCCACAGGGGATGGCAAACGCGTCTGGCGGATCGGGCTCTTCGCCTGTGGCATACGCACGGATACTGACGGGGACATCGAACGCCACGCCCAGCCAGCACCACCCAGCGCGCACCGGACAAAGAAATCAAACTGGAGTAGGCCCGGGTCCGCGGCAGATGGAGAGGGACATGTAGTGAAGCTATGGGTTGCACCTAACTGCTCGAGAGTTTCTGGTACAGGACTTCTTGGCGGCATCGTCGTCAGTGATGTGCTGCGTGTCCTTCCACCATGCCTGCAGGTCGCGCGCCCACCAGCCACGCGGTCATGGCCCTCGTCTTCCTAGACCTAGAGAGCCGGCCCTGGGCAGAAGTGCAGAATCGTGGCAAGGGCCGGAGGATCGGCGGGATGGGGCTTTGGCGGGTCAGCCGAGGTGGCGCAGTGCGGGCCATTGCTGTGCCCATGAGCCGCGTGGCCCCTGGCAGACCGCCACCATCTGGCCTCGCTCGTCGTTGTCCACGCTGGCAGTGTTGGTGATCTGGGCGGCTATGGTGCAGCCGCGCAGGTGTGCGGCGAGCTGGCCGGGTCCGAAGCCCACGGCGATGACCAGGGCGCGGCGCTCGGGCGGTGGCCCCCAGATGCCGTAGGCGTTGTGCCCGCTGTAGGCGTGGGGCAGGCTGCGCGGGGGCCCATAGCGGTCGATCGCGCCGGCCTCCCCGTAGTTCTCGGTCAATATCACCACGGGCGCGGTGCGCGGCAGCCGGTGCCGCACGGCGGCGACGGTCCGGACCAGGTCGGGCCAGCCGATCGTCTCGCCGACGTCCGGGTTGACCGCGATGACCGGGCCGGCGTACCCGGCGGGGAGCACCGGCAGCGCGATGAGCACCCCGGCCATCGTGCTGGCCGCGAGCACGGCGGCCAGCAGCGCCCGCCGTGCGCGGCGCCGGCCCCCGTCCAGCCAGCCAGTTGCCGGGGCCGCGCCCGCGCCGATCAGGGCAGGCAGCAGCCCGGTCAGGTAGTAGGGCTTGCCGCCGGTCGCCATGAAGGCGACCGCGAGCAGCACCCACGTCCAGGCCAGGAAGCGCGCGTAGCGCACGGCGGGGTCACGGAACAGCCGTACCAGGCCGGCGATCCACACCGGCGCCAGCAGCGGGCCGGCCATCAAGACCTGGAACGGGACGATCTGCCACCACGGCGCTGAGCTGGCCGACCCGCCAGCCGCGATCGAGCGCGACACCGCCAGCTGCGGCCAGCCGTGGGCGGCCTGCCAGATGAGCCACGGGGACCACAGCGCGACCGCGATCGCCGCGGCGAGCCAGACGTGACGGCTGCGCAGCAGCCGCCGCAGCCCGCACAGCGCCAGCGCGGCCAGCAGGCCGGCCGCCAGGAAGACTGGGAGCGGCTTGTTCAGCAGCCCGACGCCGAGCACCGCGCCGGCCAGCAGCCACAGCCGGTCCTGGCCCGTCCGGATGGCCCGGACCGCCAGCCAGGTCACCGCCGCCCAGACCAGCAGGTCGAAGGTGGAGGTGCTCAGGGTGTGGCCGGTGAACAGGACGATGACGGCTGTCGCGGCGACCGCCGCGGCCAGCGACTGAGCGCGGCGGCCGCCGCCGAACTCGCGCGCGAGCAGGCTGGTCACCAGTACCGTCGACCCGGCGGCCAGCGCGGGCGGCACCCGCAGCATGGTCAGCGAGCCCGGTGCGATGGCGTTCATGGCCCAGGCGATCAGCGGGGTCAGCGGCCCTTGGTCCGGATAGGCCCAGTCCAGGTGCCGGCCCGCGGCCAGGAAATAAAGCTCGTCGCGGTGGTAGCCATAGCGCGAGGCGAACGCGACCAGGACCACGACCACCGCACCGGCGATGAGGACAGCGGTCCGGGGCAGGCCAGCGGGGTCACCGGGGCTCTCGGCCGGCCGGCCCGGCCAGCGATCGGTCATGACGGGATGCTCGCTGTCAACGAGATTCATCGGGACTCCTACAGGGCAAACATGGTTTCGGGGCTCCGGCGCGAACGCCCACAGCCGGTTCGCGGTGAAGCCGAGCGGCGTCATCGCCATCGTGGCCAGGGCCTCGGCGGGTATCTTGGCGATGCCGACCGGGCCGGCCAGCACCGACAGCAGCGCCAGCGTGAGCATCAGCACGCACAGCGACACTGCGAGGAAGCGGGCGGCCTGTGATACGGCCCTCCCGCCGCGGGCGCGGAATGTCCAGCGCCGGTTCCACGCGAAGTTGTTCGCCACCGCGGTGAGGAACGCGATCGCGCCGGCCGTCCGGTAGTCGGCGGGGCGTGGCGTGCACGATCAGCGTGAACGTCGCGACGTTGACGGCGAAACCGCTGGCGCCGACTGTGACGAAGCGCGCCGCCATGGCCCAGTGCGGCATGAGCAGGCGCCGTCCCTGCGCCGGGACGGCCGCGCCGGTGCTCGCCGGGGACTCGCGCCGCGCGATGGTGTAGTTGGTCATGACCACAACGATGCCGTCTGGGCGGCTCAAGCACATCGGACCGTGCTCCAGACTCCATCTCCGACCACGGTCGGAGACGGCTCATCCGTGGCCGGGGTCGACCACGCCATGGTCGAACGCGAACACGATCGCGCCCGCCCGGTCGCGCACCGCGAGCTTGGTGAAGATCGCGCCGACGTGTGACTTGACGGTGCCCTCACTGACGTGCAGCGCCTTGGCGATCTCCGCGTTCACCGAGCCGCGCGCCAGCAGGCGCAGCACCTCATGCTCGCGTTCGGTGAGCAGGTCCAGCCGAGCGGCCTGGCGGCGATTCGGAGCGACCGCCGCGCGGTAGGCGCCGAGCATCCGGGGAGCGACAGCCGGGTCGAACCACGCGCCGCCGCCGGCTACGACCCGGGCGGCGGCCAGCAGGTCACCGGCGCCGGCGTCCTTGAGGACGAACCCGCCGGCGCCGGCCTCGATCATGCCCCACAGCACCTCGTCCTCGTCGAAGGTGGTCAGGGCCAGCACCGGCGGCGGGTGCGGCCCGGCCCGCAGCCGGCGGGTCGCCTCGATGCCGTCCATGCGCGGCATCCGCACGTCCATCACGACGAGGTCGGGCAGCGTACCCGCGGCCGCGCTGAGCGCCTCAGCGCCGTCGGCGCACTCCGCGACCACCTCAAAGCCGTCCTCGGCGCTCAGGATGCGGGCCAGCCCGGCACGGACGAGCGTCTGGTCGTCGACGAGCACAACGCGGATCACGTGGACGTCACCGGCACCCGGGCGTGGACCCGCCATCCCTGGGAGGTCGGGCCTGCCTGCAACTGGCCGCCGACCGTCGCCGCCCGCTCGCGCATCCCGATGAGGCCATAGTGCGGCCGGCTGCGGTCCGCTCGTCCCGCCAGCGGCCCGGCGCTGTTGACCTCCAGCTCAGCCGCGGCAGCCGTCACGGTGACGGCCACAACGGTGCTCGCGCGGGGAGCATGCCGGGCGGCGTTGTGCAGCGCCTCCTGTGCGATCCGGTACAGCGCCACGCCAGCGGCAGGTGGCACGGCAGCCAGGTCGCCGGTGGCCCGGTACTCGACGGTGAGCCCGTCGCGGTGGCGGACGGAGTCGACCAGCGCGCCCAGCTGTGCGAAATCGGGAAGCGGAAGCGCCTCGGCGCTCTCGCCGGGGTTGCGCAACAGCGTCATGGTCCCGCGCAGCTCACGCATGCTGCGCCGGCCGGCGGCCTCGGCGGCCGCCAAGGCCTCCTCAGCTGCATCAGCGTCGCGGCGCAGCACATGCCGGGCGCTGGTCACCTGCAGGAGCACGGCCGCGAGGCCGTGACCGACCAGATCGTGGACGTCGCGGGCGATGCGCCGGCGTTCCTCGGCCTGGGCCTGCACCGCCAGCTGCAGCCGCGCCGCCTGCAGCTCATCGCTCAACCGCTCCTGGCGGTAAATCCCGCGCCCGATGACCGCCGAGAACGCGATGCCGATCACCCAGATCCCCCAGGCGATCCGGTTCCCGGACGGCTGCAGAGCCACGATCGCGGCCGGGCTGGCCGCGAGGATGAGGCACACCGCGGCGATCCGCCACGGCGGGCCCTGCGAGCGCGCGACGATCACCGTGGCGACCGCCACCAGGAACATCGCCGGCTCGAGCCGGCCAGACAGCTGGGCCACGGCCACCAGGGCCAGCACCCCGGCGGCCAGCACCGGGGTCGGGAGGGCCGGCCATCGCTGCCACAGCACGAACATGGCGACGGCCGCGGCCAGCATCACGAGCGCGACCCAGCCGGCCGGGTCGGTAACCGCGGCGACGACCGCGACGGCAAGCGCGACCAGCGCCGCGGAACGGCGCACCACATCCGGACGCCGATGTGGCCCCAGCTTGGTCGCGGCGGCCGTTTTCCGGCTCACACCCCATACCATACTTGCGCTGCCGGATCGACCTTCACGAGCAGGCGCCTCGCGCGGCGGGCATGGCCGGTGCCCGGTCTGCGGGGGGCCTTCGTCGACGGCAGGCTGAATGTCGACGGCAGGATCGCAGCGCACAAGCTTCCGCTATGCCGTGGCACGTGATCGATACCGGCCTTCTTCAGGAGCTCCCATACCGTCGACGCCGAGACTCGTATCCCCAGCCCGGCCAGTTCGCCGTGGATCCTGCGGTAGCCCGAGCCGGGGTTTTCGCGGGCCAGCCGGAGGACCAGGGCCCTGATGTTCCGGCGGGTGGCTGGCCTGCCGGTCTTGCCTCGTCTGGACCTGGCGGCCCAGCGACGGCGGACGATGTCGCGATGCCAGCGCGGGATCGTGTCCGGGGTGACCAGCAGCCGCAGCCCGTGCCGGCGCTCTTCGGTATCACGGCGAGCAGGGTTGCCAGGAGTGCCCGGTCCGCCCAGTCCAGGTTCGGGCGGCGCGGCGGCTGCTGCCGCTGCAGGACGGCGAGCTGATGGCGCAGGATCAAGATCTCCGCGGTCTTCCATGTCTCCTCACGCCGGGCGAGCCGCGGCCATGCAGCTAGCCGTGTGGTCAGCAGGAACATGAACCGCAGGCACATGACTGGTGATCATCACGGCAGGACGGCAGGAAGAGCAACTCTGCTGGCCAGAGCCATGGACGAGATTCTCGGCACGCACAGGCCATGGATAACGCTCACGGGCTCATCGCTGGCCTGCAGCTGGCGCGGGTTACCCGGCGGTCACGACCGGGCGGGCGATCCGCACGGCGTCCTCGACGCTGGCGTAGACGGAGAAGACATCGATCAGGCCGGTCAGGGCCAGGATGCGCCGCACCGGCCCGCGCGGCGCGGCGAGCAGCAGGTCACCGCCGGCCTGCCGGGCCTGCGCCCGCACCCGGCCCAGCGCACCCAGGGCGCAGCAGTCGATGAACTCCAGGGCGGCCAGGTCGACGATGATCCGCGGGTCGCGGGCCAGGGCCGCCGCGAGCACGGCCATCACGCTCGCGGCATCTACGACGTCAAGTTCCCCGTCCAGCGCGACGACGACGTGACCGCCGTACTCGCGAGTGCTCAGCCCGGCAACGGCCATGACGGCGCCTTCCTGCTCCGGCAGCAAGGCAAGGTCCGGGCCCGGCGGCTATCTCCGCTTCCAGTCCAGACGTTACGCCCCGATCCAGCGGCCGTCCATCCGGCCAGCACCCGCAGCCTGCCGCCCCGGCCCGCCCGGGCTAAGCGCAGCAGCGCACGGCCCGGCCGCACGACGGCGCGCGGCCCTGTTACCGCGGCCCGGCCGCCCCGCGCCGCGCCGGCAGGTTCATCCGCAGCATCACCGCGGTGCCCCGGCCGCGGCCCGGATCCCATCTCATCCGCAGACAAGGCGGCCCAGCGCAAGGCCCCTCCCGCCGCTGCGCCCGTTACCGGAGGCCGCTCCTGCAGTCGGCCGCCGGCACCCGCTGTCGCGGACCTCCGCCTGCGCCGCGCCGCCCGCGATCACGAAATCCTCCGCCCGGGCCGCGGACAGGTCCGCCCGCACCCGCCCATCGCGCCGTAACCCGGCGCACCTGCTGCAGGCCATCACCTCTTTCCCTGCCCCTGGGCAGGCCCCCGAAAACAAGGCCGGCCGGTTCCCTGTGCGGCAAGGGGTGTGATCGGCCCTGGTGATGGGCCTTGCCCGGATTGGCCATTTCCGCCGGGCTGCCACCGGGATTGACTGAAATTGACTGAAACGTCTTGTCGCAGCATGAGCTGCGGCCCGCGAACACCCACCGGAAGCACGCGCTATGAACAGCCACAGGCACTGATATGTGCCCGCACACACCGCCCTGTCCGGCGCCTTCGGCTCCGGACCGCGAAGCGGCGCACACCATCGCCAGCCACCCCGAGCAGGGCTGGAGCCTGCTCTGCAATGGCGTCGTGATCTTCGACGACACCGGGGAGCTACTACCGGGCGGCGCGTTCATTGCGCCGCACCGCCCCACCGACCTCGCCGCCTTCTATCGTCCGGCGGGCGTGGCCCCCGGGCACGGCGGGCAGGCCGCAGCGGCCTTATCCGTCATCAGCGACATCTCACTGAGTCGGCCGCGAGTTTGGCGTAGGACCTGTTGACCTTCGGGTCGTAGGGGCCGGGCTTGTCCACCCCGGTCTTCAGGTTGTCCGGCACGAGCCAGGCGGCTGTCCGGCTGCCGGTGCCGCCCTATGGCCTGCGGGCTGGCGTTCGCCTGATAATCACACGGGATGCCGGGCCGGTCCGGCAAAGCTAACGGTTATGGGGTTGCGGCATCGTGCTGGGCGGCACTTCCCCGGCGGCCGCGCCCGCGCATACTGTCTAGCAGAGGCGAGTCCGTTGAAGAACATCCATGGGCAAGGCAGGACCGCCGGAACCTCGCTGCACGCTGCTGCACTGTCGATGGCGCGGGGCGCGTCCGGTGTATGGCTGCGCGCGGTGTCCCGGCTCGGCTTGCTATGCCGCGGCACGGTCTACCTCCTGGTCGGCTACCTTGCGCTCCGCCTCGCGCTGGCGGCGCACGGGCGCACCGGCGCGCCCGCGAGCAGTGCCGGGGCCGTACAGGCGGCCGCCGCAGGGGGGCGCGTCCCGCTGGTCTTGCTCGTGGCCGGACTCGGCGCGTACGCGCTGACCCAGCTCATCGAGGCCGTGTTCCGGCCGGCCCACGCGACCGGCACGACGGGCAAGTGGCGTCAGCGCGCGGTGTCCGCGTGGGGATGTCTGCTGTACTCGGCGTTCTGCCTGAGCACCGCCCGGCTTACGGTACAGGCCCAGCCGGAGCAGACGGCGCAGTCCGAGCAGCGGCAGGACACCGGCGTTACCGCCGAGCTGCTGCGAACCGGATGGGGTCGCGCGGTCCTGATCCTGGTGGGGGTCCTGGTTGTGGCCGGCGGCGTGGAGGTGGGCCGCCGGTCAGTCCGGCTCGACTTCCGGGAGCGGTTCACCACAGCGCACATGCCCCGGGCGCTCGCCATCCTCACCAGGACGCTCGGCGCGGTGGGCTGCGTCGCGCGCGCCGTCGTGTTCGTGCTGGTCGGCGTCTTCCTGCTGAAAGCCGCGGTGCTGTCCAGCGCGAAGCAGACGAAGGGGCTGGACGCGGTCTTCCGTTCGGTGGCCAGCTCCGCCTACGGCCCCTGGCTGCTGGCCGCGCTCGCGTCCGGCCTGCTGTGCTATGGCCTCTACTGCCTGCTCGAAGCCCGCTACCGCGACCTGACACCAGGCCGCTGAGACACCACCGCGGATGCGTCGGCTCTGGCGCCGCTGCTGGTCAATGCCGAGGCCGTCGCGCAGTACTACCAGGATCTCACCGACCAGGACTACGCAGCCGCGTGGGTGGCTGCGACAACGCGTGCTGGGATAGACCGGCAGGCCGCTCGCCGAGGACGAGGTCGACGAGCCTGGGTCAGACTGTGGTGCGACGGGTCGCGAGGCGGGCGGTGATGATGGCGACCAGAGCGACGACGCCGAGGAACACGGTGGTGATGGCGTAGGCGTGGGTGGCGTGGCCTGTTCCGGGGTGGGCGGCGAGGGACAGGTAGAGGGTGCCGAAGGCGGCCACGCTGAGCGCGCCGCCGATCTGCAGGGCGGTGGTCGCCACGCCGCTGATATCGGGCGCGTAGTCACCGGGCACGCTGGTAGTGAGATGGCCGATCAGGGTGCTGAACTGGAGCCCGAGCCCGAGGCCGCCGGTGCCCAGCAGGACGGTTAGCAGCAGGTTGCCGTGCTGGCCGGCGAACAGGGTGACGCTGATCGCCAGGTACGCGACGGCGAGCAGCAGGCACCCGGCGGCGGGCACTATCGGCGCGGTTCGCGCCGGGAACCGCCGGACGAGCGGCCCGGCCAGCCCGAACGCGGCGACCCAGGGCACCAGGATGAGCCCGGAGACCAGCGCGCTGTCACCCAGGCCGGTCTGCAGGTACTGGGCCAGGGTGAACAGCAGCGCGTAATAACTGCCGGTTGTCATCACCAAGGTCAGCAGCGCCCAGGCGACTGGCGGGCGAGCCAGCACGCTGACGTTCACCAGCGGCGAGCCGCCGCGGGCGGAGGCGCGCCGCTCGGCGGACAGGAACACCGCGAGGGCAGGCACGCTCGCGGCCATGCACGCCCAGGCCCACACCGGCCATCCCTCGGCCTGACCCAGCATCAGCGGCAGCACGAGCAGCAGCACCGCGACGGACAGGGCCGCGACTCCCGGCCCGTCCAGGCTGCGTGAGGCCCGCCTGTCATCGGCGGGCAGCCAGCGAGAAGCGGCGCCCAGCACGAGGACTCCGACGGGCACGTTAATCAGGAAAATCGCCCGCCAGCCGGTGCCCGCCAGGTTCGCCGAGATCAGCGCACCGCCCAGGATCTGCCCGGTCACCGCCCCGGCCGACAGTGCGATCGCGTACCGGCCGATCGCCTGCACACGGGCGGGTCCGCTGAAGTGCCGTTGGATGCCGGTCAGCGCCTGGGGGAACATCAGCGCCGCGGCGCTGCCCTGCGCCACCCGCGCGACGATCAGCAGGACCGGGTTTGGCGCCAGGCCGCACGCCAGCGACGCCAGGGTGAACATGCCCACCCCCAGCATGAAGACGCGCCGGTAGCCGTGGGTCTGGCCCAGCCGGGCGCCGGTTATCAGCAGCACCGCGAAGGCGATCAGGTAGCCGCCGATAACCAGCTCAAGCGCCGCACCCGAGGCGCCAAGGCCGACGCGGATCGAGGGCGTGGCGGCATTGGCGATGGTGGCATCGGCCTGCGCCATGAACGGGGCCGCCAGCAGGACCGCCAGCATCCGGCCCCGGCGCGGGGGCCGCACCGGGACGCCAATGGGCAGGGCGGGACTGACGCTGGAAATGGTCATTTTCGCTCCAGGGTGAGCAGGGTTCGCTTGGCGTCGGTTCCACCGAGGTAGCCGCCCATGGCGCCGTCGGAACGCACCACGCGGTGACAGGGCACGATGACCGGCAGCGGGTTGGTCGCGCACGCGGTGCCCACGGCGCGGACGGCCCGGGGGCGGCCGGCCAGCTGCGCCACCATGGCGTAGCTGGCGGTGTGCCCGTAGCCGATCTCGGCCAGGTGCCGTAGCACGATCTGCCGGAACCCGTTCGACAGTCGCCAGTCCAGCGGGACGTCGAAGCTGTGCCGGCCGCCCTCGAAGTACTCCTCGATCTGGCGCACGACGGTATCCAGGCAAGCGGGAGCGTGGAGGATACGCGGGCTGATCCGCTCGCCCAGCGCCCGCAGAACGGCGTCGTGGTCCTCGCTGACGTAGGCGACCCGGACAAGTCCGAGGTCGGTGGCGGCGAGCAGCAGCGGGCCGACAGGGCTGTCGACGGTGCGGTAGGCGACGTCGAGGACGCCTTCGGCTTGTGCTGCGGCGGCCAGCCGGCCGTGCAGCCGGCTCAGGTGGCCGGGACCGGCGGGGAAGGCGCGCATCAGGTCGCGGGTCAGGTCGTCGTCCGTTTTCATCGGGATTCTCCTTTCCATGCGGTAACTCCCGGATAGGCGCGTCTGAGGTTGGCAATGCCGTCGGCGGCCGCGCGCCGCGCCGCATCGGTACTGCCGCCGAGGATGGCGGCGATGTCTGTGTAGGGCAGGCCGGCCAGGTAGTGGTAGGCCACGGCCTGCTTCTGTTTCGGCGGTAGTGCCGCCAGCGCGCCGGCGAGATCGCCGTCGAGCTCGAGATCGCGACCGGGTGCGGCCGGCTTGTCAGGTGTCTCGGCGACGGGAATCGCGCGGCGGCCCCTCGCGCGGGTGACATCGATGGCTTTGCGGTGGGCGATCGTGACCAGCCATGCCTCGACGTTGGCGTCGGCGGGCAGGTCCGGATAGGCCTTCATGGCGGACAGGAACGTCTCAGACCAGGCGTCGTCGGCGTCGGTGCCTGCGAGTACCGCCCGGCAGACACGCAGCACGGTTGCCCCGTGCGTCGCGACGACCGTCTCGAACGGCTGTTTGTCCATTTAGACGCCTACGGTGACCAGCGCTTCGTGCGCCGCCGGCCCCAGCCTGAGCTGCTCCAGTTCCAGCAGCGCCCGCTTGCGCTCTAGACCACCGGCGTAACCGGTCAGCTTTCCGTTGCTGCCGACCACCCGGTGGCACGGGATCAAGATGCACAGCGGGTTCCGGCCGATGTCGGCCCCGACTTGCTGCGGGGTCACGTCACCGTTCAGGCGCCGGGCCAGGCCGCCATAGGTGATCGTCTGCCCGTAAGGAACTTCCGCGACCAGATCCCACACGCGACGCTGCGGCTCGCTGCCGGGGGCTTGGAGCGGCAGGTCGAACTCCCGCCGGCCGCCGGCCAGATATTCCTCGAGCTGCCGTGCGACCTCGTCGAATCCCTCGTCGGTGCGGGCGCCGAACGTGTCTGGCCCCGGCCTGTACCAGTGGTGCGGGAAGTACAGGCCCACCACCGCCCCGGCGTTTCGCACGACGGTCAGGTCTCCGAGCCGCGTAGTCAGGACCGTGTGCCGGTTCATGGTCTCGGTGCCGGTCATCATCGCGCCCTCTTTCGGTCACTTTCCCTGTGCCTAGAAGACGCCCGGAATCCCGCGATCGTGAGACCGCTCAGCTGTCGGGCTCCGTGAAATACCACTGATGACCTTCGGGATCCTTCGCCGAGTAAGATCGCCAGCCCGGTGGTCCGCTCTGCCGCTCGGACGCTTCGGCCAAGCCCGCTTTCGTCCTGTCCGCCACACGGGCTCCTCAGGGTTTAGCTTGAGTCCGATCCCGCCCGGGACTGGTGAGAGTCATGAGTCCGGCTGTCACCGTTGAGCGACGGTCCGGCGTCGAAGTGCTCGGCGAAGGTCTGCTCGCCGTGACCGGCTGCGGCCGGCGATGCCGATCACGCACGTGAGGATGAGGCCCTGTGATCTCCGGCCGGGGATCAGCAGGCCCGCGCCCAGGCCGAGAACGATCCACGCGATGACACCCATAACCGGCTCCTGTGCTGCGATGAACTAGCGGCCGGTTTGGTGCCGGATCGTGGCCGGGGGACTGGCCCCGCCGTGGCTTCGCGATACCTTGCCGTCTTGACTTGTCACCCTTCAGTCAAGCCGCGAACCCCGCCCGCGGAAAGAGCCGGAAACCGCAAATGTCATCACGCAGACCGATTACTAGAGTGCGTGGCGGCGGCCCGGATTTTTATCGCCTGGACAGGGGCGGCGCCGGGACCGCTCCGTCATTGCCGCCCCCAGTCGGGAAATAATGAAGAAATCTGCGACCAGTCCGCCGCGTGCACCTGCGGTGCAGTCGGGGAAGATCAGGCCCGTGATCGCCCGGCTGCCCGAGCAGGCCAGGCCGGCCGTGAACATGATCACCCGGGCCGCCTTCACCACCGGCCTGAACCGCATTCTGCTGGTTGCGGCGGTCATCGCGCTGGTGTCGGGAGTGATATCCCTGGCCGCTATCCGCGGCCGGGACTTCGCGCACCAACAGCGGCCCGGCTCGCCCGGCTGACCGCTAAAGATCAAAATCAGATGCCGAACGGGCGGTAGTGACAGCCCTTCCGCAGCTGACTCCTGGCCGTGGATCAGCCGCCCCGGACGGCGGGAGCCCGCGCGGGTGGCTAGTAATCGGTCTATGTGATGACGTTTGCGGTTTCCGGCTCTTTCCGCGGGCGGGGTTCGCGGGTTGACTGAAGGGTGACAAGTCAAGACGGCAAGGTATCGCGAAGCCACGGCGGGGCCAGTCCCCCCGGCCACGATCCGGCACCAAACCGGCCATCAGCTCATCGAAGTTCAGGAGCCCGGTTATGGGTATTATCGCGTGGATCGTCCTCGGCCTGGGTGCGGG
>JAICWX010000428.1 GCA_025934635.1 Streptosporangiaceae bacterium | reverse complement strand
GGCCTGGCTGGCGGCCCTGGTGACCAGGGCCGCCAGCTCCGGCTGGTCGGGCACGGGGAACGAGACGTAGGTGCCGCGGCCGGCGGCGGCCGTAGGCCTTCGCCGCCAGGCGCCCGTCCGGCCGGAGCCGGATGTTGAGCGTGGTCAGCGTGAATTCCTCACCGCGCCGGGTGTCAGTCCAGCGGAGCCCGGCCGGGATCGTGACGTTGATCGCCAGGGCGCTCACCTCGGGGCCAGCGTCGCTGCTCATGGACGCATCTTTGCACGCGAGCCGAAGCCGGCTCAGCTAGCTGCGGGACGGCCGTAGGTCACGGCCGCGCGTACCTCCGGGGGCAGGGACCGGGCGAGCTCCGCGTCGGGCTGGGCGCCGAGGGCGTCGTTGATCGTGGAGAAGGCCAGGCGAATGCCCGCGACATCAGCTGGAACAGGTTCCTGAGGGTGTCTGGCTGGTGTGCCCACAGCCGGGATACGCTCCCTACGTAGCCGTCGTCGGCGAGGTCCTCGTCGAAGAGCGCCTGCACTTCGGGGGACGCCGGGGGTTCAGCGAGGAAGCTGCCGGTCATGCGGGTTCGGCTCCTTCGGGCTTGCGGGCGAAGTAGCCCACGACGTTGATCTCGGCCCGGAGCGGCAGGCCGTCGCGCAGGTGCTGCCGCGCCTGCTCGACGGCGGCGCGGTGGAACTCGGCCTCCCCGGCGTTCTGGATGGCCTCGTAGGCCGGGCCGGTCGAGGCCAGGGCACGCGCGTACAGTTCCGGGTCGGCGAACTCCCAGGCGAACGGGACGTCCACCCGCTCGATAGCGGCGAATCCGCAGGACTCCAGGAGCTGCTCACCCGCGCCCGGCCGGCCGAGCGACACCATCTGGGCCTGGTTGCCGACCTTCTCCGCCGCGGCCAGGCGGAACGGGGCCAGCATCCAGGCTCCGGGCGACGCCTTGATGTGGCCCCACACCGTCATCCCGACGCGTCCGCCGGGGCGAAGGACCCGGTAGATCTCGGCCACCGCGTGCGGGGTCGTGCCCCAGATACCGCGGAAGCTGGTCACGATGTCGAACGACGCCGGGTCCCACGGCAGGGCATTCATGTCGCCGATCCTGATGTCGCTGTCCGGGTTCCGGTCCCGGGCCACCGCGACCAGCCGGGGCGAGGCATCGATACCCGAGCAGGAGGCGCCGCGGATACGAGCCAGCTCGAGCGCGAGCCCCGACCCGCACGCCACGTCCAGCAGCCGGGCCCCGGCATCGACGTCGAGCCGGTGATGCACGGTGACATACTCGCGCCAGTTACCCGGCTCGCTGAGCGTGGCGAAATCTACCGCCTTACGGCCCCAGCCCTCGTCCACCACCGTCCACTGCGCAGAGCCGGCCTCCGACATCGTCATCACTGCCCCCTCCATCGACTGGCCCCCTGTGTGCTGATCTTGCCAGCCGGGGGCCCAGCCGGGAACCGGGTTCAGTAGCGGATCAGGCCGCGGATGTTGACGCCGTTGCGCATGTCCTCGTAGCCCTGGTTGACGTCTTCGAGGGCATACTCCCTGGTAATCAGCTCGTCGAGCTTGAGCTGCCCCTTGTTGTAGAGGTCCAGCATCCGGGGGATGTCGTGCTGGGCGTTGGAGGAGCCGTACAGCGAGCCCCGGATCTGCTTTTCCATCATGGTGAGCATGAACAGGGAACCGCTCATCTGGGTGGCATCCGGGTGAGCGACCGCCGTGATGACGACCTTCCCGCGCTTGGCGACCAGGTCGAGCGCGGGCCCGACGTAGTCGGTCTGGGCGATGTCGGTGGTGATGATGAAGGAGTCGGCCATCTGGCCGCGGGTCAGTTCCATCAGCAGCATGGCGGCTTCCGGGACCGTGGCCGCGGTATGGGTGGCACCGAACTCCAGCGCCTTGTCCCGCTTGAACTGCACCGGGTCGATGGCGATGATGTTCCGCGCCCCGGCGATCCTGGCGCCCTGGACGGCGTTGATCCCGATGCCGCCGATGCCCATGACCACGACGGTCTCGCCCGCCCTGACCTCGGCGGTCCGCACGGCGCTGCCGTAGCCGGTGGTCACGCCGCAGCCGACCAGCGCGGCCTTGTCGAGCGCGGTGCCGTCGTCGACCTTCACCACCGACGCGGCCGGGACCACCGTGTACTCGGAGAAGGTGCCGAGCAGGCACATCTGGCCCAGGCCCTGGCCGCGGGCGTGGAACCGGTAGGTGCCGTCGAGTTGCGGGCCGTTGATGAGGAAGGCGCCGAGATCACACAGGTTCTGCATGCCGCGCGCGCAGTACGAGCACCGGCCGCAGGACGGGAGGAAGCTGAGGACCACGGAGTCCCCCTCAGCGACATGCGTGACGTTGGCGCCTACTCCGGTCACGATGCCGGCGCCCTCGTGGCCGCCCACCACCGGGAACGGCATCGGGATGTCACCGGTGACCAGATGCTCGTCGGAGTGGCAGAGCCCGCTCGCGGTGAGCTTGACCAGGACCTCGCTCTCCTTCGGTGCGTCGAGCTCGACGTCCTCGACCTGCCACTTCTCGTTCAGGCCCCACAGCACCGCGGCCTTGGTCCTCATGTGACCCTTCCTCTCGTCTTCGCCGGCTCGTCGCCCCGACTCTAATCCAGGACTAGAACGTGTTCCAGTCTTGGGATTACGCCGGTGCGTGCGATTATTGGGGCCCATGGCAGACAGGAGCTCGGTTCAGGACACGGTATGCCTGGCAGTGGACCTCGGCTGGCTGCTGGCTGAGCTCTACGACAGCCGTAAGCTCCCGGGGCCGCCGCGGAACTCCGATCCCCGGCCGCTGCCGCCGCAGCTGCCCGGGATCGGGAAGATGACCGCCTACGAGAAGGCGTGCGCGCTGACCGCTCAGGCGGGCGCCGATCTCGCCCGGCTCGGGACCGCGCTGGACACGCAGCTGCCGTCGGCCGAGAACATCCAGATCGTCCTGGACAAGGCTGGTCACACCCGGGACGACGTGCGGGCGGCGGTCTACGACCTCTACCTCGATATCCGGAACCGGCTCGCCGGAAGCGATCCCGGCGCCGCGCTCGCCCTGGGGCTCGGCAGGCTGCTGGCCGACACCGCGCTGCGGCCGGCCGGCGGCGAGCCGGGGCTGCTGGCGGAGCGGTTCGGCCGGTACCGGGTGGCGACCGCCCTGGCCTGGCTCGACGACCTGGACGCCCGGCTGCCTGCTCGTTCGGCCTCGGCCGTCCGCGCATCGCTGCGGCGCTGGGAGGGATGGGTCGGCGGCTGGTGCGATCCGGCCGGCCGGATCGACCCGGCCCAGGTCGACCGGGGCGTCATCCGCGCCCTGCGCCAGCAGGGATCGGTGTGGCGGCGGCTGCTCACCGGGCAGCAGGCCGCCGACCAGCTGCTCGACGGGCGCGCGTACGCCGGGGCGGCCGCCGACCTGCTCGCGAACGGCCGCCGCCTGGCCTTCCGCTACATGTGGAAGTGGTCGTGGGCGATCCTGTCCGCCCTGGCCGCCGTCGGGACCGTCATCTGGACCGCCCTCACGTACGCGCCCGCCGGGACCGACCGGTTCATCGCCGTGCTGGCGTCCGCCGCGGGCTTCCTGGGCCTGTCCTGGGCGGGGGTCCAGGCGACGCTGGGGCGGGCGGTCCGGCAAGCCGAGCACGCCATGTGGGAAGCCGAGGTCGTCACGGCCATCGGGAAGGCCGCGACCATCAGCCCGGAGAAACTGGGCGGCCAGCCCGTTCCGCTGCTGGATGACGAAACCGAGACGGCCGGCTTCCCGTCGGTGGCGGGAAGCCGGCCGTCATCGTGATCACCGGTTAGGGCAGGGACCACTTCTGGTTGGCGTTGCCGGTGCAGTCCCAGATCTGCAGCTGGGTGCCCGGCGTCGTCGACCAGCCCGTATCGTCGAGGCACTTATTGGATTGCGGGTTATAGAGCGACCCGTTGGATTGCGGGATGAAGACCTGCGCGGCGGTGTTATTGCAGGTGTACAGGTCCACCGTGGTCCCGTCCGCCGTACCGCCGCCGTTGATGTCCAGGCACTTGCCGAGGGCGTGCAGCGTGCTGCCCGCCTGCACGACCGTCCACTGCTGGGCGGGGGTCCCGTTGCAGGTGTACACCTGGACCGGGGTGAAGTCGGCGCTGTTCGCGCCGCGTACGTCCACGCACAGATTGGCGTAGCCGGTGATCGGACCGGTGGCCCCGGTGCCGCCACCGCCACCGCCGCCCCCGCCACTGCCGGACGTGGTGTAGGCCGCCACGTACTGGACGCTCATCGTGCCGCCCGAGGTGGTCGAACTAGTGGGCGTGGTGCAGTTGCACACGCCGTTCGGGAACCCGCCGCCCATGGCCAGGTCGAAGATGATGGACAGGTTGTGGTCGAACGCCGCCTGCCACGTCGCCGTGCCCACCTGGCTCTCGGTCACCGAGAAGTACTGGTTGCCGTCGAGGTAGAAGGTGATCGACTCGTTCGCGGTGTTCGTCCGGTTCTCGATCATCGTGTACGTGTGGTAACCGGTCTGGCAGCCCGAGCAGGCGCGCAGCCCGCTGCCGATGCCGTTGCCCTCGTTGCACACCCCGCCCGGGAACGTGCCGCAGTGCACCGTCCCGGCCACCTCGGACAGCGCGTTGACGTCCTCCATGATGTCGACCTCGCCGTTTTCCGGCCACTGGCCGGGGCCGAGCATCCAGAAGGCGGGCCAGTAGCCGAGCCCGCTCGCCGGGTTGGGCTGCTCGATCGAGGCGGTGACCTCCAGTTCGCCGCCGGCCGGCGCCCCGACGTTGGCGGACGTGGTCTGGATGCGGCCGGACGTCCAGTTGCTGCCGGAGCCGAGCGCGGTGATGTCGAGGTCGCCGTTGCCGTCAAGATGGACGTTGCTCGTCGAGTTCGTCATGGTCTCGATCTCGCCGGTGCCGAAGTTCGATCCGGGCCCGGTGTCGTACTGCCACTGCGCGCCGGCACCCGAGCCGGCCGATCCGTTGAAGTCGTCGCTGAACTGGGTCGTCCAGCCGGCCGGCGGCCCGGGCACGGCGCTGGGTGCCGCGAGGGCCGACGAGTGGGAGGCGGCCGTGGTCTGAGCGGTCGCGGCGGGAGCGGCCAGCGCGAGCACCGGAAGCGCGGCCACGGCCACCCCGATCCCGGCTCGCCGGACGATTCGCCCCGGGGCGATCCGGCCGGTCCGGACGGCCCTGGATGCCGGTCGTTCCCCCTGGATTCGTGCTCGCCATCTGCTCATGCGCGGCCTGCTTCCCTTCGCACTATAAGGAAAGTTTCCTATTAGGTACGAATGAACATAACCCCACAACTTCAGGCCGTCAATAGATCACTTCCAATTTCTTCAAGGCCTGAAAAAACTCCACGAGTAACACCTTCGTAAGAAATCCCACAGACTCGCGCTGGCGAGGTCCCGGCCAAGCGGCGAGCTGGACGAACCTTTCTCAGCTGTATTCCAAACGGGCTGGCTTCCTCCGGTTGGATGACAATGACGGCCAGCCGGAGGCCGTCGCTGATCTTGGGGGACTCCTTGGCCGACCTGACTTCGGCACCGGTGATGGCGGGCGCGGTCCGCCTGCACCGCATCCTCGGGGCCCAGCGTGAGCCCGGCATGATCGGTCTCGCCCGGCCTAACCTCGCGGACGCCCGGGGATTATCGTGAGTAACAGGGTCATAAACGCGAGCACGTCCGAAGGGGAAGCATTAGTGAGCCAGTACAAGGTCGTCAACCCGGCCACGAACGAGGTCGAGCGTGAGTTCGCCGAGGCGACTGACGCGGAGATCCAGCAGGTACTCGAGCGCTCCGACCGCGCTTTCCGGTCCTGGCGCACCACCGGGAAAGACGAGCGGGCCAAGGTCCTGCTGCGGGTGGCCGAGCTGTACAAGGAGCGGATCGACGAACTGGCCGCCCTGATCACCCGGGAAATGGGCAAGCCCACCCGGGAGGCCAAGGGCGAGATCATGCTGGTGGTGACGATCTACAAGTACTACTCCGAGCAGGGCGCCGAGCTCCTCAAGGACACCCCGCTCAGCCCGCGGGCCGGCGGGAAGGCCGTGATCCGCAAGGAGCCGATCGGCCCGCTGCTCGGCATCATGCCGTGGAACTTCCCCTACTACCAGGTGGCCCGGCTGGCTGCCCCGAACCTGATGGCCGGCAACACGATCATCCTCAAGCACGCGCCCCAGGACCCGGAGTCGGCCCTGGCCATGGAGCAGATCTTCCACGACGCCGGCCTGCCCGAAGACGCCTACATCAACATCTTCGCCACCAACGAGCAGGTCGCGGACATGATCGCGGACCCGCGGGTGGC
>JAICWX010000141.1 GCA_025934635.1 Streptosporangiaceae bacterium | reverse complement strand
TCGACGCCGCTATCGCGGTGACCGACCAGCGTGCGACGCAGGCCGGGGCGGACCTGGCGGGGCTGGGGGTGTGGTCGGGTCCCAGTGGCGCGGCTTCGCTGGCGGGGGTGCGCGCCGCGCTCACGGGACCGGGGGCGGAGGCGCGGCGGGCCGGGCTCGGCGTGACCGGGGCTTCCGTCGTGCTGCTGCTGAGCACGGAAGGGACCCAAGGGAAGTGAGGGGATCGGGACAGCGCCGGGGACCTGAGGGAAGCGGAAGAGCCGGGGGAAGCGGCAGGAAGCTGATGGAACGGGACACGCTCGAGCTGCTCAAGGACCTGGTTGCCATCGACTCGCAGAATCCGTCGCTGGTGCCGGGGGCGGCGGGCGAGAGCAAGATCGCCGGGTACGTGGCGGACTGGGCGGAAGCGGCCGGGCTGGCGGCCGAGATCGTCGAGGCGACGCCGGGGCGGCCCAGCGTGCTGGTGCGGAGCGGCGGCCGCTCGGCCCGGTCGCTGCTGCTATGCGGGCACCTGGACACGGTGGGAACGGGTGAGATGAAGGACCCGCTCACTCCGGTGGTGGACGGCGACCGGCTCTACGGGCGGGGCGCCTACGACATGAAGGCCGGGCTGGCCGCGGCCCTGATCGCCTGCCGGGAGGCGGCCCGGAGCGGGCTCGACGTGACCGTGGCGGCCGTCGCCGACGAGGAGCATTCCAGCCTGGGCGTGCAGGAGATCCTGGGGCACGTCCGCGCCGACGCGGCGATCGTCACCGAGCCGACCGAGCTCACCGTGGCGACCGCGCACCGGGGCTTCGTGTGGACCGAGTTCAGCGTGACCGGGGTGGCCGCGCACGGCTCGCGGCCGCACCTCGGCGTCGACGCGATCATGAAAACCGGGCCCGTACTGACGGCCCTGGCGGAGCTCAACGAGCGGCTGCGGGAGCGGGTGCATCCGCGGCTCGGCCACGGCTTCGTGCATGCTTCGGTCATCGATGGCGGCCGCGAGGAGTCGACGATCCCGGACCGGTGCACGCTGACCATCGAGCGGCGCACGCTGCCCGGCGAGACCGTGCGGGACGCCGAGCGGGACATCGCCGAACTGCTGGACCGGTGCCGCGCGGCCGACCCCGCGCTGCGGGTGTCCAGCCGGACCACCCTGGCCCGGGCGCCGTTCGAGGTGGCGGACGACGAGGCCATCGTCGCGGCGGTGGCCCGGGCCGCCGCGGCGACGACGGGACGGCCGGCGGAGCTGGCGGGCGCCAGCTACTGGGCGGACGCCGCCTTTATCGCGGTGGCCGGGATCCCGACGGTGCTGTTCGGTCCGGACGGTGACGGTGCTCATGCCGCGGTGGAGTGGGTCAGCATCCCCGGCACGGTGGCCTGTGCGCGGGCGCTCACCGCGGCGGCCGCGGACTTCTGCGGCGGTTAATGGCCAGGCGGGATAACCGGGGCTGCGGACTACCGGCCGGCCAGGTGCTGGGTCCCGGTCAGGACCTGACTGCCGAGGTCGCGCCAGATGAAGTAGGCCAGCGCGGCGAGCAGCAGCGGGGAGATGACCCAGCGCTCGGCGAGCTTGTTGGTGGTGATCCGGATCGGCTCGGGCAGCAGGCCGAAGTCGTACCGGGTGACCGGGTACAGCAGCGGGCAGCCGTCGTGGGTGAGCATGTCGCCGGCGATGTGGGCGAGCATGCCGAGGCAGACGCACACCGCCAGCACCGACACGTGCCACGGCGTCACCTTCTCCAGGTCCCAGCCCTGCCAGATGACCAGGGCGGCCAGCCCGATGCCGAACAGGTCGGCGTGGTGGCCGCCGATGTACAGGGCGCGCAAACCCGCCGAGAACAGCAGGGCCAGCAGCAGGCCGGCCGGGACGAGGTGCCACCACAGCTGCATGTGCCCGGTGGTGACGTGGGCGCTGTCCTGCCACTGCCCGGCGAAGTAGGCGGCTACGGTCATGATGGCCACGCCGAGGAAGCTGTGCGTGCCCTTGCGGTGGCCGCCGCTGATCGTGTGCACGATCCAGGCGAAGGCCCCGGTCAGGAAGCCGAACGTGCGGGCGATGGTGGAGCCGGGCTCGTCCAGGTCGGGGAGGATCCCGGTGCCCGCGGTCAGCGCCGCCGCCACCGCCAGGTGCGTCCCGGTAACCGGCAGCAGCGGGGCGACAACGGCGAAGGCCAGGGCGCCGGACAGCGCGTGGTCGTGGCCGAGCATGCGGGACTCCCGGGGGACGGGGGCGGGGGCGGGGTAGGGCCAAACTACGCCGTGCCACCGACATTCCGCCGATGCCGCGCCGCCCGCCGGCGAACCGCGGCCGGACCTGAACGCAATCAATCAATCAATCTGTTGCACAACAAGACTGTTGTAGTAACGTCGGCTGTCATGGAGACGTTCAGCGCGTTCGAGTACGCGGTCACCTCGACCGCCGGGATCATCAAGGGAACGAGCCCGGATCAGGCTGGCCTGCCCACTCCGTGTACCGAGTGGGATGTCCAGGCCCTGATCAGCCACGTGATCGGTACCTTGTGGCTGGCCGAGGCCCTGTTCACCGGCCAGCCGCCACGCTACCCGATGACCCCGGGCGGGCTGCCGGCCAGCGGCCCGGACGGCAAGGCCCTGGGCGCCGACGATCCGGTGGCGGCCTACGCGGAGGCCGCGGCGGCGGCGCTGGCGGCCGCCGGGGCGGGTGACGCCCTGACCCGGGTGCACGTCACCCCGCTGGGCGAGATGCCCGGCCCCGCCCTGGCCGGGTTCACCACGCTGGACATCGCCGTCCACGGCTGGGATCTGGCCCGGGCTACCGGCCAGCCCGCCGACCTCGACGGGCGGATGGCCGCCCACGTGCTGGCGTTCGCCGAGCAGGCCCTGGCCACCCCCGACATGCGCGGCCCGCGTATCGGGCCGGCCCGGCCGGTCCCGGACAGCGCGCCCGTCACCCAGCGGCTGGCCGCGTTCCTCGGCCGCCAGCCGTAAACTGCGGCCGTGAACCTGGCCAGGAACCCGGACGCGGCCCTCAAGGCGCTGGCCGAGCCGCACCGCCGGGTCATCCTGGAACTGGTGGCCGGGGAACCCCGCCCGGTCGGCGACATCGCCAGCCATCTCGACATCACCCCCCAGGCCGTCTCGCGGCACCTGAAGGTGCTCCGCGAGGCCGGCCTGGTCGACGAGCGCCGGGAAGGCACGCGGCACCTGTTCGTGGTCAACCCGGACGGCTTCAGCGCCGTGCAGCAGTTCCTGGCCGACTTCTGGACCCAGCATCTCGGCCGGCTCCGGGACACGGTCGAGAACCCGCCCGATGCCTGAGGACGGGACCTACGACACCACGATGGACCTGAACGCCCCGGTCCAGGAGGTCTTCCGGCACCTGACCGACCCGGCCGCCATGGTCCGCTGGATGGGCCAGCACGCCAACCTCAACCCGGCCCCGGGCGGCGCCTTCGAGGTTGACATCAACGGTGTCCCGGTCCGCGGCCGCTACCTCGAGGTCGATCCGCCCCGGCGGGTGGTGGTCAGCTGGGGGGTGGCCGGGAGCACCGGCCTGCCGCCGGGAGCCACCGAGGTCGAGTTCACCCTCACCCCGACCGCGGCCGGCACCCGGCTGCGCCTGGTCCACCGGAACCTCCCGCCGGACCAGGCGGCCAGGCACGGCACCGGCTGGCAGCACTTCCTCGGCCGGCTCAGCCAGTCCGCGGCCGGCGCCGACCCTGGTCCCGATCCGTGGGACCGGGGCTGATCGGGACCGGGGCTGATACCGCTCAGCGGGCCGGGTTCTTCTTCGGTTTCTTGACCTTGGGGGGCAGTGAGCTCACGTGGGCGTACGCCTTCTCCACCCACTGGGCAGCCAGGTCCGCGTCGTCCCGCCAGGCGGGGGGCAGGCTGAGGTAGCCGCCCATCGGGCGCTCGGCGGGCCCGAACGGGCCGGTCCCCTCGATCGCGGCCAGCTCGCCGGCGTCCGGCCCGGCGAGCCGGACGCCGACAGCGGACCCGAACAGCCCGGCGAACATGTTCCCGTTCACGAATGCGCCGAGGTTACCGAACATCGGCTTGACCTCGGCCTCCTCCGGGAGGATGGACCGGAAGAATTCCTTGTCACCCTCGCCGGGCCTGGGTATCTCCACCGCGAGCCCCTAGGCCGGCTCGGGGGCCATCTTGATGACGCTGAATACCGCGCCCTGCGGGTCGCTGAGGACGGCGATCCGGCCGACCGGGATGTCGAACGGCGGGACCACGACCGTGCCGCCGGTCTCGGCGGCCTTGGCGGCGGTGGCGTCCGTGTCGTCGGTGCCGAAGTACACGTGCCAGTGGTTGGGCACGTCCGGCGCCTGCGGCAGCATCGAGCCGCCCACCATCGTCTCGCCCGCCTTGAACACCGCGTAGGGCTGGCCGTCGCCCATGTCCATGACCTCGGCCGTCAGCCCCGTGACGGCGGTGTAGAACCCGAACACGCCCTGGTCGCTGGTGATGAGCTCGTTCCAGGTGATCGTGCCGGGCTCGTTCACCAGGGTGGCGCCGATGTGCTCACCGGCCTGCCACAGGGCCACGGCCGCGCCGGACGGGTCCAGGATGAAGGACATCCGCCCGTGGTCCATCACGTCGAACGGCGCCATCCCGACCTTGCCGCCGGCCGCCTCGACCTTGGCGGTGGCCTCGTCGGCCGAATCCACCGCGAGGTAGGTGTTCCACATGGGCGGGACCCCGGCGGCGGCCACCTCGGGCGGCTGCGGGGCGATGGCGGTGACCTGGTGGCCGCGGAGCACGGCGGTGGAGTAGACCTGCCCGTCGGGCATGGGCTCGTCATCGTAGAGCCAGCCGAACAGGCCCGAGTAGAACGCCTTGGCGGCGGGCTGGTCGGTGGTCTGCAGATCCACCCAGTTGGGTGTGCCCTGAGCGTAAGAAGTACGGGTTGGCATTGTGGTTTCCCCCAGACGTGGTTGGGGCTGTCATTATCGTCTTGTTGCGGTCTGCGCGGGGCGTTGACGACGGTAACGGCGTGACGCTAGGCTGCCCGAGCAAGCGCTTGGTACCGACTCCGGCACTTGTTCCGAGACTCCGGGCGCGCCAACTCCCCCCCTTGGCGCGCCCGGATCATTTTCAGGCGGCCCATCACATCCAGTCGGAGTGGTGCGGCCAGGCCAGCAGCGTGTCGACGACCTCGGTCGGGCCGGAGCCGGGGTCGGTGGCGGCGTAGCGGCCGCGGTAGAACAGCAGCGGACGGCCCGCGCGGGTGGCGCCGAGCCCGGTGACCCGGCCGGTGACCAGGTAGTGGTCGCCCGCCTCGTGCACATCCGCGACCGCGCACTCGACCCAGGTCAGCGCGCCGTCCAGGATCGGGGCGCCGCCGGGTGAGGGGGTCCAGGGCACGCCGGCGAACTTGTCGCCGCCGCTGCTCCCGAACCGCCGGGCGAGTTCCTGCTGCCCGTCGGTGAGCACGTTGGCGCAGAAGTGCCCGGCGCGCTCGATCACCGGCCAGGTGGACGAGGTCTTGCTCGGGCAGAACAGCACCAGGGGCGGCGACAGGGACAGCGCGGCGAACGCCTGGCAGGCGAAGCCCGCGGGACCCTCGGTGGTGATGACCGTGACGCCGGTACAGAAGTGGCCGAGCACCTGACGGAACGCGTCAGGATCGATGAGATGGTGACCGTTCGGCTCAGTGAGCGGGTCCGGCAAAGTTGTGCCCCCAGAGGCTGACCGCGGTGGTTTCCCTGGTGATCCAGCTGGCGTCGTCGACAAGCCGGCCATCGGTGCCGTACTCGATGTCGAACCCGCCGGGGGTCCGCACATAGAACGACACCATCAGGTCATTTGCGTGCCGACCCAGCGTACCGGACACGGTTGCGCCCCTTCGGGCGCACCGGTCCAGGGCCAGGCCCACGTCGTCCAGGGTCGCGGTCTCGACCATCAGGTGCACGATGCCGGCCGCCGCGGGCACCGGGGCCAGCGCCAGCGAGTGGTGCCGCGGGTTGCAGCCGAGGAACCGGAACCAGACCGGCGGGTCGCCGGGCTCGCCGCCGAAGAACTCGGCCGGCATCCGCATCGAGTCGCGCAGCCGGAAGCCGAGCACCTCGGTGTAGAAGTCGAACGCGGCGGTCGAGCCGGGCGGGACCGGCAGCACCACGTGGCCCAGGCCCTGGTCGCCGGTGACGAAGCGGTTCCCGTACGGGCTGACGGCGGGCCGGTGCTCCAGCGCGGCCCCGCAGAACACCTCGAGCGGCTGGCCATCCGGGTCCTCCAGGGTCAGCATCGCGGCTACCCGGCGGGCGGCCAGTTCGGCCTCGGAAGCGGCCTTGTACGGCACGCCGGCGTCGGACAGGGCCCGGCCCACGGCGGCCAGCGCGGCGGCGTCCGCCACCTCCCAGCCGGACGCGAGCAGCCGTTCCGAGGAGCCAGGCACAATCACCAAACGGGCGGGGAAATCATCCATCCGCAGGTACAGCGCGCCTTCTTCCGGACCCCGTCCCTCGGTCATCCCGAGGATCTTGACGCCGAACGCGCGCCAGGCGGCGACGTCGGCCGATTCGAACCGCAGGTAGCCGAGCGAGGAGATCATGAGCCCTCCAGGAATTCGATCGCCAGCCGGTTGAACTGGTCGAACTTCTCCAGCTGGACCCAGTGGCCGCAGCCGCCGAACACGTGCAGCTGGGCCCGGCGGATCATCTTCAGCGCGACCAGCGCGCCGTCGACCGGGTTGACCCGGTCCTCCCGGCCCCAGATCAGCAGCACCCGCTGGCGCAGCCGGTGCGCCTCGCGCCACAGCAGGCCGTCCTCGTAGCTGTCCGGGTCGAAGAACGAGGCGCCCATCGATTTCATGGCTTCGAGAGCGGCCGGGTCACTAGCCGCGGCGAACCGCTGGCCGATCAGCTCGTCGGTGACCAGCCGCTGGTCGAACACGAGCGTGCGCAGGAACGCCGCCAGCTTCTCCCGGCTCGGGCCGGGCGGCGCGCCGAACTCGGCCAGCCGCCTGACGCCCTCGGTCGGGTCGGGCGCGAACACGTTCAGGGACAGGCCGCCGGGGCCCATCAGCACCAGGCGCCCGGCCCGCTCGGGGTAGCTGAGCGCGAACCGGACCGCGGTGCCGCCGCCGAGCGAGTTGCCGACCAGCTGCACCTGGTCGATGCCGAGCTCGTCGAGGAGGTCCTTGAGAGCGTTGGCCGAGAACCTGAAGTAATTACCTTCGACCGGCGGCTTGTCGGATTTACCGTAGCCGGGCTGGTCCACGACGATCGTGCGGAAGTGCTCGGCGAAGACAGGAAGGTTCCTGGCGAAGTTGGACATCCCCGAGGCGCCGGGGCCGCCGCCGTGGAGAAGGACGACCGGCGTGCCCTGGTGGCGGCCGGCTTCCTCGTAGTGCAGGCGCATCAGAACAGTTCCCTTTCAGAACATGGCATCCGGGGGCACGTCGTGGCCGAGCTCGCCGCGGCCGAACATGGTCAGGGCCCGCTCCGGGTCGTTGATCGCGTGCACCCGGCCCGCGTGCGCGTCCCGCCAGAACCGCTGGATCGGCGTGCCCAGCTTGAGCGCCCGCCCGCCGGAGTTCTCGAACAGCAGGTCCACCGCGCGGATGGCCTGGCCGGTGCCGGTGACCTGGTCGCGGCGGACGCGCAGGCGCAGCGGCAGCGGGATCTTCTCCCCCGCGTTCGCGTGCCCCATCAGCTCGGTCATGTCCCGTTCCAGGGCCAGCCAGGCCACGTCGAGCAGCCCCGCCGCCTCGGCCACGCGCACCTGCGCGAACGGGTCGTCGGCGGACTTCTGGCCGACGTAGGAGGCCCGCACCCGCTGCTGCTGGTACTCCACGTGCGCCTGGTAGGCGCCGGTGGCCATGCCGATGATCGGGGTGGTGATGGCATAAGAAAAAATCGAGCCGAACGGGATGCGGTACAAGGGGCCGCTGTTGACCTCCTGCCCCGGGCACTTGCACCGGGTCACGTCGGTGAAGCTGAGGGCGTGATGGCGGGGCACGAAGACGTCGTCCACCACGATGTCGTTGCTGCCGGTGCCGCGCAGCCCGACCGTGTCCCACACGTCGTCGATGGCGTAGTCGCTGGCCGGGACCAGGAACGTGCAGAAGTCGACGGGCTGGCCCTCGTCGTTGGTGACGATGCCGCCGAGCAGCACCCAGGACGCGTGCGCGCAGCCGGAGGAGAAGCTCCAGCGTCCATGGAGTCGGTAACCGTCCCGCACGAGCGTTGCTTTCCCCGTGGGAGCGTAAGAAGACGACATGCGGGTCTCGGGATCTGCCCCCCAGACGTCTTCCTGGGCCTGCGGCGGGAACAGGGCCAGCTGCCAGGGGTGCACGCCGACGACCGAGGAGACCCAGCCGGTCGACCCGCACGCGCTGGCGATCAGCCGGACCGCGGTGAAGAACGTGACCGGATCGGCCTCCAGGCCGCCCGCGCTGGCCGGCTGGAGGAGCCGGAAGAAGCCGGTCTCGGCGAGCGCCTTGACCGACTCGGCCGGGACCATCCGGTGGTCCTCGGCCTCCTGGGCCCGCTGCCTGAGCACGGGTAGCAGTTCGGTTACGCCGGTGATAACTGCCTGCTGATTGGACACTGCCATATGCCAAGACTAGAACATGTTCTAGTCTAGAGGTATGGATCAGGTACGGACCATCGAAGCGGGCCCGCCGCCGGCCAGGTTCGCGCGCGGCTGGCACTGCCTGGGCCTGGCGGCCCGGTTCCGGGACGGCGGACCGCACGCGGTGCAGGCGTTCGGCACCAAGCTGGTGGTGTTCGCCGATTCCGGGGGTGCCCTGCACGTGCTGGACGGCTACTGCCGCCACATGGGCGGCGACCTCACCCAGGGCACGGTCAAGGGCGACGCCGTCGCCTGCCCGTTCCACGACTGGCGCTGGGGCGGGGACGGCCGGTGCGCGGGGATCCCGTACGCCCGGCGGGTCCCGGTGGCGGCCCGCACCCGGTCCTGGCGCACGCTGGAGCAGAACGGCCAGCTGTTCGTCTGGCACGACGCCGAGGGCAACCCGCCGCCGGACGACGTCGTGATCCCGCCCATCGAGGGCGTCGGCTCGCCGGAGTGGACCGACTGGACCTGGGACTCGATCCTGGTCGAGGGGGCGAACTGCCGCGAGGTCATCGACAACGTGGTGGACATGGCGCACTTCTTCTACATCCACTTCGCGTTCCCCACGTTCTTCAAGAACGTCTTCGAGGGCCATATCGCGACGCAGTACCTGAACACCCGGTCGCGCCCCGACATCGACGGGGTGTCCAGCTACTCCGCGGCATCCGCCTCCGGCGGGGGCATCGAGACCTCGCTGCGCTCCGAGGCGTCGTACTACGGGCCGTCGTACATGATCGACTACCTGTGGCATGACTACCGCGGCATGACCATGGAGAGCGTCCTGATCAACTGCCATTACCCGGTCTCCCCCACCTCGTTCCGGCTGCAGTGGGGGGCGATCGTGAAGAAGCCGGCCGGCCTGTCGGACGGCCAGGCGACCCGGGTGGCGGTCAAGTTCGCCGACTTCGTCGGGCTGGGCTTCCAGCAGGACGTGGCGATCTGGCTGAACAAGGCGCGGATCGACAACCCGCTGCTGTGCGCCGAGGACGGCCCGGTCTACCAGGTGCGCCGCTGGTACGAGCAGTTCTACCGGGACGTGGCCGACATCGAGCCGGACATGACGGCCCGGTTCGAGTTCGAGATCGACACGACCCGGTCGGTGGCCGGCTGGGAGGCCGAGGTCGCGGAGAACCTGGCGCGGGCCCAGGCCCATCAGGGCGATGCTGGTTAACGGGCACCGGCCGCGGGACGAACGGGCCGCGTCCTTCTGCGCCGTGGCGTGCGGGCGGTGCGGCGCGCAGGTGCTGGCGGCCAAGTTCAGCCCGCAGCACACGATGGTGCAGTGGACCGACACCGCGGTGCGGACCTGCGCGGAGTTCATGGCGTTCGGGTCACTGGGCCAGACGTCCGCCCGCGTGGCCGGGTGCGGCAGCCTGCGGGACAGCATCGACGCGGCGGTGACGACCGGGCGGCTCGAGGTGTCGCCTCCTTGACCCGGGAGTATTTCCAGGTGCCGGTGGCCGAGGTGGTCCGGGAGACCGACGACGCCTGCTCGCTGGTGCTGGACGTGCCGCCGGCGCTCGCCGCCGCGTTCGGGTACCGGCCCGGGCAGTTCATTACCGTGCGGGTGCCGTCGGAGCAGACCGGCTCGGTGGCCCGCTGTTACTCGCTGTCGAGCTCGCCGCACGCCGGGGACCGGCCCGCCATCACGGTCAAGCGGACCGACGGCGGGTACGCGTCGAACTGGATCCACGACACCATCACGGCCGGGAGCGTGCTCGACGTGATGGCGCCGGCGGGCACGTTCGTCCCCAAGGTTTTGAATGCCGATTTCCTGCTGTTCGCGGCGGGGAGCGGGATCACGCCGGTGATGTCGATCCTGAAGTCGGCCCTGGCCGCCGGGCAGGGGCGGGTGGTGCTGGTCTACGCCAACCGGGACGAGCGCTCGGTGATCTTCGGCCCGGCCCTGCGCGAGCTGGTGGCCGCCTCGGCCGGGCGGCTGACGGTGGTGCACTGGCTGGATTCGCTGCTCGGCGTGCCGTCGGCCGCGGCGATCGCGGCCCTGGCCCGGCCGTATGTGTCTTACGAGACATATATCTGTGGCCCTGATCCGTTCCTGGGCCTGGTGCGGGAGGCGCTCGGGCAGCTCGGCGTGCCCGCCAAACGGCTGCACGTGGAGCGGTTCCTGTCGCTGGCGGACAACCCGTTCGAGGCCGGTACCGCACCGGCCGGCGGGCCCGAGGCCATGCTGGCGGTGACGCTGGAGGACGGCGCGACCAAGCGGCTGCCGTGGCCAGCCGGGGTCCGGATGCTGGACGTGCTCACCGAGGCCGGCCTGGACGCGCCGTTTTCCTGCCGCCAGGGCATCTGCGGCGCCTGCGCCTGCCAGCTCACCGGCGGCGAGGTGGAGATGGCCCACAACGAGGTGCTCGAGCAGGCCGACCTGGACGAGGGCTACATCCTGGCCTGCCAGGCCGTCGCGCTGACCACCGAGGTCAGCATTACCTACTGACTCTGTCGTAAATTGCGCGGAGGGGCCGATCCGTGCTAAGCACGGATGCTGTTTCTCGGCACCAAGGCGGATGCTGTTTTCTCAGCATCGAGGAGGAAAACCATGCCATTGACCATCGGGGACACCGCCCCCGACTTCGAAGCGGAGACGAGCGAAGGCCCGATCCACTTCTATGACTGGCTCGGGGACTCGTGGGGGGTCCTGTTCTCGCACCCCAAGGACTTCACCCCGATCTGCACGACCGAGCTCGGCTACATGGCCAAGATCAAGCCGGAGTTCGACAAGCGCGGCGTGAAGATCATCGGCCTGTCGGTCGACTCGACCGGTGACCACGAGCGCTGGGCCGCCGACATCGAGGAAACCCAGGGCACGGCGCCGAACTACCCGCTGATCGCGGATAACGAGTTCAAGGTGGCCAAGGCCTACGGGATGCTGCCGGCCGACGTCTCCGGTGACGCCAAGGCGCGCACGCCGGCTGACAACCAGACGGTGCGGAACGTGTTCGTCATCGGCCCGGACAAGAAGATCAAGCTGGTGCTGGTCTACCCGATGACCACCGGCCGCAACTTCGACGAGGTGCTGCGGGTGGTCGACTCGCTGCAGCTCACGGCCAAGCACAAGGTGGCCACGCCGGTGAACTGGAAGCAGGGCGAGGACGTGATCATCGCCGGCTCGGTCTCCAACGACCAGGCCAAGGAGATCTTCGGCGAGTGGCAGTCGCCCAAGCCCTACATCCGGATCGTGCCCCAGCCCAAGTAGCGCTAGCAGGGGTCGGTGTGCCCCCGGGTACCTTCTTACGTACCGGGGGGCACGCCGACTTCCTCGTTCCGCGCCTTCCTGGCGGGTGGGCAAAACTGTAACGTGTTCTAGTATGGGACACGAAGGCGGCGTGGCGGCCGAGGTAGACGTGGTGATCGCGGGGAGCGGGGCGGCCGGGATGACGGCCGCGCTGACGGCGGCCCACCTCGGGCTGAGTGCTCTGGTCATCGAGAAGGCCGCTTCCTTCGGCGGGTCGACGGCCCGGTCGGGGGGCGGGATCTGGGCGCCCGGCAACGCCGTGCTGCGCGGCGCCGGGGTGGCTGACACGCCGGAGCAGAGCCGCGCCTACCTGGCGTACGTGGCCGGGGACGTCCCCGCGGAATCGCGGGAGGCATTCCTCGAGCACGGGCCGGCCATGCTGGAGCTGGTGCTGGCGATGACGCCGCTACGGTTCTCCTGGGTGCCCGGGTACGCGGACTACTACCCCGAGGCGCCGGGCGGCCTGGCGGCGGGGCGCAGCATCGAACCCGTTCCGTTCCCTGGCGGGGTGCTGGGCGGTGAGCTGGCGCACCTGGCCCGGCCGTACCTGCCGTCGCCGGTGGCCATTACCCAGGCGGAGTACCGGTGGCTCACCCTGGGGCGTCATCCCCGGGGCATCCGGGCGGCGGCGCGGGTGGCGGCCCGGGCGGCCCGGGCGCGGCTGCGCGGGCAGCGGACGCTCAGCCTGGGGCAGGCGCTGGCGGCGGGGCTGCGGGCGGGGCTGCTGCGAGCGGATGTGCCGGTGTGGCTGGATACGGCGCTGACACGCCTGGAGGTGACGGGCGAACCCGGGGTGGCGGGCGGTTCGGGGATGACGGGCGGCCGGGTGACGGGGGTACATGCCGTCCGGGACGGGAAGCCGGTGCTGATCCGGGCCCGGCGCGGGGTCCTGATCGCGGCGGGCGGGTTCGAGCGCAACGAGGAGATGCGGCACCAGTACCAGCGCGAGCCGATCGGGACCGGGTGGACGACCGGCGCGCCTGCCAATACCGGCGACGGGATCCGGGCGGGGATGGAGCTGGGCGCGGACACCGCGCTGATGGACGACGCCTGGTGGGGGCCGTCGATCGCGCTGCCCGGCGGCCCGTACTTCTGCCTGTCCGAGCGCAACCTGCCCGGCTGCATCATGGTCAACGGGGCGGGCCAGCGGTTCGTCAACGAGTCGGCGCCCTACGTCGACGCGGTGCACGCGATGTACGACGGGCACACGGCGGAGAACCCGCACATCCCGGCCTGGCTGGTCTTCGACCAGCGCTACCGGGACCGGTACCTGTTCGCCGGGCTGCCGCCGCACCGGCCGCTGCCGCGGCGCTGGTACGCGCATGGCTCGGTGGTCCGGGAGGGCACCCTGGCGGGGCTGGCGGCGGCGGCCGGGGTGGACGCCGACGGCCTGGTCAAGACGGTGGCCCGGTTCAACGAGTTCGCGGCGGCAGGCCAGGACGAGGACTTCGGGCGGGGCGACTCGGCCTACGACCGCTACTACGGCGACCCGCGGCTGGCCAACCCCAACCTGGCCCCGCTGGACAAGCCGCCGTTCTACGCGGTCACGATCGTCCCCGGCGACCTGGGCACCAAGGGCGGGCTGCGTACCGACGAGCGCGCGCGGGTACTGCGCCCGGACGGCACGGTGATCGAGGGGCTGTACGCGGCGGGCAACGCGAGCGCGGCGGTGATGGGGCACAGCTACGCGGGGGCGGGGGCGACCATCGGGCCGGCCATGACGTTCGGCTATATCGCGGTGCAGGCCATGGCCGGGCCCTCCGCCGAGGTCACTCCCCCAGCGGGGAACCGAACCGGATGAGGTTGCCGTCCGGGTCGGTATGGGAGCCCTCGCGCAGCTTGTAGTCGGTCGGGACGGCCGGGTGGGTGTGGCCGCCGATGCCGGGCCGGCTCCACTGTTCGTACAGCGCGTCCGCGTCGCGCACGTAGAGGTAGGCCGCGCCCGGGTGCAGGTCGGAGCCGGATTCGCGCAGGGCTAGGTGCAGCCCGGTGCCGTCGCGGTCGGCGAAGCCGTAGTAGCCGGCGCCAGCGTGGTCGGCTTCTGTGTAGGCAGAGGTGCGGAAGCCGAGCGAGGCGTAGTGCGCCAGGGCGGCGGCCAGGTCGCGGACGCCGAAGATGGGGCTGAAGCGGCGGAGCTGGCGGGCCGGGCCCGCGTCCGGGCGACGCGCGCCCCGGCCGGTGGCGAGGTCCTCGGCCTTGATCTCGGCCAGGGCGATGAGGCCGGCCCGCATCGCCTCGACCTGACCGTCCGGCAGCCGGTCGGCGAGCTGTTCGTCGACCAGGTCCACGCCGCGGACGACGGCCTCGACGACCTCGCGGCCGCGGCCGGTCAGCTGGAGGGCGACCCGGCGGCGGTCGCCGGAGTCGGCGGCCCGCTCGACGTAGCCGCGGCTGGCCAGCACGTCGATCAGGTGGCTGACGGCCTGCTTGGTGACGCCGAGCTCACCAGTCAGGTCCGGCCGCGGCTCGCCCGCGGTGCCGGACGTGCCCGCGGCGTCGATCCCGGCCAGCATGAAGGCGCCGTTCCGGGGCAGGTCATCGACCCCGATGTGGTCCAGCTGGGCCCGGATGGCCTGGGCGTAGGCGCCGCGGGCCAGCCGCATCAGGGTGGGCGTGGCAAGCACGTTCATGGAAGTCATGCCACGATCATATAGTCAAATAATTTGACAGTCAATTTATTTGACAGTCACTTATATTGACGACCAGGGGCGGGCGCGGCGGCTGGCCACCTCGACCAGCCGGTCCAGGCGGGGGCGGGCCACCGTGGTGAGGAATTCCTCGCGGTGACGGCCGGACAGGCCCACCACCTCGCGCCACACCGAGCGGCCGGCGATGAAGCCGGAGGCCCCGCCTTCGTCGGCCGCGATCTCGATGATGTCGGTGAACTGGTCGAAGGGCACGCCCGCGGACAGCACGGCCCATGGCCGGGTGAGGATCCCGGCCAGTCGCCGGCAGCCTTCCGGCGAACCGGGGTACTCGAGCTTGAGCAGGTCGATGTCCAGGTCGTTGAGGGCCCGGGCGGCCTCGATGATGGCGTCCTCGCGGGCCTGGGCGGTCAGGTCCTCCCCCGGCCGCGAGTAGATGAGGTTCTCGATGACCACGGGGACGCCTTCGGCCCGGCCGTCCTTGATGATCTCCGCGCAGACGGCGAGACCCTCCGCGACCAGGTCGGGCTCGCCAGCTCCGGGGGCCGGGCGGTCGGCGCGCAGCTGGAGGAAGAACTTCAGGGCGTCGCCGCCCTGGTCCAGGACCCAGCGGGCGTTCAGGTCGGGGTCGCGGTGGGTGCGCGGCTCGCCCTGGTAGCTGCGCCGCTCGGCGGGCTCGGCCGCGACCAGCAGCCCGCAACCGGGGGCGAGCGCGCCCGCTTCGGTGATGGCCGGGACGCCGTAGGTGGGATCGGACAGCAGGCCGGAGGCGCCCGGGGTCAGGATCCGCGCGACGTCGGCCTTGGCGGTGCGCAGGTCGTCGTCGGTCGCGTCGTGCCCGGCGGCCGCGAACATCCGGCGCAATGTGTTGCGCTGGTCCATGGCGATGATGGAGAACACGTGATCGCCGGCCGCGATGTCGTCGAGGGTTCCCGTTCGGTCCGTTCGGTTGCGGGTTGTCTGGTTCATCTCTTTCCTTCCAGTGCGTAGCAGGCGAGCAGGGCGGCGCCGGTGACGCCCGGCTGCACCACGGGCGAGAAGCTCAGCGCGTCGAGCACGGCCGCCTTGGCCGCGCGCACGCTGGCCATCTGCGTCCAGCCCCCGGCCGCCACGGCCCGCTGGTGCGGACCGACGATCTTCTCGATGTCGGTGAGCAGGCGGCTGGCCTGCTCCGCGGTGTAATGCACGGCCGCGGTCCAGATCGCGGCCGGGGTGGCGCCGTCCTGGATGCGCAGGACCACGTCGTCCTGACTGCGGCCGTCGCCGGTGACTTCCAGGCCGGGGGGCAGCTCGTTGATGAGCATGCTGGCCTGGTCGAGGGCGGCCCGGGTGGTTTCTGTGCCGGCGCCGAGGGCGGTCAGGACGCGGCGGAGCAGCAGGCCGCCGCTGACGCCGGCCAGCAGCAGGCTGGTGTCCGGCAAGACGTGCCGGCCGGCCGACCAGCCGGCGTCGACGATGGCCTGGCGGCTGGTTTCGTCGATGGTGCCCGGGACGGAGCGGGCCAGGACGTCCGCGGTGCCGCTGGAGTTGAACAGCTCGTCCGGGCCGGTGGCGCCGACGGCGATGGCGGCGACCGGGTGGTCGTGCCCGGCTACGGTGAGCACCGCTCCGGCGGCGCTGGTGGTGACGTCCTCGTGTGTGAGGCGGCCGGCGGGGTGGCCGGCCAGGCGCTCGGCGGGGAGGATTCCGTCCGGGAGGCCGGCGGCGGCCAGGGCCTCGGGCCAGGGCTGGCCGGTGCCCTGGTCGATGAGGCCGGTGCGGGAGGCGAGCGACGGCTCGCGGACCTGGTCGCCGCCCAGGGCGAAGACGATCCATTCGGGGACGCTCAGCCAGGTCGCTTTGGGGCCGGCGTGGTGGCCGCTGGCTTGCCGCCACAGGAGCTTGGCCAGGCTGGCCTGGCTCGACCACGGGAGTCCGGTGGTGCGCGCGAAGGCGGCGGCGAAGGCCGGTTCCCGCCGGGCCAGGTGCTCGAGCTCGCGGGCGCCGCGGTGGTCGAACCAGGCGATGGCCGGCGCGACGGGACGGCCGGCCGCGTCGAGGAGGACGCCGCTTTCGGCCAGGCCGGTGACGCCGATGGCGCGGACGTGGACGGGGCCGTGGTGCTGCTCGGCGGAGCGGACGGCGGCGCCGATGAGGTCCACGGCTACTTTGGTCAGGCGGTGCGGGTCGATCTCGGTCTGGCCGTCGGCGTGGGTCTGCCAGGGGGTGGGCTGTTCGGCGTAACGGGCGGCGTTGTCGTGAGCGGGGCAGCCTGGGGCCCGCTGGATGACGGCCTTGGCTGAGGTGGTGCCGATGTCGAGGCCGATGACGACGCCGGTGGTTCCGGTCACCACGGGGCCGGCCAGCGTGGGTACAGCTCGCCGGAACCGCGCTCGATGATCCGGGCCGGGACCCGGATGCGCTCGACCGGGAGGGCGGGATCGGCCAGCCGGGCCAGCAGCCTGGCCGCGGCCACCCGGCCGACCTCGTGGCCGGGGTGGTCGATCACGGTGATCGCGGGGCGCAGGGTGTCGGCCATGGGGAAGTCGCCGAATGCGACCAGGGCGATGTCGGTGCGCCCGGCGGCGTGCAGGGCCGGCACCACGCCCAGCGACGCCCGGATGGTGGCGCTCAGGATGGCGGTCGGCGGGCGGTCCCGGTCGACCAGGGCGGACGTGGTGCGGGCGGCCTCGGTGCTGGTGTCGCTGTCGCAGCGGATCAGCGACTCGTCGGCCGCGATGCCGTGCTCGCGCAGGGCGTCGCGATACCCGCGCAGCCGGGCGGCCGAGGTGGCGATGGCGGGGGTGTCGCCCACGTAGGCGATGCGCTGGTGATCGCGGGCGATGAGATGGACCACCGCGTCGAACGCGGCGCGGTGGTCGTCGATCTCGACCAGGTCCGCGGCCAGGCCCGGAGCCGGCCGGTCGACGAGGACGACCGGCACCTGGGGGTCGAGCCAGGCGTGGCTGCCATTGGCCGGGCTGAGCAAGAGCCCGGCGACGCGGCGCCGGAGCATGCGCTCGACGACGTCGCGTTCCCGGGCCGCGTCGCGCCGCGTGCTCGCGACCAGCACGGACCGGCCGTGCGGCGACAGCTGCTGCTCGACGGCGTCGATCACCCCGGCGAAGAACGGGTCGGAGATCGACTCGACCACGAAGCCGATCGCGGTGTCCGTCCCGGCCCGCAGGGACCGGGCCATGGCGTCGGGTGAGAACCGCAGGCTGGTGATGGCGGCCTGGACGCGCTGCCGGGTGTCCGGGGCGACCCGCGGATCGTCGTTCAGCACCCGCGACGCGGTGCGCAGGCTCACCCCGGCCGCGTTCGCCACGTCGAGCAGCCTCGGCATCCGGCCTCCCTGGCGTTCTTGGCGTTCTTGGTGTCGCTGCGCTTGATGTGGTCGTGCCATCGATCGCACGCTCATTCTGACATACATGTGCCATCGATGGCAAAGGAGTGGGGCGGGGGTGGGGCGGCGCCGTTAACGACATCGGTGGAGCATCGATGTCGCGATAACGACATGGATGGAGCATTCATGTCGCTAGGCGGGGACCGGCACAGTGACTGGCGGGGAATGTGGGGCGGGGGTGGCGGCGGGGGCGCGGCGGCTGAGCGGGGGGCCACTGGGCTAGGGGCGGGGTGGCTGGATGAGGGGATGGTGACGGCTGGTTTAGGGCGACGGGGGACCTGGTCAGGGCGACGGGGGGACCTGGGTCAGGGCGAGGGCGGCGGTGGGGGTGAGGGGGAGGGAGGGGAACAGGAGGGACTGGTAGGCGTGGTAGAGGTCGGGCTTGCCGGTCCAGGTGCCGGCGGCGGGGGTCAGCTCGGGGGTGAGCTCGTGCCACCAGCCGCCGCGCTGGCGGTCGATGAAGTAGCGGTCGATGTCGGCCCACCAGCGGGCGGCGGCGGCGGCGAAGCGGTCCTCGCCGGTGCGGCGGTGCAGGGCGTCGGCGGCCAGGACGGCCTCGCAGGCCACCCAGTGCAGCCGGGAGGTGATCACCGGCTGGCCGGCCGAATCGACGGTGTAGAGCAGGCCCGGGTGGCCGTCGCGGGCTTCGGCGTCGGTGACGGCCGCGTCGAACAGGCCGGTGGCCGCCTCGAGCAGCCAGGGAGGCGGGGCAGGACTGGCCGCGGGGGCGGGGGTGGCCGCGGGGGCGCCGAGCGCCGCTTCGAGGTCCAGCAGCAGGCGGGCCCATTCGAAGGAGTGGCCGGGGGTGGTGCCGTAGGGGCGGAACTGGTCGGCGCGGTGGTCGTCGTTGTAGTCCGGGAGGGGGCGCCAGTTCTCGTCGTAGTGCTCGGGGACGCGCCAGGCGCTGGCCCGGGCGTGCCCGTCGATCAGGTGGGCGGCGATGGACAGGGCCCGCTGGTGCCAGACCGGATCGCCGCAGGCATCGCCGGCCGCGAGGTAGGCCTCGACCGAGTGCATGTTGCTGTTGGCGCCGCGGTACGGCTCCAGCTCGGTGAAGCCGGCGTTCCAGGAGTCACGGGCGCAGCCTTCGGCGTCGGACCAGAAGTGCCGGCCGATGGCGTCCGCGGTGGCGGCGAACAGGTCCTGCGCCCCGGGCAGGCCGGCCGCGATCGCGGTGGAGGCCGCCAGCAGGGTGTGGGCGTGCGCGTAGTTCTCTTTGGTGGTGTCGGTGACCCGGCCGGCGAAGTCGAGGCTGGCGAACCAGCCGCCGTTCTGGCCGTCGGCGTAGCGGCTCACCAGGTCGGACAGGCCAGAGGCGGCCAGCTCATGGGCACCGGCGTCACCGCCCAGGTACGCCAGCGCGAAGACGTGGATCATGCGGGCGCTGAGGTAGAGCGGGCGCGGCTGCGCGGGGTCGACGGCGCCGTCGCTGTCGAGCCACCCGAATCCCCCGCCGGGCAGGGCGGACGCCCGGCCGAAGGCGATCAGCCGCCGCGCCTCGGCGCGGCGCCATGCGTGGGTCCCGGGCTCGCTCAATGGTCTTCCTTCCTGGATGGGGGCAGCGTGGGCGGGCTCAGCTCCCCCGAGCCCCGCGGGATCAGCCGGACCGGGAGGACCGTCCGGCGGCGGACGGCCGCGCCGGGGTCCTCGATGCGCTGCAGGAGCCGCTCGACCGCGATGCGGCCCAGCCCGGCCGGGTCCTGGTCGATGACGGTGATGGCCGGCGACAGCGCCGCGGCCAGCGGGACGTCGCCGAACCCGACCACGGCGATGTCGGTGCGCCCCGCCTTGTGCAGGGCCTGGACGAGCGCCATCGTGCACGGGACGTTGGAGGAGAACACGGCGGTGGGGGCGTCCGGCGCCGCCAGGCGGCGGACGAGCGCGGTGGCGGATTCGTCCGGCGACTCGCCGTGGGTGCAGATGAAGTCGGGGCGGTCGTCCAGGCCGGCCTCGGTCACGGCCGCCCGGTAGCCCTTCAGCCGCCGCCGGGTCGTCATGACCGGGGCGGAGATGTCGAAGAAGGCCACCCGCCGGTGGCCGTGGCTGGCCAGGTGCAGGACGGCCTCGCGCGCGCCGGCCAGGTCGTCCTCGATCACGTAGACGCCGGACAGGCCGCGCGGGGCCCGGTCCACGAACACGACCGGGGTCCGCTGCTGCCACGGGGCCAGGTAGGACTGGTCCGGGCTGACGGCGGCCACGATGAGGCCGCTGATCTGGCGCCGGAGCAGCGATTCGAGGGCCGAGCGCTCGTGCTCGGCGCCCTGGCGCAGGCTGGTCACCACGACCGCCATCCCGCGCCCGCCCAGGTCCACCTCGATGCTGGCGGTCATCGCGGCGAAGAACGGGTCGCCGATGTCGGGAATGGCCAGGCCCACCGCGGCGTCGGCGCCGGCCCGGAAGCTGCGGGCCAGCATGTTCGGTACGTAGTTGAGCTTTTCCATGGCCCAGCGGACCCGGTCCCGGGTCTCCTCGGTGACATGAGGGTCATCGTTGAAGACCCGGGACACGGTCTTGGCACTGACTCCGGCGACACGAGCGACGTCGCGCATGGTGGTCATGGTTGGTCTCCGCCTACCGCCGGATGAATCAGAAGGTAGATCAGCAGCTGGTCTTGTAGATCGCCGCCTGGCTGGCCGCGGAGTTGAGGTTGTCCTTGGTGATGATGGTGAACTTGGTGCCGATCTTGGCGGTGGTCGCCTTGCCGGTCAGGGCCGCGTAGGCCTGGTCGACCGCGTCGGTCCCGATGGTATACGGGGACTGGGCGATGAGACCCTGCACCGTGCCCTGCTGGAGCGCGGTGATCTCGTCCGGCTCGGCGTCGAACCCGATGATCTTGACCTTGCCCGACTTGCCGGCCTGGCGGACGCCGGTGGCGGCACCCTCGGCCGAGAACAGGTTGGCCGCGAAGATCCCGACGATGCCGGGGTTCTTCTGCAGCGCCGCCAGCGTGACCTGGGCGGCGACGGACGCGCTGTCCTGGTCGAACTGGGTGCCGACGTACTTGAACTTGGAGTCGGCCTGGGCCGCGGTGGCGAAGCCCTGCTGGCGCTGGTCGGTGGTGCTGACGCCGGGCTTCACGTTGACCACGAGCACCTGGCCGCCGCCGGGCACGAGCTGCTTGATGGCGGTGAAGGCGGCGGTGCCGCCGGCCACGTTGTCCGAGGAGATCTGGGAAACCGCGCCGGACGGGTCGCTCAGCGTGGTGTCGACGAGGACGACCTTGATGCCGGCGGCCATGGCCGCGGCGATCGGCGGCCGGCTGGCCGACACGTCGTTGGGGGCGATCAGGATCGCGTCGGGCTTGGCAGCGGTGACCGACTGGATGATCGGGTTCTGCAGCGTGGCGTCGAACTGGGTCGGGCCCTGGATGTTCACGGTGACGTTGCCGAGCTTCTTGGCCTCGGCCTGGATGCCGCAGCCCATGGTGACGTAGAAGCCGTCACCGGCGACGCCCTGGATGAACGTCATCTTGTAGTTCTTGCCGCTGGCCGCGCCACCGGTG
>JAICWX010000350.1 GCA_025934635.1 Streptosporangiaceae bacterium | reverse complement strand
AGGTATTTCATACCGTAATCAACCGCACGGTGCGGTTCCCGGACGCTACGGTGGCCGGAGAACCTATTACCAGCTTCGACCCGGGATCAATGGGGGCTCATTTTTACCGGGAGCTGGCCAAGGAGGTACTGGAGCGGTGGCAACAGGCAGGGGAAGATCACGGAGGGTAAGCCTGCCTGGGGTCGCTGAACTATTGCGGTCAGCCTCCCCGGGGCCTGTCGACCCGGACGGGGAAGATCAGCGCCGGGCCAGCGGGCGGGAACGGCACACCCAGAAGATCACCGTCTACCTGTCCGCCGAGGAACTAGTTGAGCTGGAACGCGCCCGCCTGGCGCTGCTGCGCTACGGTGCCGCCGCCGACCGGGGCCGGATCGTCCGCGAGGCGATTGCCGTGCTGCTCGCCGACCTGGACGCCCGCGGCCGGGACAGCCTGCTGGCCCGCCGCATCGTCCGCACGAACCGCGCGGAGGCCGGGGCCGGCCCCGATCAGGAACTGCTCCCGGGGCCGAGCGAATCCGCGATGTAGCCGGGACCGGCTACCTTCATGACCGTGACCTCGGACCTGAACGCGCTCGCCGGCGACGATCCTGAGGGCGCGGCCCGGTCCAGCGCCTTCCAGGTGCACCTCGACGTGTTCGAGGGCCCGTTCGACCTGCTGCTCGCGCTGATCTCCAAGCACAAGCTCGACATCACCGAGGTCGCCCTCTCCCAGGTCACCGACGAGTTCATCGGCTACATCTCGCACCGCTCCGACCGCTGGGACCTGGACCAGGTCAGCTACTTCCTGGTCGTCGCGGCTACCCTGCTCGACCTGAAGGCGGCCCGGCTGCTGCCCTCGGGCGAGGTGGAGGACGAAGAGGACCTGGCCCTGCTCGAGGCCAGGGACCTGCTGTTCGCCCGGCTGCTGCAGTACCGGGCGTACAAGGAGGTCGCCGCGGTCTTCGCCGCCCGGATGACCGCCGCGGCCCGCCGCTTCCCGCGCCGGGTCCCGCTCGAGCCGCGGTTTGCCGGGCTGCTCCCCGAGGTGCTGCTCGGCCTGGGCCCGGCCGAGTTCGCCCGGCTCGCCTCGCTCGCGCTCGCCCCCAAGCCGCCGCCCACGGTGGACACCGAGCACATCCACTCCCCGCTGATCAGCGTCAGGGAGCAGGCCCGCATCGTCGCCGCCCTGCTGCGCGAGCTCGGCCGGGCCAGCTTCCGCCGGCTGACCGCCGGCGCCGCGGGCAGCTACGAGGTGGTGGCGTCGTTCCTGGCCCTGCTCGAGCTGTACCGGGAGGGCGCGGTCTCCTTCGAGCAGATGGCGCCGCTCGGCGACCTGTACGTGACGTGGACGGGCCCGGAGGACGCTGATAGCGTCTTTCAGCTGACGGAAAGCGACGACGACTAAACACATGAGCGAAAACCCTGAAACCCCTCCCGGCGCCCGCGCCCAGGCCCCCGAGGACGTTGCGGACGCCGAGATCCCCGACGCGGGTCCCGGTCTGCGCGCCAGCCTCGAGGCCATCTTGCTGGTGGCCGACGAGCCCGTGCCGGTCGTCGTGCTGGCCCAGGTGCTCGAGCGCCCGCGCACCGAGGTGGAAGCCGAGCTGCGCGACCTGGCCGCGTCCTACGTGGCCGAAAGCCGCGGCTTCGACCTGCGCGAGATCGCCGGCGGCTGGCGGTTCTACACCCGGGAGGACTGCGCGCCGCTGATCGAGCGCTTCGTCAGCGACGGGCAGGAGGTCCGGCTGACCCAGGCTTCGCTGGAGACCCTGGCCGTGGTGGCCTACCGGCAGCCGGTGAGCCGGGCCCGGGTGTCGGCCGTGCGCGGCGTCAACTGCGATGGGGTCATGCGCACGCTGGTCCTGCGCGGCCTGACCGAGGAAGCGGGGACGGACTCCGAGACCGGGGCCATCCTGTACCGGACCACCGGCTACTTCCTCGAGCGGCTGGGGCTGGCCAGCCTGGATGACCTGCCCGACCTGGCGCCGTTCCTGCCGGAGAACATAGAGGACATCGAGGATGAAAACGCCAGATCGTAATTTTGAAGCTGACGACGACGATGACGACGAGGAGTTCGAGGAAGGCGAACGCGATTCGCTGACCGACGTTCCCGGCGGGGTCCGGCTGCAGAAGGTCCTGGCCGAGGCCGGGGTCGGCAGCCGCCGGCACTGCGAGGAGCTCATCGGCGAGGGCCGGGTCGAGGTCGACGGCGAGACGGTCCGCCGGTTCGGCGCCCGGGTCGACCCTGATTACCAGGTGATCAGGGTGGACGGCAAGCGCATCCCGGCCAAGCCCGGCCTGAGCTACCTGGCCTTCAACAAGCCGGTCAAGGTGCTGACGGCCATGTCGGACCCGCGCGGCCGCAAGACCGTGGCGGACTTCATCGGCGACCGGTACGAGCGGCTGTTCCATATCGGCCGGCTCGATTACGACACCGAGGGCCTGATGCTGCTCACCAACGACGGCGAGCTTGCGCACCGGCTGGCCCACCCCAGCTATGAGGTGGCCAAGACCTACCTGGCCGAGGTGACCGGCCCGGTGCCGAAGGACCTCGGCCGCCGCCTCATGGCCGGCGTCGAACTCGACGACGGCGCGGCCAGCGCCGACCGGTTCCGGATCGTCGACCGGTCCGGGAACCGGGCCCTGGTGGAGATCACCCTGCACGAGGGGCGCAAGCACATCGTCCGGCGGATGCTGGCCGCGGCCGGCCATCCGGTCAGCCGGCTGGTACGCACCGATGTCGGCCCCATCAAGCTCGGCAATCTCAAGCCAGGCCGCACCCGCGAGCTGACGACCGCGGAAATCGGCAACCTGTTCGCCGCGGTCGGCCTGTAACCTGTGGGGCGATGGGAGGGATCATGACAGTCAGGGCGGTTCGCGGCGCGGTGCAGGTCGACTCGGCTGACCGGGACGCGATACTCGAGGCGACGGCCGAACTGGTCACCGAGGTGATGTCCCGCAACGACCTCACCACCGACGACGTGATCAGCGTGCTGTTCACCAGCACGCCCGACCTGACCGCCGAGTTCCCGGCGCTGGCCGCGCGCAAGATCGGCTTCCACGACGTGCCGCTGATGTGCGCGGCGGAGATCGCCGTGCCCGGTGCCATGCCCCGGGTCGTGCGGCTGATGGCGCATATCGAGACGGACCGGCCGCGGTCCTCGATCCAGCATGTCTACCTGCGCGGCGCCGCTGCCCTGCGGCTCGACATCGCCCAGTAGGCCAGTAGGTAGGTGGAGTACGGTGCGGGTCGCGGTTCTCGGGACGGGGCTGATCGGGACGTCGGTGGCGCTCGCGCTGCGCGAGCGCGGCGCCAGCGTCTGGCTTGCCGACGCCGACCCGGAGTCGGCCCGCCTCGCGGCCCACCTGGGCGCAGGCGAACTGCTGCCGGATACCCTGCTGCTCGACGATGGCACGCACCTCCGCGCGGACGTGGCCGTCATCGCCGTGCCGCCCGCCGCGGTGGCGGACACGCTGGCCGCCGCGCAGGCCCGCGGCCTGGCCGCCTGTTACACCGACGTGGCCAGCGTGAAGCAGCTTGCCGTGGAGCAGGCCCGGGCCCGCGGCTGCGACATGGCCAGCTACGTGCCCGGGCACCCGCTGGCCGGGCGGGAGAAACACGGCCCGGCCGCGGCCCGCGCCGACCTGTTCCTCGGCCGCACCTGGGCGCTGTGTCCGGAGGCCGAGACCTCCGAGCCGGCCGTGGCGGCGGTCACGGCCCTGGTCACCGCGTGCGGCGCGGTGCCGATGCGGATCGCCGCGGCCGCGCACGACCGCTGGGTGGCGCTCGTCTCGCACGCCCCGCACCTGGTGGCCGCGGCCATGGCTGCCCGGCTGGAGAGCGCGCCGCCCCAGGCCCTCGACCTGGCCGGCCAGGGCCTGCGCGACGTGACCAGGATCGCCGCCGGGGACACCGGCCTGTGGACCCAGATCCTGGCCGCGAACGCCGGCCCGGTGGCCGAGGTGCTGGCCGCGGTGGCCGCCGACCTGGCCGAGGCGGCGCGGATGCTGACCGACGGCGACCCCAAGTCGGTCGCCGCGCTGCTCGAGATCGGCCAGGCCGGGGCAGGCAAGATCCCCGGCAAGCACGGCGGCGAGCCCCGCGAGTTCACCGTGGTCCAGGTCGTCATCCCCGACCAGCCCGGCGAGCTGACCCGGCTGTTCGACGCGGCCGGCCAGGCCGGCGTGAACATCGAGGACGTCCGGATCGAGCACTCGCCGGGCCTGCCGGTCGGCGTCGCCGAGCTGTCGGTCCGCCCGGCCGAGGCCGGCCCGCTGCTGGACGCCCTCGAAGCCGGCGGCTGGCCGGTCCGCCGCTAGCATCCTCGTCGTCTGCGCACCCGCGGACCCTCTGGTTTGTCAGCTGGACCAGGGGGTACCCGTAGCCTCGCCGGCACGTTAACGTATGCGGTCTGATGGCTGAACTTGTCGTAAACACTGGCGGTACAGATGGGGGCGACGTGGTTTCTGGCGGAGAGACGCAGGTGGCCGCGGGTACGCGGTCCGCTGCCAGCGCTGCCCCGATCGGCTTTCAGCACGTGTCCAAGCGCTATCCCGGCCGGGGGCAGGCCGCGGTCACCGACCTGAACTTCGAGGTGCCGAGCGGCGAGATCTGCGTGCTGATCGGCCCGTCCGGCTGCGGCAAGACGACCGCCCTGAAGATGGTCAACCGGCTGATCCCGATGTCCGACGGCGACATCACGATCGACGGCAAGAGCGTGAGCGGCATCGAGACCGCGCAGCTGCGCCGCGGCATCGGCTACGTGTTCCAGCAGATCGGGCTGTTCCCGCACCTGACCGTCGAGGACAACATCGGCACCGTGCCGCGGCTCCTCGGCTGGTCCAAGACCAGGATCCGCGAGCGGGCCCTGGAACTGCTCCAGCTGGTCGGGCTCGGCGCCGAGGACAACCTGCGCCGCTACCCCGGAGAGTTCTCCGGCGGCCAGCAGCAGCGCATCGGGGTCGCCCGGGCCATGGCCGTGGACCCGCCCATCATGCTGATGGACGAGCCGTTCGGCGCCATCGACCCGATCACCCGGGACCGCCTGCAGGACGACTTCCTGCGGCTGCACCGCGAGGTGCGCAAGACGATCATCTTCGTCACGCACGACATCGACGAGGCGATCAAGATGGGCGACCGCATCGCCATCATGCGGGACGGGCAGCTGGTGCAGCTCGACACGCCCGACAACCTGCTGGCCGCGCCAGCCGACGAGTTCGTCGCCGACTTCGTCGGCGCGGACCGGGGTCTCAAGCGGCTGCGGGTATGGACGCTGAACGACCTGGAGCTCGACCCCCACACCGGGGGGGCGCAGCCGTCGGCCCCGCTGGATACCACGCTGCGCGACGCCCTGTCGCTCATGCTCACCGAGGGGGCCACCCGCGTCACGGTAACCGACCGGGACGGGACGGCCACGGGCTGCGTGAGCCTGCAGGCCATCGCCGCCATGCTCGGCCCCGATCCTCGGGGTCCCGGCTCGCGAGACGCCGGGCAGCGGACGTCCGCGCCGTGAGCGTGCTCCTGCCCTTCGGCGCGAGCCCGTCGCCGAGCCCGGGCCCGGTCATCCCCACCTTCGGCGGGGGCAGCAAGCCCGACCCGTGCGTCGTGAAGGACGGGCAGTTCTGCGGGTCGTGGTTCCTGAGCCATTTCGGCTCGCGCTTCGCCCCGCGCCTGGTCGAGCACATCGAGCTGACGGCCATCGCCATCGGCATCGGGCTGGTGATCGCGCTGGCGGCGGCGCTGTACGCACACCGGCACGGCTGGTTCGAGACGCCATTCTCGCTGTTCGCGGCGTTCCTGTACACCGTCCCGGCGCTGGCTTTCTTCGAGCTCATGGTGCAGGTAACGGGCATCAACCGGACCACCGCCGAGATCGCCCTGGTGTCCTACACGCTGCTCATCTTGTTCCGTAATACCCTGGCCGGCTTGCGCGCGGTACCACCCGACGCACTCGAGGCGGCGCAGGCGATGGGCCTGACCCGTATCCAGACGCTGCTCCGGGTCGAGCTGCCGCTGGCGCTGCCGCCGATCATGGCCGGGCTGCGGATCGCTACGGTGACGACGATCAGCCTGACCACCGTGGCCGCCTACATCGGCGCCGGCGGCCTGGGCCAGCCGATCTTCGACGGCATCCAGACCGGCTTCAAGACCGAGTTCATCGCGTCCGGCGCGCTGGCCATCGCCCTGGCGCTGGTGGCCGACGGGCTGCTGGTCATAGCACAGCGGCTGCTCACCCCGTGGGCCCGCCGCAGGAGGGCGTGAGCATGCAGACGCTCATCGACTCGTTCACGTTCTTCGGCCGTCACCCCGCCCTGATGTGGGACAAGACCCTGGCCCACCTGGCCATCTCGTTCGCCTCGCTCGGGGTGGCACTGGCCATCGCGATCCCGCTCGGGGTCTGGCTGGGCCACCTGCACCGCGGGTCGTTCCTGGCCATCAACGTCTCCAACGTCGGGCGCGCGCTGCCGAGCCTGGCCGTGATCTCCATCGGCATCGCCTACCTCGGCATCGGCTTCTGGAACGTGCTCGTCGCGCTGGTCGTGCTGGCCGCCCCGGTCATGCTGACCAACGCCTACGTAGCGGTGGAGCAAGTGGACCGCAACGCCGTCGAGGCGGCCCGGGCGGCCGGCATGACCGCCTGGCAGGTGCTCACCCGGATCGAGCTGCGGCTGGCTACGCCGCTGATCTTCGCGGGCGTCCGCACCGGCAGCGTGTACGTGATCGCGACGGCCACCCTGGCCACCTTCGCCGGCGGCGGCGGGCTGGGCGACATCATCGTCGCCGAGCCTACCTACGGCATTCCCGGCGTGGTCGCCGGATCGCTGGCCATCATCGTGCTCGCGTTCGCGGTCGACGGACTGCTGGCCCTGGCGCAGCGCGAGGCTACCCCACGGCCGCTGCGCAGCCGCGGCCGTCTCGGCCGGGCGGACGCCGTGGTCACCACCGCCACGACTACGACCGCGGAGGATCTCGTCGTCCAGCAATCCTGAGAAGGCAACCGGAGGAGAACATATGTCCCGTCATCCCGGGGGCCAGGCACCTGGCTTCCGCAGACTCACCCGCACCGCGGCACTGGCCGTGCTGGCCGCCGTCGCTTTGCTGCTGGCCGCGTGCAGCAGCAGCGGCAGCAGCTCGACCAGCACTGGCGGAAGCAGTAGTAGTAGCAGCAGTTCCGCGAGCTCGTCGAACGTGGGGAACGGCCGGTCGGTCACCCTCGGCACCAAGGACTTCACCGAGGAGTTCGTCGTCGGCGCGCTATACCAGCAGGCCCTGGAGGCCGCGGGCTACAAGGTCGTCTACAAGCCCAACATCGGGGCCACCGAGGTCGTCGACAAGGCGCTGACCAGCGGGCAAATCGACGCCTACCCCGAGTACACCGGCGAGTCGACGGTTACCGTCGGCGGTATCAACACCGCGGTCACCTCCGCCCAGCAGGAGTACGACCTGGCCAAGAACTTCTACGCCAAGCGCGGGCAGTCGATGAGCCAGATGACCCCGTTCTTCGACACCGACGCCATCGCGGTGACCAAGGCCTACGCGGACAAGTACGGCCTCAAGACCACGGCCGACCTGAAGAAGGTCCCGCACTTCACGATGGGCGCGCGGCCGGAGTTCCAGGGCCGTGAGCAGGGCGCGGCCGGTGTCCAGAAAGACTACGGGGTCAAGAACTTCACCTTTAAGTCGCTGTCCCTCGGCCTGCAGTACCAGGCGCTCGATTCCGGCGCCGTCAACGCGGCCGACGTGTTCACCACCGACCCGCAGCTGGCCAGCGGGAAGTACGTGGTGCTGACCGACCCCAAGCACATCTTTGGATTCCAGAACATCGCCCTGGTCATCAACACCAAGAAGCTCAACGAACTCGGCGGCCAGCAGTTCATGGACATCATCAACAAGGTCAACGCGCTGCTGACCACCCCCGCCATCATCGCGATGAACAAGGCGGTCGCGATCGACAAGCAGCAGCCCGGGGATGTCGCCAAGCAGTTCCTGACGGCCAACCACATCACCTCGTAGCGGTACGGCCGCTCGCGGAAACGCGATGAAACCGGGGTCCTGCTGCGTTCCGGCGCGGCGGGACCCCGGTTTCATGCGTGCTCACGGCCTCCCGGCCGCCCGCGCGTGCCGCGGCCGGTGCGGATCCCAGCGGAAGAAGCGCACCGAAAGCAGCAGGCAGCCCGCCGCCCAGGCGGCCAGCACGGCCAGGTCGCGCCCGGGCAGTGCCAGCCCGGACTGGCCCGCGGCGGGCTCGAGCGCCCGGGTCACCGCGTCGATCATCGGCTGGGCCGGCAGGTAGCTCATCAGCGTGGTCAGCCAGTGCGGCAGGCCGGACAGGCGGCCGAACCCCCCGGAGAAGATGATCAGCGGGAGGTAGGTCAGCGCGAGCAGCTGGTTCACGCCCTGCGCGGACGTCAGCAGCGGGGTGACGGCGGTCCCCGCGGCAGCAAGAGCCAGGCCGCCGAGGGTGGCCGCTATCAGCAGGTTCACGACCCCCGCGCCGGTCAGCTGCAGGCCGGCCATGGCCACCCCGACCAGGACCAGGATCAGCGCGGCCGCGTCGGCGATCAGCATGGCGGCGCCGATGCGGCCGGCGAAGTACCCCCAGGACGGCAGCGGCGTCGCCCGCCACCGCCGCAGCACGCCGTCCTCCCGGGCGACGACCAGGCTGGCCGCGTGGGTCAGGTAGGCCACGCTCATCGCGCCGAGCACGACGAGCCCGGCGACCCGGGCCGCGAGCAGGTCCGCGGCGGCTCCCTGGCCGATGTGCTGGACCCGGCCCAGCTGCAGCGCGAGCAGCGCCCCGGGCAGGATCAGGCCGGCCATCACGGTGCGCGGGGTGCGCAGCAGCAGGGTCAGCTGGTAGCGCAGCTGGCCGCCGAGGACCGGGACCGGTCCCGGCAGGCGGATGGAATCATCCATGGTT
>JAICWX010000345.1 GCA_025934635.1 Streptosporangiaceae bacterium | reverse complement strand
TCGACCCCGATCGCCTGCAGCACCTGCGCCTCGCCGAAATGCCCGATCCGGCACTTGGCCATCACCGGGATCGACACCGCCGCGATAATCCCGTCGATCATGTCCGGGTCACTCATCCGGGCCACCCCGCCCTCAGCGCGGATATCGGCCGGCACCCGCTCCAGCGCCATCACCGCGACCGCACCCGCATCCTCCGCGATCTTGGCCTGCTCGGCCGTGACCACATCCATGATCACCCCGCCCTTGAGCATCTCGGCCATACCCCGCTTCACCGTCGCGGTGCCGGCGACCGCGGCGGGTCCGCCGTCCGGGGACGGCCGAGCGCCGGCCGCGGGCGAAACTGGCACTGACACTGTGTACCTCCGATGACTTCCGTGCGCTGCCGCACCGGCACAGTACCGGCCCTGTCGAGACAGTAAGCCCCGGACATAAGGCCAATCCAGGCGGACTTGGCCTGCCGGCCAGCCGCCATTGGCGCGCATCCGCTGGCGGCTCAGACGATGACGTCCATGCGGCTCGACCCGTAGGAGTCCAGCGCCGCCGCGTACACCTGCCAGGCCGATGCGAGCCGCCGGACGCCCTCACGCAGAACCGCCGGATCGTGGTCGAACGGCAGCCGGATGAACTCGTCGAATCCCCCGGTGGGCGACATGAGCGGTCCGGGTGCGACCAGTACGCCGCGGCGGCCGGCGACCTGAGCGAGCTCGGCCGAGCTCCCGGCGGGAAGCCTGGCCCAGATGGACAGGCCGCCCTTCGGCTGCCGCCAGCGCCAGTCCGGGAGCATGTCATGCAGCAGGCCCTCCAGGAGCGCCAGTCTCTCGGTGAGCTCGGCGCGCCGCATGTCACCGATCCGTTCCACGTCGGCCAGCAAGCCGACGGCGATCGCCTGGCTGACCAGTGAGCAGCCCAGGTCGGCGACCGCCTTGAGCTGCCCGAGCTGGGCGATAACCGGGCGGGAGGCACGGATCCAGCCGACGCGCAGGCCGGCCCAGAACAGCTTGCTCAGCGAGCCGACCGAAACAATGGGCGCGTCGCGGTCGTAAGCGGCGAGCGGCGGCGGCGGCTCAGCTCCGAGTGCCAGCTCGGCCAGCGTGTTGTCATCGATGATCGGGATCTGGCTCGTCCGGCCCAGCCGGGCCAGCTGGCGCCTGGCCGCATCGGGCATCACTGCGCCGGTCGGGTTGTGGAAGGTGGGCATCAGGAAGAGGGCCCGGACGGTGTTCTGCGAGATGGTCGAGGCGAGAAGGCCGATATCGGCGCCGGCCGCGTGCAGGGGCACGCTCAGGATCCGGGCGCCGGCGGCGCGAAAGGCATCGACCGCACCCGGGAACGTCGGATCTTCCAGCACGATGACCGAGCCCGGGCTGACGTAGTACGCGGCCAGGAGGCTGATCGCCTGCTGCGCGCCGCCAGTGACGAGGACCTGCTCCTGGGTGGTCGGCAGCCCTCGCGCGCTGAGATGGGCCGCGACCGCCCGGCGCAGCGGCGGGTAGCCGAGCGGATAGTAGCCGTGGTCGCTCATGAGCTGGTCCAGGCCGATCGCCCCCGTGGCCGCGGCCACGGCCTGACGGACCTCGGCTCCCGGCGGGGCGGAACTGCCGAGCAGGTCGATGGCGTCCGACGATCCCTCGGTCAGCCGCCGGAAGATGACGTTGCGTTGCAGGGAGGTCGTCAGGTCAGCCGCTCGCCGGCCCATGGGCATCCCATCCCCGCCAGCCACATGCGTGCCCCGGCCCTGCAGGCGGTCGACCAGCCCTTTGCGCCCGAGCAGCTCGTAGGCCGCCGAGACCGTGGTTCTGGCCACGCCGAGCTGCGCGGCCAGGGCACGCTCGGGGGGAAGCTTCGTCCCGGGGAGGAGATCACCCCGCTCGACGGCCGCGGCGAGCGCCGCCGCCAGCCGCCGCTGCAGCGGTCCCTCACCGAGCCGCCATCCCTCCAGCGCGCCGCTCAACTCCGCGGGCAGCCGCATGCCAATGCCGCTGCGATTGGTACGTCCCATTGGCCCTATTGTCGCGATGAGATCTGGCGGGCGCAATGCGGCCCCGGCCGGGAAAGCAGCCGATGCCGCGCCTGTCGGGTCCGGAGATCGGCTGAGGGTTGTTCGGGGCGGTCACGCGGTGGCCGGCGGTGCCTGGTCTTCACGGTTGCGTGGTGCGGGGAGCCGGAGCTGGGCGTAGAGAGCGCGGTGGTCGCTGCCGGGCAGCAGGTGAACCGATGTGGTCAGGACCGCGCAGCGCCGGTCGATCAGGACGTGGTCGATGGCGAGCAGGGCCGGGCGCCGGCCGGATCGCGGCCCCCAGGTAAGGGACAGCCCGTGACCGGCCTGGCCGGCCGCGTCCGCCCAGCCGCGGCGCAGGACCCGGCGGAACTGCGCGTGATCAACGGTGGCGTTGAAGTCTCCGGCCAGGACGCACGGCCCCTCACCCGGCGCGGGCAGCGCGGCCAGCTGACCGCGCCACCGGGCCGCAGCGCCCGCAGGCCACGCACGCCCCGGATACCGCGCAGGCCTCGGCGGCGCCGTGTGCAGGCAGGCCAGCTGCACGACCGGCCCGGACGGGAGGTCAAGCCGGGCGGTGAACCGAACCGCCGAGGCCGGCCCGGCGAGCGGACCGCCGCGCAGCGGGTAACGGGCGTAGATGCTGTCCCGCGTGCCGTCCGGCGCCGGCCGGGGCACCCGGTACGGCAGCAGATCGCCAAGCCCGGCCCGCTGGAGCGCCGCGGCCGCATCACCGGTGAGTTCCTGCACGAACAGCACGTCCGCGTCCAGGCGGCGCACCAGGTCGGCCACTACCCCGGCCTCAGCCCGGCCGGCCAGCAGGTTAGCCGTCAGGACCCGCAGCACCGGCCCCGCCGCGGGCGGCTGGCGGTACGGCACTGCGCGCGGGCCCACCGCGGCAGTCAGGGCAGCCCCCGCGGCCGCGGCCACGGCGGCCGGGCCCGCACCGCGCAGCAGCAGCGCGCTGACCCACGCTCCCGCGGTTACCTGCGGAGTGAACGACAGCGCGGGCACCGCCCACGCCTCGGCGCACCGGAGCCGATCAATGCCCGCCAGCCGGGCAGCGGCCCAGCCGGCCAGCGCGCCGGCCACCGCCCACTCCACGCGTCGCGACGGCACTAGCTCATGATCGCAGGCCGTCACCAGCCGGCACCGAAGCGGGCAGCCGGGTGCGGGCGGCGTCTCGCGCGGGAGCGAGGATTCAGCGGGCCGGGACCGGCTCGGATGACGGCTGCCATTCCCGCCTGACCAGCCCGTAGACCCACGAGTCAGAGACCTCGCCGTTCACGACGCAGTCTTCCCGCAACGTCCCTTCACGCACGAAGCCGAGCTTCTCCAGTACGCGGGCAGATGCCACGTTGCGCGTATCGGTCTCAGCCTGGACGCGATTGAGGTCCAGCGTGTCGAATGCCCACCGCAGCAGGGCGCGGGCGGCCTCTGTCGCGTAGCCGTGGCCCCACGCCGCCTCGTCGAAGCAATAGCCCAGCGATGCGCTGCGGTAGTCCGGATTCCACCGGTTCAGGCTGCACCAGCCGATGAACGTCCCGCCGGGGGCGCGATCCACGGCCAGCCGCGCCCCGGTGCCTGCCTGTGCCATCTGCCGGCCAGCCGCGATGAAACGCCCGGCGCGCGCGGGCTCGCTCCACGGCGGCGAGTCCCAGTAGCGCAGCCCGCGGACGTTGCTGTGCAGCACGAACAGGTCGTCCGCGTCCGCGTCATCGAAGGGACGCAGCCGAAGGCGAGCGGTGTGCAAGGTGGGGGCGGGCAGCGTCATGGTCCCGGCCGTGATTGACGGCCCGTCAGTCAGATACTCGATGCCGGCCGCTCGCCCGGTGGGCGGCGGGAGGCCGGACAGGCGGTGGGCGGCCACTTGCTGGAGCTTCCCGCGCAGTTGCTCGCCGCTGTCGCCGAACAGCTCCTCGTCCACCGCCAGGGCGAGCTGTACGGCCTGGCTGGTGATCCGACGGCCGTCGCCGGTCAGCCGCAGTCGCAGTGAGCGGGCATCGTCAGGATCGGGCTCGCGGGTTACCAGGCCGCGCTCCTCCAGGGTCCGCAGCACCTTGGAGGCCATCATCCGGTCGGCTCCGGCGTGCTCGGCGACCTGCTGCTGCGTGGGCGGACCCGGCCGGGTCCGGTCCAGCCAGCCGACCGAGCCGAGCAGGCTGAACTGGGTCGGGGTGAGCCCGAGCGGCCGCAGCGCGCGGTCGAGCCGCTGCCGCCACTCCAGCGCGGCGTGGTGCAGCCAGAAGCCCGGGCTCAGCAGCGGCCCGCGCGGCTCAGGCACGGACCTGCTCCCGGCCGCGGGCCTCGGTCTCCAGCGCCGTGAAGGTCAGGCGCATGTCGGCCCGTACGCCCTTCTCCCAGATCAGCCGGAAGACTGGCGCGAAGGGGCCGTGGATTTCGAAGACCTTCGATACCCGGACCCGCCCGTCGCCGAGCGGCTCGTAGCGGCTGACGCCTCGCAGGCTGCCGAACGGGATCCCGGCCTGCGCCGACCACATCCGCTCCGGCTCGACCGCGGTGATCGTGAAGGTACCCGCGGGCGCGCCCCTGGGCTTGTTCCAGCCCTTCGTGCCGGGCGCGAAGACGCCGTCGAGCCGGGCCTTCTCCTCGTGCGGGTCCCAGCTCGGCCAGGCGGCGACGTCGGTGGCGGCCTGCCAGATGGCCGTGATGTCGCCCTCGATGACCATCTCCTCGCCGAACGAGTACATCGCCGCCTCCTTCTCGATGTCTGTTGTCGCGACTACATTATGACTGTAGTCACGACTACAGTCAAGGCCGAGGACCGGTCCGTTCCCGTCCAGCCGGACCAGTGCCTACGACGCCCGCTCCGCACGACGCCCGCTCCGCATGACCTCGCGGAGCGGGCGTACACGGACCGATTTTACTTCTTGAAGACGTCCTTGACCTTGTCGCCGGCCTGCTTGAGGTTCCCCTCGGCCTGGTCAACCTGGCCTTCGGCTTGCAGTTCCTCGTCGTCGGTCGCCCGGCCCACGCCTTCCTTGACCTTGCCCTTGAGCTCGGTGGCCTTGTGCGCTGCCTTGTCTTCGGTTGCCATGTCCTGACACGCTCCTTCCGGTTTCAGGGCACACCTCTCTCCTGATCCGCCGTGACCAAACACCCTCGGATCCCGCATGTGAGGCCCGGTTAACATGGGCGGGTGAGGCGAGCCGTGGCCTTCATGCTGAGCGCGGCATTGACCGGTGCCGGCCTGCTGGCCTGCTCCAGCGGGTCCGCTCGCCCGGACCATCCCTCCCCCAGCCCGGCCTCGTCGTCGGTTCTCGAGCTGAGCTGTGCCGACTCGGCCGGGCAGCAAGGCCAGGATCACGAGACCGTGACCGGCGGCGTCGAGGGCCTGATCCTCCCCGGATCCGGCGATCCCGCCGCCCTGTACCCGATCGGCGGTACGCACTACTCCATCTACAAGGCCTTCCTCGCCGTCTCCGCGTCCGCGGCGCCCTTCGCCACCGTCTCCGTCATCCGGCCCGCCAGCGCCCGGCTGGCGTACGGCGCCCCGTCGCGGATCAGCACGCTGTTCAGTACCCGTTCCGGACGGCCCCTGCTAACCGCCTCGCGGAGCGCGGTCCGGCTGCCCGTGTGCGGACCGAGGTTCACCGGCTTCACCGGCGGCATCCTGGTCCCCGGCCCGGCCTGCGTCACCGTCAGGGTGTCCTCGCCCGCGGCCAAAGCAGCCATCGTCACCGTCCCCATCGGCCCCGTCACCTGCTGAAAATAAATGCCGGCACTGAGTACTACCACCAATGACAGGCTGCGGGTTCGGGGCGACGCTGAACCCATGACGACACCGACCATGACCGAACGGGGCAGGCTCACCGCATTGCGCGCCGCCGCCCTGTTCGACGGGACCAGTTCCGCCCTGGTCCGTGACCCGCTCATCCTGATCGACGGCGCCACCATCATCGCCGTCGACTCCGGCGTCCCCGCCCCGGACCACGCCGACGTCACCGACCTGGGCAACGCCACGCTGCTGCCCGGCCTGGTCGACGCCCACGTCCACCTGGCCTTCGACGCCAGCCCCGACCCCGTCGGCCAGCTCGCCGCGCGCAGCGACGACGAGACCATCGAAGCCATGACCCGCGCCGGGCAGGCGGCGCTGCGCGGCGGCGTCACCACGGTCCGGGACCTGGGCGACCGCGACTACCTGTCCCTCGGCCTGCGCGGGCGGTCCGGACTGCCGACCATCGTCGCCGCCGGGCCGCCGCTCACCACCCCCGGCGGGCACTGCCACTACCTGGGAGGGGCGGCAGAACCGACGGGGGCAGGCGTCCGGGCCGCGGTGCGCGAGCACGCGGAGCGCGGCGTCGACGTCATCAAGATCATGGCCAGCGGCGGAACCCTCACCCCGGGCACGCACCAGCATCTCCCCCAGTTCACCCTGGAGGTACTGAAGACCGCCATCGCCGAGGCCCACCGGAACGGGCTCAAGGTAACCGCCCACGCGCACGCCGTCGAGGCGATCGCCAACGCGGTGGCCGCCGGAGCGGACGGGATGGAGCACGTCTCGTTCTGGACCGAGGACGGCGTGGACGCCCCCGCCGAACTGATCCAGCTCATCGCCGACCGCCGGACCGTCGTCGGTCTCACCGTCGGCATGCTGCCGCCGCCGCCGGGACTGGCACCGCCCAAGGAGCTGCTGGCCCGGCTGCCCGGCATCAAGGCGAACATGCGGCGGCTCTACGACGCCGGCGCGCTGATGGTCGCGGGCACCGACGCGGGCATCGCCCCGGTCAAGCCGCACGACGCGGCCCGGTACGCGCCGCCCATGCTGTGCGAGGTCGGGTTCAGCCCGGCCGAAGCGCTGCGGGCCGTCACCTCCGGGCCGGCCCAGGTGATCGGCCTCGGCCACCGCAAGGGCCGGATCGCCCCTGGCTTCGACGCCGACATCCTCGCCGTCGACGGCAACCCGCTCACCGACCCGGCCGCCCTGCACCGCATCCGCGCCGTCTACGCCAGAGGTACCGCCGTGCCCGGCTAAAGCCCATGACAAGACCGACAGCGACCGAACGAGGCAGGCTCACCGCCCTGCGGGCCGCCGCTCTGTTCGACGGATCTAGCGCAAGCCTGATCCCCGATCCTGTGGTCCTGATCGACGGGACCGTGATCGCCGCCGTCGGCCCCGGCATACCGGTCCCTGACGGTGCGAACGTCATCGACCTCAGCGGTGCGACACTGCTGCCCGGCCTGGTCGACAGCCACACCCACCTGGCCTTCGACGCCAGCCCCGACCCCGTCGGGGCGCTGGCCAGCCGCACTGACGACGAGACCCTGCACGCCATGACCATCGCCGCCCAGACAGCCCTGCGCGGCGGCGTCACCACGGTCCGGGACCTCGGCGACCGCGATTACCTGTCCCTCGCCCTGCGCGACCAGCCCGGCCTGCCGACCATCGTGGCGGCCGGGCCGCCCATCACGACGCCCGGCGGGCACTGCCACTACCTGGGAGGGGTGACAGAACCGACGGAGAAAGGCGTCCGCGCCGCGGTACGCGAGCACGCCGACCGCGGTGTCGACCTCATCAAGATCATGGCCAGCGGCGGGAACCTCACCCCGGGTACCCGCCAGGATCTGGCCCAGTTCCCGCCCGAGGTGCTCCGCGCAGCCGTCGACGAGGCCCACCGCCATGGGCTCAAGGTCACCGCCCACGCCCACGCGGCCGCCGCGATCGCCGACGCGATGGCGGCCGGAACCGACGGCCTCGAGCACGTCTCCTTCTGGACCGCCGACGGCGTGGACGCCCCCGCCGACCTGATCCAGCTCATCGCCGACCGCCAGACGGTCGTCGGCCTCACCATCGGCGTGCTGCCGGTGGAGGGCCTGTCCCCGTTCGCGGAAGTGCGGAAACGGATGCCCGCCATCCTGGCCACCATGCGTCGGACGCACGAGGCCGGCGCACTGATCGTCGCCAGCAGCGACGCCGGCGTCGCCCCCCTCAAACCGCACGACGCAATCCGCTACGCCCCCGCCATCCTGCGCGACGTCGGCTTCACCCCCGCCGAGGCCCTGCACGCCGTCACCTCCCTACCAGCCCAAGTCCTCGGCCTCGGCCACCGCAAGGGCCAGCTCACCCCCGGCTACGACGCCGACATCCTCGCCGTCACCGGCAACCCGTTCACCGACCCCGCCGCCCTCCACCAGATCCGCGCCGTCTACGCGACGGGCACGGTCGTTCAGCGCCCGGAATTATGGGTGACCGTAAATGCGTGGTTCGCGTCGAGCGGACCCGAACCGGTGGCATTCCCGCCGATAAGCCGAGCGAGATCGCGGCATACCGGTCATTTGCGGTGGCTTGGCGTCGAGCGGTGAACGCGATCCGTGAATCTGTGCGCCTGCCAAGATGGACTCGTCTAAAGTCTGCATGCACAGCTGCAAACTCACCCTGACGGAGCACCCAAGTCGGCGACTGGCGCGACGCATCTTTGATGTCATGACTACTTAGGAGGGGCTCGTGGCTTTCCCCCCCGGCCATATCCCTGGTTTTCATTTGCCCGGGAGCCTCATTCCGATCGGTGCCGTACTAGCTCAGCAGGAAGCCGACATGGCACATAAACGCCGTACGGTCCTCTTGCTATTGCTCGGCTCCAGCAATTCAATGTGCAATCCGCTCGAACCTGAATTCGACACGGAGGTAGACGCGTGACATATGCGACGCTAGCTTTCCGGCGCGTGAGATATAAGGTTTTCGAGGTAGCTGGAGAGCGGCGAGAGAAATTCGAATATGGAGAGGCTAAGGAGTATTTCGATAAGGAAATAGAGCAGCCGTGGCAGGCCTATCTTTATACGGAGGCTAGGCGAAGCAAGGCAGAACAGGCCTTCCGGAACCGCGTTGAAATTCGGCATTGGCAGGAAATCGAGAGATCTACTGGCGGCCCGTTTAAGCCGTATCAAGGAATCCAGAAAGAGATCAGGGAGTGGCGGGCTGAATTTATCGTTCCAGCCGAGGTGTCAGAAATTCCGATCGAAAATGCCCCGCGGCGAGGTTGGGGCTTCCCTATTACTGAGGCTCTGCGCGAGCTAGACCG
>JAICWX010000644.1 GCA_025934635.1 Streptosporangiaceae bacterium | reverse complement strand
CTCAGGAGCGACCGCGTGATCTATAGCAATCCGGAGGACCAGGTGGTGGACGACTCCGCCATCAAGGTGTTCATCGACGCCTACGGCGAGCGCGCTACCAGCCTCCCGCCGGTCGCGATCGTGATTGCCGCCTACAACGAGGCGGGCGCCATCGGCCCGGTCATCGAGGCGCTGCCCGCCGAGGTGTGCGGGCTGGCCACGGCGGTGATCGTGGTCGCGGACGGCTGCGCCGACAGCACCGCGGCGGAGGCGGGCGCGGCGGGTGCCCTGGTCTGCGACGTGCCGGTCAACCGCGGCCAGGGCGCCGCGCTCCGGCTCGGCTACCGGCTGGCCCGCGAGGGCGGCGCCGCGTACATCGTGACGACGGACGCGGACGGCCAGTACAACCCGGCCGAGATGGCGACCGTGCTGGCACCGGTCGTGGCGGGCAAGGCCGACTTCGTCACCGGCTCCCGGCGGCTCGGCAGCCAGGAGACCAAGGACATGATCCGCCGGACCGGCGTCCGGTTCTTCGCCAGCACGGTCAGCCTGCTGACCGGGCAGAAGATCAGCGACACCACCTTCGGGCTGCGGGCCATGCGGGCCGAGGTCACCGGCGCGGTCCAGCTCTCCCAGCCGCAGTACCAGGCGTCAGAGCTGCTCATCGGCGTCATCACGCACGGCTACAAGGTGGCCGAGGTGCCCGCGACCATCCACCGGCGGCGGGTGGGTGAGAGCAAGAAGGGCCAGAACCCCCTCTACAAGCTGCACATCCCCGGGGTGAACAACTTCTTCTACGGGATGCGGTTCGCCCGGGTGGCCTACGGCACCTGGTGGCGCGAGCGTCAGCGGATCAGGCGCTCGGGATCGTCGGGGTCCTCGGAGTCGTCCACCTCGGGCGTCCGGGCGAACGGCTCGGGGCCGGGGTCGGTCGAGACCAGCGCCTCCTCGGCCGCGCCGGGAGCGGGCCGGCCGGGGGACCCGGCGAAGAGGACGTAGTGGAAGAACAGGAAGCGCAGCACGAAGGTGCCCAGGTTGGCGACGCCGTATACGCCGTCCAGGTAAAGCACGCGCTCGGCGCCGGTCAGGTGCATCCAGCCCGCGGAGTGGTAGCCGAACTTGTTCGCCAGGGTGAGGATGGCCACCACCATCGCGGAGACCACCCAGAACGGCAGGGTCTCCTTCAGCAGGCTGGGACGGCCCTTCCGCTTCCACGCCCAGCGGCTCAGGATGTAGCTGACCAGGGCGCCGGAGAACCAGGCGATCAGGGTGGCCCAGGTCGCGCTCAGCCCCAGCGGGCCGGCGCAGATCGTGAACACGATCTCGGTGGTGGCGAACGCCGCCAGGGCCGCGACCGCGAACCGGCCGAAGCGGACACCGAGCTTGCCGCGAACCTTCCGCGTCAGCGTGTCACTGATCCGATTGGTTACCAGAGCCATCAATGTCCTAGGTTAGCTAGCCGACCACGAACAGCACTCTGAGCACGTTACCGTCACACCGCGGTACCCCGCACAGCGGCGGTGAAAAGTCAGGCCGATCACATTCGGATAACAGAGAGGCGGGACCGGAGCATGAGGATCATGGTGCTGGGCGGTGACGGGTACCTGGGCTGGCCCACAGCGCTGCACTTGTCGCAGGCCGGTCACGAGGTGGCCGTGGCCGACAACTTCATCCGCAGGCACTACGACGACGAGCTCGGGGTCGAGTCGCTGGTGCCGATCGAGCCGCTGCGGAACCGGATCGCGATCTGGCAGGAACTGAGCGGCAGGAAAATCGGCATGTACGTCGGCGACCTGACCGACGCGATGTTCACGTACCACATCGTCGAGGACTTCCGGCCCGAGGCGGTCGTCCACTACGCCGAGCAGCGGGCCGCGCCGTACTCCATGATCGACCGCAAGCACGCGGTCTACACCCAGCAGAACAACGTGGTCGGCACGCTCAACCTGCTGTACGCCATCGCGGAGATCAACCCGGACATCCACCTGGTCAAGCTGGGCACGATGGGCGTCTACGGCACGCCCAACATCGACATCGAGGAAGGCTGGCTGGAGGTCGAGCACAACGGCCGCAAGGACCGGATGCTCTACCCGAAGAAGCCGGGCTCCTTCTACCACCTGTCCAAGGTGCACGACTCGCACAACATCGAGT
>JAICWX010000505.1 GCA_025934635.1 Streptosporangiaceae bacterium | reverse complement strand
CGGCGCGGCTCCGCGCGGCAAGGCAGCGGGTTCGTAGGGCAGGGTGCGGCCGTCCCGGCTGCCGTCCCAGCCGCGGGGGGCGGGGGCGGGGGCGGGCCGGCCAGCCTCGTTCGGGTAAAAATCGGGTCGGGTCGGGGCAGCCGCGGCCGGCGGCGAGCCTGCGGGGGTTGCCGGGGGCGAGCCTGCGGGAGCGGTCGGTGGCGGGCCTGCGGAAGCGGCCGGGGACGGGACCGGCGGCATGTCGACCTGCTCCGGCAGCCGCAGCGCGAGGGCCACGCCGGCCAGGTAGATCACCGTGCCCGCCCGGAGCACCCAGGCGGACCCGGCGGTGGCCTGGATGCCGGCCGCCAGCGCCCCGCCGAGCATGGAGGCGGTCAGCCCGATGAGCTGCGACCGCGCGTTGGCGGTCACCAGCGTGATCTCGGCGGGCAGCAGGCGCGGCGTGACGGAGGCGCGGGCCACGCCGTAGGCCTTCTGCAGCACCAGGACGCCGAACGCGGCCGGCAGCAGCGTCACCGGGCTGTTGATGGCGGCCGACATGCCCCAGCAGAGCAGGCCGCGGGCCAGCAGCGTGCCGGCCAGCAGGTAGCGCCGGCCCTGCTGCATCCGGTCCAGGGCCGGGCCGATGAACGGCGCCAGCACCGCGAACGGCGCCATCGTCACCAGCAGGAAGAGCACGACCCGGCCGCGGGCCTGGTCCACCGAGGTACTGAAGAAGATCGTCCCGGCCAGCGATACGGCGACGAACGCGTCCGCGGCCCCGCCGGCCGCGGTCAGCTCGATGAGCGTGGACAGGCCGGTCCGCCCGGCCCCCGAGGCGCCGGTGATCCGGTGCACGGCACCGCCGGTGCGGCGGCCGCCGGAGCGGAACGCGCCGCCGGTGGCGCGGGCTGCGCCTCCCGTTCGCCGCATCGCCTCGGACAGCCGCATGTACCCAGTATTGTTGGTGTCGGCCAGTGCGGCGACCTGGGGCCTTGGTACCCGCACCCGACACTCCGCGCCACGAGCGAGAATTGGTAGCCGTGAGTCCGACCCGTACCCGCACCAGGGAACCAGACCAGGCCTGCGCAGAGGCTGTCGACCTCGCGCGGGACGCCGTCATCGCCGTCACCGGCGCCGCCGCTGTAGGCGACCACGTCGGCGTGCAGGCCGAGGGTGAGCGCATCGTCACCCACCTGTTCAACAGTGCGGACCCGGCCTACACCGGCTGGCGGTGGGCGGTCACGGTCGTCCGGGCGCCCCGGGCCAAGGTGGTGACGGTCAGCGAGACGGTACTGCTGCCCGGCCAGGGGGCGCTGCTCGCGCCGGACTGGGTGCCCTGGCAGGACCGGCTGCGGCCGGGTGACCTGGGCGTCGGGGACCTGCTGCCCGCGCCGCCCGACGACGAGCGGCTGGTCCCGCTGGTGGTGCTCGAGGGCGACGACGCGGTTATCGACTGGTTCAGCGCCGAGGCCGCGGACGAGGACAAGGGCCCCGGCGAGCCGTCGGAGCTTCCGGCCCCCGGGCGCTCGCGGGTGCTGTCCGCCATCGGCCGCGATGACGCGTCCGAGCGCTGGTACGACAGCGAGCACGGCCCGCGGACGCCGCTCGCGCACGCGGCGCCCGCGCACTGCGTCAGCTGCGGCTTCTTCATCCCGCTGAGCGGGGAGCTCGGCCACCTCTTCGGCGCCTGCGGGAACGAGTACGCGCCGGACGACGGCCGGGTGGTCTCGGCCGACCACGGCTGCGGAGCGCATTCCGAGGCGATGGCCGACGCGGTGACCGCGCGCGCGCTGGCCCCGGTCATCGACGAATTCGGCTACGACCTCGTCGACCTGCCCGGGGTCTCGGTCGAGGAGACCGTGTTCGAGCCGCTGTCCCGCGGGGCCGACTGAGCGCCTCCGTCCCCGCCCGTCTCCTCGTCCTCGTCCGCCACCCCGCCCTCGCCGGACCGGACGGCCGCGGCCCGCGCCCGGCCGCGCTTGAGCCGGGGGATGTACCACAGCCCGAAGATGCCGAAGGCCAGCCCGCCCACGCAGGTCCACACCCACCAGCGCTCGCCGGCCGGAAGGCTGCCGCGGACGATGAGCAGGACCACCAGCGCGACCGCCCACCCGGCCGTGATGACCCGGACGACCAGCACGTCATCGGCCTCGAGCGGCGGCGGCGGTGAGGGGCGCTCCGCCCGCTCGCGGGTCAGCTTCATCCCCCCAGGCTACGAGGTCCCGGAGCGGCCCGCACGCGGCCGCCGGCCACCGGGTCCGGCCCGGCCGGCTGGCTGGCTCCACGAATGCGGCGAGCGTGATGTACTTAAGTCCACGCCCTAGGCTGGAGGGACGCCTCCCAGGTCGGCCGACGAAGGTAACCGATGATGACAGCTACCCTGACCAGGACCGATGCCGGACTGGCCACCGAGCTCCGGATTTCGGTGAGCCGGCTGGCGCGGCGCCTGCGCGCTCAGCGCACCGCCGCGGGCCTGACCGAGGCGGTGCTCTCCGAGACCCAGCTGGCGGCGCTGTCCGCGCTGGAAGTGCACCAGGCGATGACCCCGGGCGAGCTGGCCGACCACGAGAAGGTGCAGCCGCCGTCGATGACCCGCGTCATCGCCGTGCTCGAGAAGCGCAACCTGGTGCTGCGCTCCCCGCACCCGACCGACCGGCGCCAGGTGATCCTCACCGTCACCGAGGAAGGGCGCGGGGTCGTCCAGCGCGTCCGGCGGCGCAAGGACGCCTGGCTGGCGCGGCGGCTGGCCGAGCTGACGGCCGAGGAACGGGCCGCGCTCCGGGCGGCCGTGCCGGTCCTGGAGAAACTCAGCCAGTCGACGTGACCCGGGCTTATCCCGCTGCGATCGGCGGCGTCCGCAGTGGCCAGCTGGCCACCGAGACGTACCGCGGCGACTCGGTGGAGCCCAGGCGGCTGCGGACCAGGTGCAGGCGGTCCGCCGTCCAGAGCTGGCCCTGGTAAGGGCTGAGCGCGGTCACCAGCCCGGTGACGTCGGCGGCCATCCGGCACCGGGCCAGGGTCAGGTGCGGCTGGAAGCGGCGGCCCCGGTCGGGCGGCGACGCGCCCGCGCAGCTGGCGCCGGCCGCGACCGACTCGGCCAGCTCGGCCAGCGCCTCGCAGTCACCGGACAGGCCGCTCCACAGCACGTTCGCCCGTTCGGGGGACGGGAAGGCACCCGCGCCGGCGAACGCCAGCGTGACCTGCTGATGCCGCTGGGCGGCATCGGACAGGCGCGGCAGCAGCCCGGCCGTGGCCGGCTCGCTGACCTGGCCCAGGAAAGCCAGGGTGACGTGCCAGGCCACCCGGTTCGTCCAGCGCAGGTCGAGCCGCCGGGCCCGGAATGGCTGCACCCAGGCGTCGAGCTCGTCGAGCACGGCCGAGGGCGGGGCGATGGCCACGAAGAGCCGCATGAGGTCCCCCGAAGCGGTGGCTGATCCAGGGGCCCGCTCGATCCCCTCCCGCGCCCGGCGGGTCTTCGGGACTAAACCGGCCCGCGAGGAATGGCCGGGGCCGCTCAGCACGTCTGCCCGGCGAGCGTTGTCGCCCATGGACCCACCTCGGATCTCGTCTCGTCTGCCGGTTTGTAGGCTGTCCTCGTGAACCGGCTGCCCCGATGGCTGCTTCCGGCCGTGCTCGTGCTCCTGGTGCTTACGGTACTGATCGGCTCGATCATCCGTTAGCCACCTGCCCGTCAGTTGCCTGCTACCCGGGCTGCTGACCGGCAACCCGCTCGGCCACGTAGTCGATGCAGGCGGTCAGCGCCTCGATGTCCGCCGGGTCGACCGAGGGGAACATGCCGATCCGGAGCTGGTTACGGCCGAGCTTGCGGTAGGACTCGGTGTCGACGATGCCGTTCGCCCGCAGGACCGCCGCTATGTCGTCAGCGGACAGGTCACCGGTGATGTCGATCGTGCCCACGACCTGCGAGCGCTGCGCGGGATCGGCGACGAACGGGTCCGCGAAGGCCGCCTTTTCCGCCCACGTATACAGTATGGCAGCCGAGCGCGCCGTCCGGGCGGTGGTCCAGGACAGGCCGCCATGTTCGAGCATCCATTCGATCTGCTCGGCCAGCAGGAACAGCGTCACCACGGCGGGCGTGTTGTAGGTCTGGTCCTGGGCCGAGTTCTCCAGGGCGATCCGCAGCGAGAGGAAGTCGGGGATGTACCGGCCGCTCGCGGCGATCTCGTGGACTCGCTCGACCGCGGCCGGCGACATCAGGGCGAGCCACAGGCCGCCGTCCGAGCCGAGGCCCTTCTGCGGGGCGAAGTAGTACGCGTCGAACTCGTCGGCCCGGACCGGGAGGCCGGCCGCGGCACTGGTCGCGTCCACCAGGAGCAGCGCCCCCGGGTCGGCGCCCCGGACCCGGCGTACCGGCATCGCCACCCCGGTGGAGGTCTCGTTGTGGGTCAGCGCGTAGCTATCGACCCGCGGGTCCGCCTCCGGCCCCGGGTGGGTGCCGGGCGGCGACTCGAGCACGGACGGCTCGGACAGCCACGGGGCGCGGCCGGCCAGCGCCGCGAACTTAGCCGAGAACTCGCCGAAGACCAGGTGCTGTGAGTGCTCGCGGATCAGCCCGAACGTCGCCATCTCCCAGAACGCGCTGCTGCCGCCGTTGCCGAGCGCCACCGTGTAGTCGGCAGGCAGGCCGAAGAGCTCGGCCAGGCCACCGCGGATCCGCTGGACCAGCGACCTGACCGGCGGCTGGCGATGCGACGTCCCGAGGTAGGCGGCGCCCGGGCCCGCCAGGGCGGCCAGCTGCTCCGGGCGGATCTTCGTCGGACCGCTGCCGAACCTGCCGTCCCTCGGCTTGAGTTCGGCCGGGATCACGAGGTTGCTCATTGCCGAAGCCTACCGGCGGCCGCTCGTGCCCGCCGGTAGCGCGCGGCCGCCCGGCGGGCGGCCCGCCCCTAACGCCGGGCGGTCGAGG
>JAICWX010000569.1 GCA_025934635.1 Streptosporangiaceae bacterium | reverse complement strand
CTTGAGCTGGGCGTTCGCTGCCTCGTGCTCCCATCTTCGGTGATATGCCGCCGCGGGCGCCGCCGCGGGGGCCTCGCGGAGGTCCGTGATCGTGGTGACCAGGTGTTGACGGCGTGATTGGCTGAGCATCTTCGGTGGGGCTACGGTCGCGTTCTTTGGTGATGCGGGCTGCGGGTTTGCCTGTCGCGGTTCAGGATTGTGGTGGATCTGTCACTTACGCAGAGATCCCTCCTCGCCTGGTTTGACGGCCTGTCGCGAGAAGGGATCTGAGGCGGTGTTTCGCCATGTCCATGGTATGGCCGTGCCCGCTGACGGTCGATGCGTACGCGTCGTCGGGACGGGCGGTGAAGGTGCCGCGGCCGCGGTGCCCGTCGTGCTTGTCGCGGGTGGTGTTCTGGTCGGGTTACTGGCGGCATGTCCGCTGGCAGGCGCGGGAACGTAAGATCTTCATCCGGCGGGTCCGGTGCTGCGGCTGCGGGGTGACTCATGCGCTGCTGCCGGCGTTCGTCCTGGTGCGGCGGCTGGATGCGGCCGAGTCAGCGGGGGCGGTGATCGGGCAGGTCGCGGCCGGTTCGTGCGGGGTGCGCCGGGCGGCGGCCGTGGCGGGGGTGCCGCATACCACGGCGCGGGGATGGGTCCGCCGGTTCGCGGCTCGGGCCCAGGAGCTGGCGGTGAGCTTCTCGGCGCTGGCTGTCGAGCTGGGCGGGGAGGTGGTGCGGCCGCTGCCGGACCGGTGCCGGTTCGCTGTCGCCGCGGTCGGGGCGGCGTTCACGGCGGCGGCCGGGCTGCCGGGCTGGGCGGTGCTGGGCCGGTGGCGGTTCGCCTGCGCGGTGACCGGCGGGAGCCTGCTGGCCGCCAACGCGTCCTCGCCCTTCCTGATCATCGGCGCGCGGCGTTTCATGCCTCCCAGGAGCCAGTGACGCGCAGGCGTCCTGCTCCGGGGATGGAAGGGGCGAGCGTGATGGATGAGAAGATGCGGCAGGAGATCGCGCTGCACCGGTGGGCGGTGATCGCCGAGGCCGCGAACCCGAGGCTGGCCGGCGGCGAGCGCGGCAGCGTGGTGCGGGCGGTCGCCGCGCGCCAGCATGCGCACCCGGACGGGACGATGCGGCGGTACTCGCGCGGCACGATCGACCGGTGGCTGCGCGCGTGGCGGGCCGGCGGGGTGGATGGGCTGCGCCCGTCGCCGCGATCCGATACCGGGAAGGTGCGGGCGATGCCGGAGCTGTTCGGGGAGGCCGCCGCGCTGCGGCTGGAGCTGCCGGGCCGGTCCGCGGCGCAGATCGCCTCGATCCTGTTTCACCGGCATGGGGTGCGGGTCGCCGAGCGGACCGTCAGCGGGCAGCTGCGCCGCGCCGGGCTGCACCGGGCCGCGCTCAAGGCAGCCCCGAAGGCTTACGGGAGATATGAAGCGGAGCGGGCGAATGAACGGTGGGTGACCGATGTGCTGGTCGGGCCGTGGGTGCCGTACCCGAAACGGGACGGGTCGGCGCGGGCCCGGCTGTTCCTGATCGTCGATGACCATAGCCGGCTGCTGGTCGACGGCCGGTTCTATGACCGGGAGAACGCCCGCATCTGCCAGGAACTGCTCCGCCGCGCGATCACAAAACGGGGCATCCCGGACATTCTGTATGCAGACAACGGGGCGCCGTTCGCCAATGCGTGGCTGGCGCGGACGTGCGCGGTGCTCGGCATCCGCCTGATCCACAGTAAGCCGTACTCGCCGCAGGGCCGGGGAAAGCAGGAAAGGGCGAACCGGTATATCCGGGAAGCGTTCCTGGCCGAGGCGGTCCATCACGGGATCGAGTCGCTGGACCAGCTCAACGACTGGTTCGCGGCGTGGGCTGAGCAGGTCGCCAACCGGCGGGTGCACGCCGAGACCGGGCAGGCGCCGGTCGACCGGTTCCAGGCCGGCGGACCGCACCGGCAGGCAGACCCGTCCCTGGTCCGGGAAGCGTTCCGGTGGTCGGTGACCCGCCGGGTGACCCGGGTCGCGACCGTGCCGCTGGACGGCAACTCCTACTCCGTCGATCCCGCTCTCGTCGGCCGGCGCGTCGAGCTGCGGTATGACCCGGAGAACCTGGCGGTGATCGACGTGTTCCTGGACGGGCGGCCGGCCGGGGCCGCGGTGCCGTTCGTCATCAGCCATCACGTCCACAAGGCTGTCGCCCCGGCTCCGCCGCCGGCCGCGGACCCGACCGGGATTGACTACCTCGGCATGGTCGCCGCCGCGCACGACGAGCAAGCCGGCACCGGCGCGGCGATCGACTTCACCCAGCTCCCCGGCGTGCAGGACGAGGAGGACGGCGATGGCTAGCCGGGCGGCGTGGGCCGCGCACTTCGGGCTGGCCCGCACCCCGTTCGGGAAGGCGATCGCCGCCGGGGACCTGTTCGCCCGTCAGGCCCACGCCCAGGCAACCGCCCGGATCAGCTTCTGCATCGGCGAGGCCCTGCTCGGCGTCATCACGGGGGACGTGGGGGCCGGCAAGACGGTGGCCGTGCGCGCCGCGGTCGCCGGGCTGGACCCGACCCGGCACCAGGTTATTTATGTCGCCAATCCCGCGTTCGGCACCAGGGGCCTGTATGTGCAGGTGGTCCGGGCGCTGGGTGCCCAGCCGCGCTACCTCAAAGCCGAGCTGATGGCCCAGGCCGCTGACCTGCTCGCCGCCGAAGCCGAGGAGCGGCACCGGATGGTGGTAATCGTGATCGACGAGGCGCACTTGATGCAGCCTGACCAGCTGGAGGAACTGAGGCTGATGACCAACGCGGAGATGGACAGCGCCAGCCCGTTCGCCGGGATCCTGGTCGGCCAGCCCACCCTGGCCCGTCAGCTGCGCATGGGCACCTTCGCCGCCCTGGACCAGCGGATCGCCACCCGGTACGCGATCAAGCCGATGGACCTGGCCGAATCAGCGGCCTACCTGCGCCATCACATGGCACTGGCCGGGCGGGAAGAACCCCTGTTCGCTGATGACGCCGTCGCCCGGCTGCACCGCGTCTCCTCCGGCCTGCCCCGCGCGCTGAACAACGCCGCCACCGCCGCGCTCATCGCCGCCGCAGCCACCGGGCAGGACCTCGTCGACGATGCCTGCGCCAAGAAAGCCGTCGCCGAACTCACCCGGGACTGACCGGCGCCAGCCCCCCGGCCAGGCCATCACCCGCGCCGAGGCACTGCGCTGGTGGCGGGCCGGCTACCAAGCCGGCCACCAGGCCGCCGAACACGAGCAGCACGCCGCTGCCCGATGGGACCGGCTCGTCGCCAGCTACCACGCCCAGCGCGACGCCGGCCAGCAAGCCAAGACCGACGCGCTGCTACTCGAGGTCATCGACGTGCTCGCCCGGCTCCTCAACAGCCGCGATCACCCCGGCAACCACACAGCCTGACCCCCAGTCGCCAGCCGGCACCATCACCGCCAAAACCTGCCAGAACATGCACACCGAACGCGGCCGAACCATGTGCAGACAACGTGGCCGCTAACAGCTGCCACTCCAACCACCTCGTTAGTTGCCGCGCGGAAGTCGACGCTATGTGGCCCAAGGTCGCGGGTAAGGCGTACTTCCCAACGATGCGCGCCGTCCGATGCCTGACCTGTCGGTTTCGG
>JAICWX010000218.1 GCA_025934635.1 Streptosporangiaceae bacterium | reverse complement strand
CCGCCGCCGGTCTGCGCCACCGGCTGGGACGCCGGGGCGCTGCTCCGGCTGACGCCGGACGCGGCCCGGCCCGACATCACCATGCACTTCCCGGTGGAGGCGTGGGTGGACCACGTGGTCGCTTACGGCACCGAGATGCCGCCGCACTACGTGGCGATCGCGCCGAACGTATCCAAGCCCCGCAGCCGCGGCCGCGTCTGGATCACCAGCGCCGACCCGGAGGACCGTCCGGCTATCGACTACCGCTACTTCACCGACCCGGACCGGGTCGACGAGGCCGTCCTGGTCGCCGCGGTGCGCGCCGCCCGCCGGATCGGCGAATCCGAGCCGATGGCCTCGAAGCTACGGCGCGAGATCTTCCCAGGCCCGCGGGCCACATCGGACACTGACATCTCGGCTCTGGCCCGGGCGACCCACCAGACCGTCTACCACGTCAGCGGCACCTGCCGGATGGGCGCCGCCGACGACCCGCTCGCCGTGCTCGACCCGGAGCTGCGGGTGCGCGGCGTGCCCGGCTTGCGGGTCGCCGACGCGTCGGTGTTCCCCACCATTCCCTCGGTCAACCCGGTGATCACCGTCATGCTGGTGGCCGAGCGCGCCGCCGACCTGATCCGCCGGGATCGCCGACCCCGCCCGAGCGCGAGCTGAGCAGGTCGGCCGCGTAGCGGGTCTCGACGTACTGCGAGAACACCAGGATGGCGGTGCCCGGATGATCGCGGCGGAGTCCTCAGCGATGACGATGCGCATGGGAGTGTGCACGTCAGGCGCGCGACGGCAGTTCCACGGTCACTGCGGTGGGGCCGCCGGCCGGGCTGTCGATCTCGATGCGGCCGTCGACGGTGCGGACCCGTTCGGCCAGCCCGCGCAGGCTGCCGCCGCGCCGAGCTTGCGCACGCCGGGCGCGGACAGCGCCCACATCGGGCCGTTGACCAGCGTGGGCACGATGAAGATCAGAGCGCACACGGCGAACAGGGCGCTGACGACGGCGTAGGCCAGTTCAGCCCAGGCACGCGGGGAGAACGGCGCTCGCAGGACGTGCCGCAGTGGTGAGCGGGCCGACCCGTTCATAATGTGATTGTCGCTGATGAAGATGACGTCTGGATCGCGAGTAGTTTTCATGTCTCGGTGCTGCTCGCGCCGGCACTGCCGGGTCGATCGTGACGTCACCCGGGTTCTGGTACGGCTAGCACGACCAACCCGGGCGAGTCGGAAAGGAAGGCAGTCGTGGCGATTCTCGACGGGAAGACCGCGGTCATCACCGGCGGCGCGCAGGGCATCGGCTTCGCGATCGCGGAGGTGTTCGTCGGGCAAGGCGCGCGGGTCGTCCTCGGCGACCTCGACTTGGAGGCGACCCAGGCCGCGGCGGCCAAACTCGGCGGCGCCGACGTCGCGGCCGTGGCGCGCTGCGACGTGACCAGCGCGGCCGAGATGGAGGCACTGGTGACGGGGGCCGTGGACACGTTCGGCTCACTGGACATCATGGTCAACAACGCCGGGATCACCCGGGACGCCACCATGCGCACCATGACCGAGGACCAGTTCGACACCGTCATTAACGTGCACCTCAAGGGCACCTGGAACGGTACCCGCCTGGCCGCCGCCATCATGCGCGAGCGCAAGTCCGGCGCGATCGTCAACATCTCCTCCCTGTCCGGCAAGGTCGGCATGGTCGGCCAGACCAACTACTCGGCCGCCAAGGCCGGCATCGTGGGCCTGACCAAGGCCGCCGCCAAGGAGATGGCCCACCACGGCGTCCGGGTCAACGCCATCCAGCCCGGCCTCATCCGCTCCGCCATGACCGAGGCCATGCCGCAGAAAGCCTGGGACCAGAAGATGGCCGAGATCCCGATGGGCCGCGCCGGCGAGCCGTCCGAGGTGGCCACCGTGGCCCTGTTCCTCGCCTCCGACCTGTCCTCCTACATGACCGGCACCGTCATGGAAGTGACCGGCGGCCGTTTCATGTGACTTTCAGGCGCCGATGCTCACCACGTGAGCCTGGCCCAGGACGTTCGTCCGCCAGTGCTGGTTACCCGAATTCCCCACCCGTCTGGGCCGGTAAGTGCCTCGATGATGTCAAGCCCGTGGGGCCGATCATCGCAGTGGCGGGGCCGCCAGGGGCCGCCCATGTCCTCGACCTCGATCCGAGCCGTCCGGGGGGACAGCTGGCAGCGGACGCTTAAGGTGCCACCCTTAGACCGGCTGTGCACGATGGCGTTGGCGGCCAGCTCGTCCGCGATCAGGACCATGTCGTCGGCAACCGGGCAGTCCTCCAGATAGCCCGCGATCTCGCGGCGTACCTGGCTGAGCTGGTCGGCTCGGCCGGGGAAGGTGCACTGGTAAGGCGGGACCAGTTCAGTCGCCTGCGCCGTAGGCGCCTCGGTCATATCTCCTGTTGCCTGCCCCGTCATCCGGCTTTCTTTCTGCTTGGCGTGTGGGTGTGAACACAGGGAGTTAACTGCGGGCGCGGCGTAGCCTGGAAGGTGTTGCCCGTATGGCCGGGAACGGCATACAGGCAACGGCGATGCGAGCGCAGGCGGGATCGGTTACAGACGGCATGAGTGCTTTCGGGATGGAGCTGGCGCGCCTGATGCAGGCGCGCGGCCTGGGGGTTCGCGAGCTGGATATCCTGGCCGCTGACGACGAGATCGCCGCGCTGGAACTGGCCCGCCGTGCCGGGGCTAGCGACGTGGGGAACAACGTGATCGAGCGGCTGGAGCTGGCCGTCGACGACCTCGCCATTGCCTACCCTGGCACTCCTCCCGGTGAGCTACTCGGCCGGGTGCGGGCGCATCTGGGGTATGTCGGCGGTCTGCTGGACGCCCGGGCCACGCTAGCCCAGCAGCGGCGCCTGCTGGTGACCGGCGCGCGGCTTTCCCTGCTGGCCGCCACCTGCCTGATCGACCTGCATAAAGATCACGCCGCTGCCGCTCACCTGCGCACGGCCGCGCAGTTGGCGCGCGAGACCGGCCACGCGGAGATCGCCGGCTGGTGCCTGGAGACCCAGGCATGGCAGGTGCTCACCAACGGCGACTACCGGCAGGCCGCCGACATCGCCCGGGCCGCCCGGCAGGTCGCGCCGCGTGAGGGCAGCGCCTTCATCCAAGCCACCGCCCAGGAAGGCCGGGCCTGGGCGCGGCTGGGCGCGGGAACCGAGACACGGGCCGCGCTGGCCCGCGTCGAGAAGCTCGTCTCACCGCTGCCGCCGCCGGACGCGCCCGAGCATCACTACCGATACGACCCTGCCAAGTCCCAGGCCTACGCGGCGACGACGCTGTCCTGGCTCGGCGACCCGGGCGCCGAGCCGATCGCCCGGCAAGTGCTCGCCCGGTTGGAATCAGCCGTTGACGGGCCGCCCCGTCCACGCCGTGCCGCCTCAGCCCGGCTGGACCTGTCGCTTGCGCTGATCGCGGCCGGGCGGCACGACGAGGCTGCGGGCACCGCGCTGGAAGCCGTGACCTCCGGGCGGCTGGTCCCGTCGAACTATTGGCGGGCTCGCGAGGTGATCGACACCATCACCGAACGCGGCCTCCCCGAAGCACGCGAACTGGCCGAGGCATTTTGGGAGATCTGCACGGCCAGCGACCCGCCAGCGCTTTCCTGACAGCGCCTGTCACCGGCTCCTTACCGCGTCTATGTGCTGAAATACCAGATCATCATCAGCGAAGACGCAACTGCCACTGTTGCCGCTGGTTGCGTTATCGCGTGATTGTTTCCAGGGTTTTCTGGAGTTCGGTCCAGGACTCGAGTGTGTCCGTCGTCTGCTGGTGCGGACTGCGGATCTGGGCCAGGAATCCGGCTATGTCGTCGAGGTCCCAGCGCAGCCGGTACAGTGCCAGTGCGTCCTGGCTGACCGTCCGCCCGGTCAGCTGCGAGTACCGTGCGGCGTCCTGGTCATCTGAGATCACCCGCCATAGGTCTCGCTCGGGCCGGGCCAGCGCGGTCATGTCCCAGTCGATCAGGCGCAATCCGGTCCGGGTGCGCAGCAGGTTGCCGGGGTGCGGCTCGCCGTGCGTGATGACGCAGGGGCCGCCGGCTTTCGAGACCCGGTCGAGCAGGCCGTCGAATCGCGCGAGGGCCTGGCACAGCGGCCGGTCGTGCCGGGCCAGCAGATCACGGCCCGGTTGACATCGCTGTCGGTAAAAGATTGGGTCGGTTCCATGAACGCGGACCCCGCCGATGCGGCACCTTTCCACTGGACCGCGGAGCACGAGGAGTTCCGCGCGGTGGTGCGTAAGCTGACCGAGTCCCGCGCGCCGCTGGCCTGCGCTCCCTCGCCGGATTCGCAGGAGCAGAGGGAACGCGAGCTGTGGCGCACCTGGACCGATGAACTGGGCCTGCCCGGCCTCGTGATCCCCGAGGAGCACGGCGGCTCCGGGTTCTCCCGGCTGGAGCTGGCCATCGCGGCCGAGGAACTCGGCCGGGCCGTCGTCGGCGGCCCGCTGCTCGCCTCGGCCGTGCTCGCCACCGAGGCGCTGCTGGCCGCGGGCGGTGACGTGGCCGCCGAGGCACTGGCCGCCCTGGCCGAAGGGACAAAGGTGGCCGCGCTGGCCGTCACCGAAGGCACCCGCCGCTGGCAGCCCGAAGACGTGGCCACGACCGTCGCCGGGTCCACACGCCTGACCGGGACCAAAGAGACGGTCCTGAGCGCGGCCGGAGCCGGCCTGCTGGTCGTCGCCGCCCGCGAGGACGCCGGGATCTCGCTGTTCCTGGCCGAGTCAGGCGACGGTGTCGAGGTCACGCCGCTGGAGGTGCTCGACGGATCCCGGCCGATGGCCCGGGTCACGCTACGGGACGCCCCGGCCCGCCGGGTCGGTGAAGCCGGCCAGGGCTGGGCCGCGGTGGAGCGCGCTCTGCAAGCTGGCACGACCTTCCTCGCCGCCGAGCAGGTCGGCGGGAGCCGGGCCCTGCTCGACGCCGCGGTCGAGTACGCCAAGACCCGGGTCCAGTTCGGCCAGCCCATCGGCAAGTTCCAGGGTGTCAAGCACCGGCTGGCTGACATGGCGGCCCGCACCGAGCTGGCCTCGGCCGCGGCGGCCTGGGCCGCCTGGCAGCCACCCGGCTCGGACGCGGCCGGGCTCGGCGCCGCGGTCGCCGGGGCGTACTGCTCGGAGGCCTACCTGGAGACGGCGCTGGACGCCATCCAGGTGCACGGCGGCATGGCGATCACCTGGGAACACCACGCACACCGGTACCTGCGCCGGGCCCGCGCCGACGCCGCCGTGCTGCGGACACCGCGGGAGCACCGCCACCAGCTCGAATCGATCATCGGGACGGGGATCTGAGATGCCGATCGACCTCACCGGACTGGCCTCAGGGGACCTGGATGCGCTGGGCGCCCGGGTCCGGAGCTGGCTGGAGGACCACCTGCCCGCGCCGTGGCGCCGGGCCGCCCTCGACGGCGACCAGGCCGCGCTCGCCCGCATCCTCGCCGACCAGGCCGTCGCCCGGGCCTGGTACGCCGAGCTCGGCGAATCCGGCCTGGCCACGCCGGGCTGGCCGGCCGAGTACGGCGGCCTCGGGCTGGCCGCCGCCGCGGCTGCCGTCGTCACCGACGAGCTCACCCGGCTGCGCGCGGACCGGCCGGCCGACGAGTTCATCGGCCTGGCGCTGGCCGGGCCGACGATCATCGAGTGGGGCACCGACGAGCAGAAGCAGCGCTTCCTGCCGCCGCTCGCCCTGGGCGAGCATCGCTGGTGCCAGCTGTTCTCCGAGCCCGGCGCGGGCTCGGACCTGGCCTCCCTGCGCACCCGGGCGGTGAAGGACGGCGACCACTGGGTGGTCAACGGGCAGAAGGTGTGGAGCTCCTACTCCGACCGGGCCGACTTCGGCCTGCTGATGGCGCGCACCGACCCGTCCCAGCCCAAGCACCGCGGCATCACCTACTTCCTGCTCGACATGCACAGCCCCGGCGTCGAGGTCCGGCCGCTGCGCCAGCTCAACGGCGGCTCCGAGTTCGGCGAGGTGTTCTTCACCGACGTGGAGGTGCCGGACACCGACCGGCTCGGCCCCGAAGGCCTCGGCTGGTCGGTCGGCATCAGCACGCTGATGCAGGAGCGCAGCGGGCTGTCCGGCCGGCCCGGCGTCGGGCCCGGCCAGGCCGACGCGATCGCCAGCCGGGCCCGGCAGACGGGGGCCTGGGCCGACCCCGTGCTGCGCGACCGGATCATGCAGGCCTTTATTACCGAACGGGCGTTGCAGATGGCCACGGTACGGGCCTTTGCCGCGCTCGGGAAAGCCGAGCCCGGCGCCGAGGGGTCCATTCGCAAGCTCACCCACGCCCAGCTCGAGGTGACCCTCGGCCTGCTGGCGACCGAGGCCGAGCCCGGCGACGCGATCGCCTGGGACGCCTCCGACGAGAACGCGGCCGGCGCGGTGCACGACTTCCTGTCCGGCAAGATCCTGAGCATCGCCGGCGGCACCAGCGAGATCCAGCGCAACATCATCGGCGAGCGCGTCCTCGGCCTGCCCCGCGACCGCGACCCGTACGCCGACCGGCCCTTCGAGGAGCGCCCCCGATGACTGAACCCGTCGTCCGGCTGACCGTCGAGGGCCCGGTCGCCACGGTCACGCTCAACCGGCCCGCGTCCCGCAACGCGATCAGCGGCGAGCTGCTGGCCCGCCTCGGCGAGGCGATGGCCACCGTCGAGATCGACGACGAGGTCCGCGCGGTCATCCTGACCGGCGCCGACCCGGCCTTCTGTGCCGGCGTGGACCTCAAGGAGCTAGGCCAGCAGACGTCGGTCCTGCGCGCGGCGGCGTCCGGCGGGACCGGGCCGTGGGCGCCGGTCAGCAAGCCGGTCATCGCGGCGGTGAACGGCGCCGCCGTCACCGGCGGGCTCGAGCTGGTGCTCAACTGCGACATCGTCATCTGCTCCGACCGGGCTGTCTTCGCCGATACCCACGCCCGGGTCGGCGTGCTGCCCGGCTGGGGACTGTCCGTCCTGCTGCCGCTCGCGGTGGGCCGGTCCCGGGCCCGCCAGATGAGCTTCACCGGCGACTTCCTGCCCGCTGACCAGGCGCTCACGGCCGGGCTGGTCAGCGAGGTGGTGCCGCACGCGGACCTGCTCACCCGGGCCCGCGAGATCGCCACCGCCATCGCGGGCAACGACGCGCGGGCCGTGCAGGCCCTGCTCGCCTCCTACCGCCAGACCGAGGCCGAGGTGGTGGCCGGCGGCTACGCCGTAGAGGAACGCACGGCCCGGGCCTGGAGCCAGTCCGGCCTGGACCTGGCCGAGACCGGCCGCCGCCGCGCCGCGGTGACCGAACGCGGCCGCGCGCAAGCAGGCCGCAGCGAGCCCTGACAAGGGCGCGCTCACAGATATGACGTAGGCATCACATTCATAAAACCCGACTACGCCATCGCCTGCGCGGTGCCGGTCGGCTCGCCCACGCCGCGGTGTTCGCGCACTCGCTGGGCCTGTCGGAGCGGCTCGGCGGGGTGTCCTTCATGGTTCCCCAGGCCGACGAGCTGGTCGGGCTGGCCAGCCTGATCGCCGAGGCCAACGGCCTGAGCCGGGTCCCGCACGTGCGCGAGAAGATCGACGAGATGATGATCCACGCGACGCCGGAGGGCTACTACTACCCGGACGACATGTTCACCAACGTGGCCAAGTATCACGGCGCGGCCAACTTCAGCACGATGGTGCGGCACCGGTCCAAGCTGTTCCACGCCATCCGCGACCTCACGGCGGACGCGCTCGGCGGCTGGCATCAGGTGACGAACCTGCAGTCCGGCGGCGGCCTGTTCGCGCAGAAGCTGGTCACCCGCAAGAACTACGACATCGAGCGGGCCCGCGCGCTGGCCCTGAAGGCCGCCGGGCTGTCCGGAGCGTGACCGGCCGCCGACGGCTACTGGGGCGGGCGCTTGCGCATGGTGTGGGCCACGTTGACGGCGCCGACGATGACCCAGATGAAGGCCATGAGCATGATGGCGGCGATACCCGGCGATGCCGTGAGCACGATCGCGGTCACGAACAGGGCGGTCGCCATTGACCCCACGGCCAGCAGGAAGGATTGCCGGGCGGACTGGTCCACCCGTTCGGCCCGGATCTTTCGTCGTTCGTCCCTGGCCATCCGCTTGGCCCGGCGGCGCTGGTGCCTGCATCCGGCGTACCGGTCCAGCTGGGTCAGGACGCGGCTGTCCACCTCCGCCGTGACCCGCTCGCCGATCTGAGCCGCGATCCGCTTGTCGATGTCCGCGCCGATGCGCTCCACCAGCCCCTCGGCCAGAGCCTGGTCGTAGCCGGGGCCGAGGTCTTGCAGGGCGCCTACTGAGGCGGCGATCTCAGCCTGGCTGTCTATGGCCATCATGTCCTCCGGGCGTCCCGTCAGCTCTTGCCGAAACGGTACGGCCGTCGGCCAGGCAGGGGGAATGCGGTTTGCCGCCGTCGTATGCGGGTGTTTTCCCTACCATCGCCGACGGATGGGCGCGCCTGCTGGCCGGCTCGGCCTTAACTGGTTGCAATCTGCTATCGCTACGTACTACGGTCTCGAGAAGCGGTTGCAAGCTACAAGCGGAAGGAGCCGCCCGTGCTGACGCAGGTTGCCGACGGTGTGCTGGTCCACCAGAGCGAGTTCTGCCAGAGCAACGCCGTCGTCGTGCAGGGCCGGGCTGGCGTGCTGCTCGTCGACCCCGGCGTGCTCGGCTCCGAGCTGGCCGACCTCGCGAAGGACCTTGGCGAGCTCGGCCAGCCCGTCGTGGCCGGATTTTCCACCCATCCGCATTGGGATCACCTGCTCTGGGACGCCCGGTTCGGCGATGCGCCCCGTTACGGCACGGCCCGCGGGGCGGCCTTTGCCCGGGACCGGCTGTCGGACCCGGGTGCGAAGGCCCGCATCGCCGCCCAGCTGATACCGCAGGACATCGCCAAGCAGGTGCCGCTGGACCTGCTCGGCCTCATCACCGGCCTGCCCGCCGGGACGGCGCAGATCCCGTGGGACGGCCCCCGGGTCCGGATCATCGAGCACCAGGCACACGCCCCGGGCCATGCGGCGCTGCTGATCGAGGACCGCGGGGTTCTCGCCGCCGGCGACATGCTCTCTGACGTCCTGATTCCGATGCTCGACCTGAACGGCACCGCTGACCCCATCGAGGACTACCTCGCCGCGCTGCGGCTGCTCGAGGGCGTGGCGGGCGACGTCGATGTGCTGATCCCCGGGCACGGTTCCACTGGCGGAGCTGATCAGGTACGCGCGCGGATCGACCAGGACGGGGCGTACGTGGATGCCGTGCGTGACGCCCAGGTTCCCAGCGACCCGCGGATCGGCCTCTCGGCCAAGCCTGGCTGGGACTGGGTGGGTGACGTGCACTCCTGGCAACTCCAGAGCCTCGCCCGCAGTGGCGAGCGCGACGGGAGGGCCTGACGATGTCCGGGCCCAGCCATCAGACGCTGCGGGTGCTCGACGGTTCCTACGTTCTTGACCGCCCGGCCGATGTCACCGAGGTTGTCCCGCGCGCGGACGTCCTCGCCGTCGTGTTCGGTCCGGACGGATGCACGGTGATGCGGCGCGACGACGCCGGCCGCGATGCGTGGTCGGCGCTGTGGAACGGCGACGCGGCGCATGACGTGCAGGCGACGGGGATGCTGAGCGCGATCGTGGCGCCGCTGGCGGCCGGCGGCGTGTCGGTCTGGGTGGTTTCGGGCTACGACGGCGACCTCGTCTTCGTCCCGGCCGACCGGCTGGATGAGGCGTGCGCGGTGCTGCGGGCAGCCGGCCACCAGGTCCGGCGGTAACCGGTCAGCTGAGCAGGCGGCGCAGCCGCGCACCTACATCCCGCCGGCCGGCGGCGTCCTAGTCCAGCACAGCACCCGGCACGCCTGGCGGAATAAGTCAGCCGAGCCCTGCGTCCTGGTCGTTGCCGTCACCGGTGCCCGCCGCGCCTGACACAATGGCGCCGTGACCGCGCCGGGCCCGCTCATCCCCCGCAAGTTCCGCCGTGGTGACACGGTGCGGGTGGTGGCGCCTGCCCGCAGCCGGTCGTTCGTGGCCGAGCATGATCACAGCGCCAACATCGGCGCCCGCTTCGCCGCCCTGGGCCTGCGGCTGGCGTTCGGCGACCACGTCGACGAACGTGACGATTTCGACTCCTCGCCGGTGGCGTCGCGGGTCGCGGACCTGCACGCGGCGTTCGCCGACCCGGACGTGGCCGGCATCATCACCGTGATCGGCGGGTTCAACAGCAACCAGTTGCTGCCCCACCTGGACTGGGACCTCATCGCGGCGAACCCGAAGATCCTGTGCGGCTACTCCGACATCACCGCCCTGCAGAACGCCATCCTGGCCCGGACCGGCCTGATCACCTATTCCGGGCCGCACTGGTCCAGCTTCGGGATGCGCGACCACTTCGGGCAGACCTTGGACTGGTTCACGCAGGCCCTGTTCGGCAGCGGATCATTTGACCTGCACCCGGCCCGGGCCTGGACCGATGACCTGTGGTTCCTCGATCAGGACGACAGGACCGAGCATCCGGGCGAAGGCTGGTGGCCGCTTGCCCCGGGTCAGGCGGCCGGCCGCATTGTCGGCGGCAACCTGTGCACCCTCAACCTGCTCCAGGGCACCGAGTACATGCCTTCCCTGGACGGCGCCCTCCTCATGCTCGAGGACGACGATCTGACCTCCGCCGACACCTTTGCCCGGGACCTGACGTCCCTGCTGCAGCTGCCCGGCGCCGCCGACGTCCGGGGGGTGGTGATCGGCCGCTTCCAGGAGGCGAGCCGCGTCTCCCGGCATCTGCTCGAGCAGATCATCGCCCACGAGGACCGCCTGGCCGGCCTGCCCGTGCTGGGCAACGTCGACTTCGGTCACACCAGCCCGCTCGCCACGTTCCCGATCGGCGGCCAGGCCAGGGTGACTGTCGGCCCGGCCAGTTCCCTCCGCATCGCCGACGCCTGAAACCAAGGCGTTCCCTCGTATGGCCGAGCCCTCATGACTCCGTGGCTAGGCGCCTTGACTGCGCCGATGTGCCACCGGGTGTGCTGTAGTCCTGTGAGATGTCAGGTGCGGCGTGCGTCCGCGAGCACGCGTAATGCGACGATTGTGCCTGGCCGGAGGACGCCGGGCAGGGGTCATGCCTGGATCTGCCACGAGCACCCGGAGGGCCGCCACGATGGCCGTACGTGATCCTGAGACCCATCCCGCCGCGTTCCTGGGCGCGGAGCTGCGCCGCGGCCGGGTCGCAGCCGGGTTCTCCAGCCAGGAGGCCCTAGCAGGCAGGCTGGGGTTCGACCGGACGGTCGTGGCCAAGGCCGAGATCGGGGAGCGTCCGCCGACGCCGGAGGTGCTAGCGGCGTGGTGCGCGGCGTGCGGGCTGGACGGGGAGTTGTTCGGGCGGCTGGCGCGGCTGGCCCGGTCGGCGGCGGGGCCGGTGCCGTCGTGGTTCGAGTCGTGGCTGGAGGCCGAGGCGGGGGCGGTGTCGCTGCGGTACTGGCAGCCGATCATCATCCCGGGCCTGTTGCAGACGGCGGAGTACGCGCGGGCGCTGCTGCTGGCCGCGCAGACCGACACATCCGATGAGGCGATCGGGGCGCTGGTGGACGCCCGCCAGGCCAGAAAGATGATCTTCGACAAGGCGGACCCGCCCGATATCGCGGTGGTGCTGGATGAGCTGGTGCTGCACCGGCTGGTCGGGTCGCCGCAGGTGATGCATGATCAGCTGCGGGAGGTGGCGGAGCTGTCGCTGCGGCCGTTCATCTCGGTGCAGGTCGTCCCGGCCGCCAGTGGCGCGAACGCGGGGCTGGGCGGGCCGGTGAACCTGGCCAGCGGGGACGGGACCCCGGATGTGCTGCACATAGACGCGGTGCAGGGCCAGACGACCGAGGACCGGTCGCTGGTCCGCAAGGCGGAGGTAGCCTTCGGCCGGGTCCGCGCGGACGCGCTGCCCCGGGGGCTGTCGCGGGAGCTGATACTGAGATTGGCTGATGAGCTATGGAAGACCTGAACCCGGGCTGGCGGACCTCCAGCTACAGCGGCAACGGCGGTGAGTGCGTCGAGGTCGGCCGGGACGACGACGGCATGGTCATGGTCCGCGACACCAAGAACCCCGGCGGGGCGGCCTGCCGGTGCACCCCGGCCGGGTGGCGCGGGTTCGTCGCCAGGGTCCGCGCGGGGGCGCTTGGACCGGACGAGCCGGGCCGGCGGCGGTAGACGCGCTCGCTCCGGTGCGGCCTGGCCGTTTTCCGCACCGGCCGGGCGGGCGCGGTACGGGGGTGCCGGCGGGCTGGGTACTGGTTTCCGCGGGAGCCGGGGTCGGCGCGGTATGTGAGTCGCCCGTGGCGCGCGGAGCGCGCCCTCGGGCCTGGGGGAAGGGCGGGAGGGGTCCGGGGAACCGGGGAAACCGGGCTTTGGGGTTCCCGGGTTCCCCGGTTCCTTGCAATTTCTGTGGTGTGTGGTCTCAGGAGTTAGTTGACAATTTCGGCTCACCACATGACTGACAGTCTCAGGAGATGCTGGACGCGGGTTTGGTCCTCGGAGCGTGGACGTTGGCTTTCCACCGGGTGACGGGGCGCTGCTCGGTCCGGGGGTGCAGGGCGATCTCGGCGCCGTCGCAGGTGACACGGAAGTGCGTGTCCTCGACGTGAATGGTGACGATCTTCCCGGCGTAGCTGGCGCCGACGCGCAGCCGCTGCCGGGTGACCATGATGATCCCGTCTTTGGGGATTTTGCGCTGGACGCTGACCGGGCCGGGAGCTGGCGCGGGCAGCGCGGCCGCGGCGATCCGGGCGCCCCGCAGCTTGCTCCGGCCGTCGGCCGGGACGGGGCTGGGCAGGGTCTTGGCCAGGACGCCGCCGCTGATGACGTGCATGAGGTGCCCGTCGAGCCGCAGGGTGACCCGGCGGCGGGCCAGCTCGGCGCCGATCTTGACTCGCCGCCCGGCCAGGTCGGCGATTCCGTCGCCGTCGACGGCACGGTCAACCTCGATCACTGTGCCGTCGGGCAGGGCGCCCGCTTTCGCCGGACTGGGCGCGGCAGGCGGCGGGCCGGCCGGGCTCGCACCGCGCATCTTCAGCATGGCCAGGTCCTCGGCGTCCAGGCAGGACGGGACAGTCTTGACGAGCTGCCCGCCGGAATGCGGTCATGATCGGGCTGATCGAGCAGGTCGGCACGTTCACGCCGGAAATGAGCCGGCTCCGCCTGGCGCTGCGCCAGTCCTTCGTCGACCGGTCGGCCCGCGGCATCCGCCGGATGCAGGCCGACGGGATCGCCGACCCCGAACTCGACCCGGTGATGATGGCCGAGATCCTCGGCGCCATGGTGGACCAGACCTGCTACATCTGGTTCTTCCTGGGCAAGGAGTTCGACTCGGCCGCCGTCGTGGAGTCCCTGACCACCGCCTGGGCCCGCGCCATCGGCATCAGGGAAGCCTAAGCAGGCGGACTTATCCCACCTGGCTGTCGTGCTCGGGGTCCTGTCCGCCGCGCAGGGCGTAGACCCCAGCGGCCACCGTGCCGATGCACAGGGCGGCGGCGCTGAATCCCAGCGAGGCGTGGATGCCGACGGCCACGCCGAGGATGCCGACGGTGAACCCGCTCCCGGCCCGCAGCCCGTTGGCTGACACGCCGTACAGGCCGACGATCCGGCCGCGGTCGGCGGGTGCGGCCCGCAGCTGGACGATGGTCTGCCCGATCGACATCGAGGCCAGGTTCGCGATCCCGCCGAGGAACAGCAACGCCAGCGCGATCAGGTAGCTGCCGGTCAGCGCGAAGAAAAGGGTGGTCACGCCGTAGGCCGCGGTGCTGACCACGGCCGCCTTGGTGTTCGGCTTGATGCTGCCGGTGGCCTCGAGCAAGATGCCGCCGATCACCCCGCCCGCGCCGTTGGCGAACAGCAGCACCCCGTACGCGAGGCCGGCGCTGCCGGCCCCGAGATCCTGGGCGAACAGCGGCATCGCGGTCTGCAGCGACGTGCCGATGAAGAACGAGCCGAGGCCGCCGAGCACGATCATGGAGACCAGGGTGTGGTCGGACCGGACGTCCTTCAGCACCCGCAGCGAGCCCAGCATCCCGACCCGGGGCGGCCGCGGCCCGTGGTCGCGCAGGTGCCCGGTGAACTTGGTGCGGAACAGGAACAGCGTCAGCGGCAGGTAGATCGCGATGTTGACGAAGATGCCCCGGACCGGGCCCAGCCCGAGCAGCAGCGCCGAGCCCACGACCGGGCCGAACAGGACGCCCAGGCTGCGGAACGTGGCGTTGAGCCGCACCGCGCTCGGCAGTTCCTCCCGGCCGACGAAGTCGTGCAGCATCAGCTGCTCGCCCGGGCCCCACAGCGCCCCCGCGCAGCCGTGCAGGACCAGCAGCAGGCACGCTTCCCAGACCCGCAGCGAGTGGGTGAGGAACAGAACCCCCCACAGCGCCGAGACCAGCATGAACAGGGCCTGCGCGGCCTGGATCAGGCGGCGGCAGTCGTACCGGTCGGCCAGCGACCCGAAGTACACCGAGAACAGCAGGAACGGCACCCAGTGGCTGATGACCTCGAAGCCGGCCAGCGCCGGGGAGTGGAACTTCTGCCACAGCACCCAGTAGGTGATGACGTGCTCGACGTTGTCGGCCATCATCGCCAGTGCCGCCCCGAACAGGTAGGGCCGGCAGTCGCGGTTCCGCAGTGCGGCGAACTTGGCGGGTGCCGCCGTGACCTGAGCGGCCTGGGCGCTTATCTCATCGGACGGGGCGACCTGGTCGAGCTCGAGCACGTGGGTGGGGACTCCGCAGGCAGAACACACCTTGGCTCGAACACGGCACGCGGCCTGGTACTTCCCGGGCGCCTGGTTCCTCCGGCTTGACGCATGCCGATATCGGCATATGATAGCGCCCATGGCACGAGCAGCGACGACGTCGGACGTCTTCAACGCGATCGCCGAGCCGCAGCGCCGGGAGATCCTGGTGCTGCTGCGGGCGGGCGAGCGGCCGGTGACCGAGCTGGCCCGGGAGCT
>JAICWX010000356.1 GCA_025934635.1 Streptosporangiaceae bacterium | reverse complement strand
TCTTTCGTATCGTCAGCGCCGATCCCGGCGCTTGCGGTACACCACTTGCCGGCGACGGGCGCGCCCGGAAGTCAGCAGCGGGCCGAGGTACCGGCGGACCTCCGGATCGGCGTTCATCGCCGCCCACGGCGCGAGATCGGATTCCCGCCAGCCGCGCATGATCAGTCGCTCGGTACCGATCTCCATCACCGGGCCAGTCTATTGCGGGCCAGCTCCCGGGCGGTTGTCGGCAGACTCAGCCGATGACACAGGCCTACCCGCTGATGACCCGCGCCCTGCGCCGGAAAGCGACCGCGGATATTACCCTGCCCGCCGCCCCTTGAGACGTGATCCCCTGGCATGCCATTCACGATAATCATTGCGCCTTATCGGCGAATATCAGAGTTATATATCCCGGCATTCTATTGCCGTTCCGGCCCGCTTATGGCGACCGCTGATGGCGATGGCCGGATGATCACCGGCCTAGCTCAGGCAAGGTGACACGGTCATAGCCGGCGTCCGGTGCGGCCCGCTCTACCCAAGCTGGCATGAGATCGCGGCACACCAGATCTCCATGACTCAAAGTAGTCGTAAAACTACTTTAAGTTAAAGTCTGCGACGGGTCCGGACAACCAGGCTGCGGCGAAGCTGCGGCGGCGGGGCAGCCGCCCTGACCGTCGATCCGCCCCTGCACACTCCGGGCCCAGATCGGCCACCGACCCCCTGTATGGCAACGTTTTCCCAGCTCAGAGGGTATATAATAAACTCCACGCCAATGTTTGATAGTTATCTCGGAAGGGTAATAAGCACGCTGCGTAACTACCCCGTTATACCGAAGTAACTATCGTGTTATCTGCTGTGAAAGCTGATAGAGGTGTCGTCCAATGCCTGGCTGAATGTTCCATAGGCTGGAACATTTTCCGGATTTTCGAGACATCCTGACCATCATGCCGCATGCTGAATCCGCGTCAGGGAGCTCATCCATAGCGTAATGAAGCGCTATCCCTGCGTCACGCGGGTCAGTCGCGCGCTATCACGCGCCATCACGGCGACCACGAAGCGGCCCGCGGCACCGGCCACTCGGCACGGTGCGTTCCCAGCCTCAGAAACCGTTAGGAGCGGGCCTGTGTCCATGCGACATAAGGTAGGCACCATCGCCGGAACGATGGCAGTATCTCTGGCGTTTTTCCCGGGAATGGCAAGCGCTCATGCACTGTCATTCAATCAGAAGGCAGCCTCGCACGTGAAAGCGTACGTAGGGGCAGTTCCCTATGTATACGGCGGCAGTTCACCCAGCACGGGATTCGACTGCAGCGGGCTATCCAGCTACATATACCGCCACTACGGCAAGTCAATCCCCCGGACCGCGGAAGACCAGTTCCTGCACTTCCGCCGCGAGAGCAGGAGCCGGGCCTGGGGCGGTGACCTCGTGTTCTTCCACGTGAACTCCAACCCGAACAGCTACGTCTACCACGTGGGCATCTACGAAGGCGGGAACCACATGGTCTCAGCCACCAACCCCGCCGGGGGCATCCGGTGGCAGACGATCTACTCGTCCAACGTGACGTTCGGGACGATCACCCACTGAGCCGCTGGCCGCAGCCGCGCTCGTGACAGCGCGCCGGCCAGGATGGCGGGGCCCACGACGACGTGGGCACAGCCCGTACCGACTGCCGCGCGGCAGCCTGCGTTCCGGTAGGACCTCCCACCGCGACCGACAGGCTGCCGCGCGGTATCCCCGTGACCGCAGCCGCCGGCCCCCGGTTCCGCCCGGGGGCCGGCGGCTGCGCCGCTAGCCGTCCACGGTCCACTCGACCATCGGGCCGAAGCCGCTGAGCGCGGTCCACTGGATCGTCGAGACCTGCACGCCGGACGGCACCTGGACGGCCACCGCGCCGGTCACCGTATCGCCCGGGGCCACCTGGACCGCGCCGTCGTGGAAGTTGGCGTAGCCGGCGATGCGGTTCAGGGCCGCCGGGTAGTCCTGCCCGTTGGCGCCGACCAGGACGGCGCTGTTGTTGGCATCCTCGCCCGGCAGGTTGCCGCTGAGGGCCTTGATCCTGAAGACCAGCCCGACGAGCCGCTTGCCGCTGCCCGGGGTGTCGAACTGGTTCGCGCCCTTGGCCGGGTCGATCACTTTCACCAGCGTCACCCGGTAGGAGCTCCCGGCGCCGGCATCCAGGGTGAAGGTCGCGCCCAGCACGCCCGGCGGCTCCTGGAGGCCGGTGTGCAGCCCGACGCTGGCCGGCGGGGACACCGTGACCGAGACGGGCTTGTGATGACTGGTCAGGCCGCGGACGGCGAAGCCGAAGGCGATGAACAGGCCGAGCACGATGAGAGCGCGGACCGGGAACCGCCGGCGGAACCGTGGCCGGCGCGGGCCGTAGGCGTAGCCCGGGCCGGGCGGTGGCTGGCCCGCGGGCGGCCAGGCCGGGGACGGGGGCGGAGGCGGGGATGGCTGGCCCGCCGAGGGCCAGGCGGGTGGCTGGTTACCCGCGGGCCACGACGACGGCTGGCCCGCGGCCGGCCCGGACGGCCAGGATGGCGGCTCGTTCCCGGAAGGCCCGGACGGCCAGGTCAGGGGCTCGTTGCTGGACGGCCAGGGCGAGGACTGACTACCGGCGGCCCAGGACGGCGGCTGGCCCTGATCTGGTGGCCGGTCCTGGTCCGACGGCGGCTGGCTCATATCGTGCACGGTAATGCATCGCCGTCCGGTCCGCCTGTGAGACCGTCTGAGCATGGATGATGCCGTTGTGAACGGCTCCGGCGACAACGGCGCGCCGGGACGTGCGGGCTACCGGCGGTCGGCGGGGTCGCCCCGGGGCGAGGCCAGGCGCCGTGAGCTGCTCAACCGGGTAAGCGATGACCTCGCGGTGAACGGACTGGTGGATTTCTCGCTGCGGCGCGCGGCGCGGGCCGCCGGCACCACCCACAAGGTGCTGCTCTACCACTTCGACGGGGCCGACGACCTGCTCGCGCAGGCCATCTTCCAGCTGCGCCAGCGGCGCATCGGCAACGCGCTGGCCATGGTCTCCGCCGGGCCGGAAGGGCAGACGCTGGCGGACCGGGTCCGCGCTGTCTGGCCCGCCCTGGTGGGCGAGGAGTCTCGCGTGCTCGACCAGGCCATCGGGCTGATGATGTACGACCCGGTCCGGTACGTCGAGCTCGGCCACGGAGCCTCGCAGCAGTACCTGCCGTCACTGCTGTCCATCTGCCCGCCGGGCTGGACGGAGCAGCGCAAGCTCGAGGTCGCCGAGATGATCCTCGCGACCCTGCGCGGCTTCCTCATCGACTGGCTGGTCAGCGGCACCATGACGGGCGTCGAGGCCGGCTTCGAGGCGCTGGCCCGTGCGCTCGAGCGCGAGGAGGCTGCCCGCGACTAGCTGACTATGACCGCGGACACACGGCATGGACATTTTGCGAACCGCATGGTTCACTTCTACTGAGGATGAATTCCGGCAAGAGAGTCGACACGGGGGTGTCCATGGAACGGGAAAAGATCCGGTTCGCCAGCGGCAGCAGCGAGTGCGCCGCCTGGCATTACCCCGGCACCAACGGCGGGTGCGTGGTCATGACCGGCGGTTTCGGGGTGACCAAGGAGCCGGGTACCGACCGGTTCGCCCGGCGGTTCCAGGACGCCGGGTTCGCCGTGCTGGCCTTCGACCACCGTCATCTCGGGGAGAGCGGCGGCCAGCCGCGGCAGGTCCAGCGGGTCGGTGAGCAGCTTGCCGACTGGCGGGCTGCGATCATCCGGGCCCAGCTCCTGCCGGGGGTCAACCCAGACCGGATCGCCATCTGGAGCTTCTCCGCCGGTGGCGGACAGGTCTTCCAGGTCGCGGCGGAGCATCCGGAACTGGCCGCGGCGATCGCCCAGTCGCCGAACGCCGACGGCCTGGCCGCCGCCCGCAACGCGGCCCGCTACCAGCGGCCGCTCGCCATGGCGCGGTTCACCGGCCGGGGCATCGCCGACGCCCTCGGCGCGCTAGCCGCCCGGCCGCCGAAACTGGTACCGCTGACCGGCGAACCGGGAACCGTGGCGCTGCTCACGACACCAGATGCCCGGGACGGCGGCCGGGCGCTCGACCCGGATGGGCAGTACGCCGGGTGGCGACAGGAGATCGCCGCCCGTTCGGGCCTCCGGGTTGGCTTTTACCGGCCCGGCCGGCACGCGGCCCGGGTGCGCTGCCCGCTGCTGGTCGTGGTCTGCGACCAGGACCAGTCGGCGCTGGCCGCGCCCGCCGTCCGCGCGGCGGGCCGTGCCCCGCTCGGCGAGCTGGTCCGGCTGCCCGGCGGGCACTACATGCCGTTCCTCGACGGCCATGAGCCGGCCGTTGCGGCCGAGCTGTCCTTCCTGCGCCGGCACCTGCTCGGGCAGCCGGATGCCGTCTCCGCCGATCTGGCGCGGCAGTGGTGACGGCCATGAAGCAGGTTGAGCTGTCGGCCGGGACGATCGAGTACCAGGACACCGGCGGCGACGGGCCGGTGGTCGTGCTGCTACACGGGCTGCTGATGGACTCCTCGCTGTGGGACGAGGTGATCGCGGGGCTGGCCGGCTTCCGGTGCGTGGCGCCGACGCTGCCGCTCGGCGCGCACCGGCACGCCATGCGCGACAGCGCCGACCTGACACTGCCCGGGATAGCCCGGCTGGCGTCGGAGTTCATGGAACGGCTCGGCTTGCGGGACGTCACCCTGGCCGGCAACGACACCGGCGGCGCGCTCGTCCAGCTGCTGATGGCCGACGGCGACGCCCGGGTAGGCCGCGCGGTGCTCGTTTCCTGCGACGCGTTCGACAACTTCCCGCCCAGCCTGACGGGCAAGACGCTGGTGCTGGCGGGCAAGCTGCCGCCCGTATTGTTCGGGCTGTTCATGCAGCAGATGCGGCTCCGGGCGGTACGGCGGCTGCCGATCGCGTTCGGCTGGCTGACCAAGCGCGGCGACGCCGCCACGGCCCGGTGGATGAAGCCGATCCTGACCAGCCCCGGGGTTCGCCGCGACATCGTGCGGACGCTGCGGGCCGCGGCCGCCGACACCCGCTTCCTGCTGCCGGCGGCCGAGCGGCTGCCCGATTTCCCCCGGCCGGTACTGATCGCCTGGGCCAGCGAAGACCGGGTGATGCCACCCGAGCACGGCCGGCGCCTGGCCGGGCTCCTGCCGCAAGGGCAGCTGACCGAGATCGACGACAGCTATACCCTGATCCCGCTGGACCAGCCTGCCCGGCTCGCTCAGGTCATCGGGGACTTCATCGGGGCACCCCAGCCGACCGGATCGGGGGATCCGCTCGCACGATAGCGTTCAGCTCATGTCGATGGACGGCCTTGACCCGGCGATCAGCCTGGCGGAGAACTACCGGGTGTGGGCGCGGGAGGCGCATGGACGCTCCCCCGCGTACGAGACGCTGTCCCACGCCGTCGCTGACGACAGCATGATCCTCGCCTTCCTCGGCACCCTGCCGCCGGATAAGCGGCAGCCCAACCTGCTGTTCGCATCGGCCTATTTCCTGCTGGGCTCCCCCGCGGATCCCGGCACCCTGCGGGACCTGGTCGACCAGGAGCCGGACCGGCTGTCGCAGGTGATGCGGGCGCGGCGCACGCAGACCAACGAGGCCGCCCGCTGTGCCACCCTGCTGCCGGCGCTCGCGCAGCTGCCCGAGCCGCTCGCGCTGATCGAGGTCGGCGCCAGCGCCGGGCTGACCCTGCTGTTCGACCGCTACACCTATGACTACGGCGACCAGGTGATCGCCGGCTCGGACCCGCAGGCGCCGACGCTGCACTGCGGCCTGCGGGGGCCGGTGCCGGTCCCGGCCCGGGTGCCGGAGATCGCCTGGCGGGCCGGGCTGGACCTCAACCCGCTGGATGTCGCCAGCGACGACGACGTGCACTGGCTGTCGTGCCTGCTGTGGCCGGGCGAAGGCGACCGCGCGGAGCGCCTCGCCCGCGCGGTCGCCTCGGCCCGCCGCTCCCCTCCGGTGATCTATCGCGGCGACCTGCTGACCGATCTGCCGGCGCTGGTGGCCCAGGCGCCGGCCGGGGCGACCGTGATCGTCTACCACTCCGCGGTGCTCGCCTATGTCGCGCCCGAGGACCGGGAGCGGTTCGCTTCGACGGTGCGCGGGCTGGGCGTGACCTGGTTCTCCAACGAGGCGCCCGGCGTCGTTCCCGGGGTGCCGCCGGACGGGCGGGACGACGGGACGTTCGTGCTCGCCCGGGACGGTTCCACGGCCCTGGCCCGCACCGACGGCCATGGCGACTGGGTGGAGTGGCTCCCGGTGCCGGACGGCAGCTGAACGAATCTCTGGCCCGGTTTCTGGTTGGGACGGCACGGCCCGGGTAAGGCGGCGCGAATGCCGGTGAGGTAAGGAGGCAGCCCTCGCCGTGCTTCGTCCATCGTGCCTGCAGAGGGAAGAGTCATGACAAGCAATCGCAACACGATCATCCGGTCCATGCACGATCTCGGCGGCGCCGCCTGGTTCGGCGGCACCCTGATGGGTGCCATCGGGGTCAACGGCGCGTCCAAGGACGTCAAGGATCCGACCGAGCGAGCGAAGGTCGCATCCGCGGGATGGGCGCGCTGGGCTCCCATCTCCGCCGCGGCCATCGGCGCGCACCTGATCGGCGCGGTCGGGCTACTGCGCGCCAACAGCGACCGGGTTCGCGATCAGAAGGGCGCCGGGGCCAACACGGTGATCAAGACGGTGCTGACGGCCGCCGCCATCGGCACCACCGCGTACAGCGGCATACTCGGCGCCAAGATCGCCACTGAAGCCAGCGCCGAGCCGGCCGACGGCGAGATCCTGCCGTCAGCCGGCGCCGCTCCGGTCGAAGGCGGCACCGTGCCGTCCGAAGGCACGCCAGACAAGGTGGCCAAGCTGCAGCAGCAGCAGCGCATCCTGCAGTGGGTCACGCCCGCGCTGACCGGCGGCATCCTGATTCTCGGGGCGCAGCAAGGCGAGCAGCAGCGCGCCTCGGAGCAGCTCCGGACGCGAGACTGGTCCGGCATCGTCAAGAGCGCGGTCGACCGCGTGCCGAAGCTCATGGCGTCCTGACCCCCAGCATGTCTAGCCGCATGAAGGCGCCGGCGACCGGGCGGCACTCGTCCGGTCGCCGGCGCCTTCGCGCACTGTTCGTTCCTTTACTGGTCGCGTCAGCTATCTCGCCTGGCGTTCTTGAGCGCGTCCAGGGTCCGGTCGACTATCGACGCGAACGGTCCCACCGCCCACTGCGCCGCGGGTGAGCCCGCGGTCGACGGATGCGGGTGGGTCGGCGCGACTCTTTCCACGGCGCGCAACGTCCGGCCCATCGCCATCAGCGTGTCCTGGTCCTCCCGGGCGCGGACGAGCGGGAACTCGTCCTGCTCCTCGTGACTGGCATGATCGAGAACCGCTTGCTCGAACTCGTCAAACATCCGATCGAACTCCGCGCTGGAGACGTCCATCATTTCCAGGACGGTCAGGGTCCGGGCGGCCTCTCTCTCTTCCTCGTTCCGCGCATCGGCGACCCCGGCCCCGGCGTCCTTGCTGCTGATGGGCCGCAGCACCATTTCCTCGGCGGTCTCGTGGACGGCCAGCAGCGCTCGAAGCTCATCGAAGGCCTGCTGCCTGCGCTTTCCCTCGGCCTGCTTGACATGGGCGAACAGCTCCCGGATGCGCTGGTGCTGTTCCAGCAAGATCGCGATCATGTCGCCTTGCGGCTGATCGACGGCCCGCTTCGCCGCTCCGGCGAGATCACTCATCGGTCACCTCCTAGGCTGAAGTGCTCTTCCTGGCGCACGCCCCCTCTCCAGCCCGGGACCGGGTAAACAGCAACGCGGCGCCGCGGAGCTATCCGGCGTGGAAGGCCTCGGCACCGGCACGTTCGCATTTCCCCCGGTGGGTCTTCCCGTGCACGGCCGCCGCTTATAGGTTCGGATCACATGGAGGGAATGGCGGGGTAGCGCGGCGAGCTGCCGATCGCCGGAAACGATGGGGAGGGCACCGATGGCGGCCGTACCGGTGGACTTGGAATGCAGCGTGAGCTCCGGCTTCGTGATGGACCCGAACGAGCATCAGCGGATCGGCTGGGTGACAAAGCTCGACGGCTTCGGCCTGGCGGCCGGCGGCCTCACGGCCGACCTGCAGGTCAGCGATCCGCTGGCGGCGGGGAACGGCAAGCCCATGGTGGTGCCCGTGGTCGGTGTCCTGGAGAAGTTCTCCTGGGCTGGCGGCGCCGCCGACCCGCTGCAGTTCGATTTCTACGTCTCGCAGGAGAACGCAACCCAGATCAAGGCGCTGCAGCAGACGGCCCTCAAGAACACTGCCGTCAAGGTGATGGATTTCGTCGTCATCGACTATGACCCCGCGGCCAAGGCCTGGTTCACCGAGCTCATCCCCGGGCAGCCGCTGGGCGCGACCATCACCCGCAAGGGGAACCCTCAGCTGAACGTCGACCTCATCCCGGTCCCGGCGAAGGACGGCATTGACGTCAATGTCTACAAGGTCGACATCTCGCTATCGCCGCAGGCGTCTCAGATCTACACCCTCAAGCTGGCCACGAGTTCCACCCGGATAGTCGTGAAGTCGTGGGGCATGACCTCGGGAGCCTGAGCCCCGAACCCGGCGTCAGGGTAGTGCGGTCGGCCCGCCGCCGTCGTGGTGCGCCTCGGCTGCGTGCTCACGGTGCAGGTCTATCAGGCACGTGGCAGCCAGCAGCGACAGCCATCCGCCGGCACCAAGCAGGCGGCGATGCTGGCCCAGAGTGGCGCGGGCGTCCATGAGCTGCCTGGCGTATC
>JAICWX010000067.1 GCA_025934635.1 Streptosporangiaceae bacterium | reverse complement strand
GGCCTTCTACCAGGGAGATGCCGCCGGGCTGCGGCTCGGCGCGGAGTTCCATCACAACGGCCTGGCGGTACGGTGCGCTCAGATCGGCCGGGTGCCGCGGGGCCTGGCGCACAGCTGGGACCGGGAGCGGCTCTCCGCCGAGACGATCGACCTCCTGCGGGCGGACGGCGCCGCGATCCGGGACCACCTGATCACGGCGGTCATCCCGTTCGGCAGCGCGCTGGAGCTCTTCGCGGACCTGGCCGCGCGGCGCCGGAGCGAAGTGCAGGCCGTCCTCGCCTTCGACCCGGATTGAGCAAACTCGCCGGGGCGGCGGTCATCGACCTGGCGGACGCCTCAGCCAGCGACGGCGCCGGGAGCCATCACCGATAGTGTCGTCGTGATCATGCACCGGTCTGCCAGGTCAGGCCGCGGGCAGCCGAGCTGACCATCTGACCAGCAGAAAGGCCACAGCTGTGATCCGTGAGGAACTGACGAGACTGTTCACCCGGGAGGAGCGCCACCGTCGGCTGGCCGCCCGTCTCCTCATCGCGCTCGGGCTGACGCTGCTGGTTCTGGTCGCTGGCTCCGTGCTGATATGGATCTTCGAAAGCGGCGTCAAGGGCGGCGATATTCATGGCTACGGTGACGCGGTGTTCTTCACCACCGTTCAGCTGCTGACCATATCGTCGGCGATCGCTAACCCGCTGACTGCGGGCGGCAAGATCGTGGACGTCGTCCTGGAGATATGGGCGATCTTCGTGGTGACCTCGGTGGCGGGCAGCTTCGCCTCCTTTTTCAGCTCTGGCGACTCCAGTTAGCGCTGAGAGCTGCTGCGTCCCGGGGTTTCAGGCGCGGGGTCCGGGTAGCGCAACCGCGGGACCTGGTGAGGGAGGGCCTGCAATGGCACAGGAAGAGATCCATGACGCGGATGTGACGCGAGACCTGCTGGTGATTCAGTCCAACGCGCTGGAAGCACTCCGGGACTACCGTCGTTGCCTGCGCAACGCGGAGAACGCAGGGCTGCCGCAAGTGGCGCACTTCGTCCGCCTGCTCATAGAGGAGGATTCGGCTCGCGCCATGCATTGTCAGGGACTGTTGCGAAAGCTGGGCAGCACGGCGAGCGACTGACCGGCCGCCCGATCAGCCATCGGCGATGCGGCGCTCCTGCGACCCGGACTCGAGAACGTCCTCGGGATCGACAGGATCGTGCGGGAGCGGCGCATCTTCCCGGTCGCTCGGGATCTGGCCCTCCTCGCGCTGCTCGCCCGAGATGATGTCCTCCCGGCCGGGCGGATCGGGCGGCAGCGGCGTGCCCTGCTGGTCGCGTTGCATGGCGTCTCCTCCGGTCAGATATCGGCCATCATGGCTCGATATATCGTGCCACGACCTTCCCGGCCATGAACCCGGTAAACATGAGAGCTAGGCTGATTTTCATGAATCTCTTAAAAGATCGTACCACGATATATTTTTTTCCGGCTACTACCATCTCACTCTGCACTTAGCCTTTACGGAAAAGGCGATGGGATCAAGTACGACTATCCTCTGCCGAGATCTTCGTGGTGTTCACGGTCAGGTGTGCGCCCTGCCGCGACAGCTGTCCTGGCCCGGCTCCCGCCTGGTGATGCCGAGCGCGGGATCTCTCCTGTCACCCCCGGCGCCGGCGGCTGATCGCCCAGGCCGCCGCCGCCAGGCCGGCCACGGCCGCGGCGCCCGCGGCCAGCCGGGCGTAATCGCCGGCCCGCGGCGCTGCTGGCCGGACCGGCCGCATGGCCCGGCCCTCGATGTCACCGGCCCGCGGGGGCAGGCCAGTGGCCAGGATCTCGGCCAGGTGCACGGGGACGCGGCCGGTGTTGCCCTGCTCGATCTGAGTGCGGCAGCTGAACCCGTCCGCCAGGATCACAGTGTCGCCGGCCGCCTCCCGTACCGCGGGCAGCAGGACGCGCTCGCCGCAGGCCCTGGACACGTCGTAGTGGCCGGCCTCGAAGCCGAAGTTGCCGGCTAGCCCGCAGCAGCCCGAGTCCAGCACGTCCAAATCCACGCCGGCGTCGCGGAGCAGCGCCTGGTCCGGTCCGTAGCCCATGACGGCGTGCTGATGGCAGTGGGTCTGCGCGATGGCCTTGCCGCCCAGCTGCGGCGGCTGCCAGCCGTCGGTGTGGTCCCGCAGCAGCTCGGCCAGGGTGACGGTCTGCTGCCGCAGCCGCTGGACGTCCCGGTTCCCCGGCATCAGCTCGCGGGCGTCGGACCGGAACACCGCGGTGCAGCTCGGCTCCAGCCCGACCACCAGGGCGCCGCGCTGCAGGTACGGGGCCAGTGCGTCCACCGAGCGCTGCAGCACCCGCCGGGCCATGCCGAGCTGCCCGGTGGAGATCCAGGTCAGGCCGCAGCACAGCGGCTGGGTCGGTATGGTCACCCGCCAGCCCGCCGCTTCCAGGACCTCGACCGCGGCTTGCCCGACGGCCGGGGCCAGGTGGTTGGTGAACGTGTCTGGCCACAGCACTACCTCACCGCGCAGCCCGGCCGCCCCGGGGTCGCGGCCGGCCGCCCAGGCCTGCAGCGTCTGGCCGGCGAACAGCGGGATCCGGCGGCGCCGGTCCATCCCGCCCGCCGTGGTCAGCACGTCCCGCAGGCCGGGCGCCTGGGTCAGCGCGTTGACCAGCCGCGGGGCCCGGGAGGCGAGCTGGGCCACGGCGGGCAGCCAGCCCATTGAGTAATGCGACCGCGGCCGGAGCCGCCCGGCGTAGTGATGAGCCAGGAACTCGGCCTTCATGGTGGCCATGTCCACCTCGACCGGGCAGTCCTTCTTGCAGCCCTTGCAGGCCAGGCACAGGTCGAGCGCGTCGCGGACCTCGGTGGACCGCCAGCCCGCGGTGACCGGGGAGTCGGCGTGGCCCTCCAGCATCTCGAACAGCAGCCGGCTCCGGCCCCGGGTGGAGTCCGCTTCCTCCCGGGTGACCATGTACGAGGGGCACATGACCCCGCCGTCGGCGTGCCGGCACTTCCCCACGCCCACGCACCGCATGACCGCCCGCTCGAACCGGCCGTCGTCGTCGGGGTACTTGAAGAACGTGTCGTAGTCCCGCGGCGCCCACCCGGTGCCGAGCCGCAGGTTCTCATCGAGCCGGTACGGCGCGACCACCTTGCCCGGGTTCATCCGGTCGTCCGGGTCGAAGATCGCCTTGAGCTGCCCGAAGGCCCGGACCAGCTCGTCGCCGAACATCCTGGGCAGCAGCTCGCCCCGCGACTGGCCGTCGCCGTGCTCGCCGGAGAACGAGCCGCCGTAGGAGATCACCAGGTCCGCGGCCCGCTCGATGAACCGCCGGAAGGTCGCGATGCCCTCGGCCGTGACCAGGTCGAACGGGATCCGGGTGTGCACGCAGCCCTGACCGAAGTGCCCGTACAGGGCCGACCCGGAGTAGCCGAACTCGTCGTAGAGCTTGATCAGGTCCCGCAGGTAGTCGCCCAGCCGCTCGGGCGGGACCGCCGAATCCTCCCACCCCTCCCAGGTGTCGGGCATGTCCGGCACCCGGGCGGTGGCGCCCAGCGCCACCTCGCGGACGTCGGCCAGCTCAGCCTCATGCTCCGGGTCGTCGTAAAACCTGACCGTGGGCTCGTGCCCGGTCCCGTGCAGGTCCTCGATCAGAGCCCGCGCCTTGCCGTCGGCCTCGTCCTGGTTGTCACCTGAGAAGATGACCATGAGCCAGGCATGACCCTCGGGCAGCAGCGTCAGCGCTGCAGGGTTCATCCGCCGCTCGCGCTCGAAGGTGATGAGCCGCTCGTCGATCCCCTCCAGCTGCTCGGGCCGGTGCGGGGCGATGGCGGGGGTGGCGTCGGCGGCGGTGGCGATGTCCGGGTAGCCGAGCACGACCAGTGCCCGGGCCGCGGGCTTGGGGACCAGGCGGAGCTCGGCATGCAGCACCGTCACCAGCGTGCTCTCGCTGCCGACGAGCGCCTGGCCGAGGTCGAAGCCCTGCTCGGGCAGCAGCGAGTCCAGGTTGTAGCCGGACACCCGGCGCGGGATCCGCGGGTAGCGCTGCCGGATCTCCTCGCCGCAGGCGCTGGCCAGCTCGCGAAGCTGGCGGTAGATCTCGGCCCGCCGGCCCCCGGCGGCCACGATGGCCGCGTACTCCTGGTCACTGGTAGGCCCGGCCCAGAACCGCTCGCCGTCGTAGGTCATCACCTCGAGACGGACCACGTTGTCGACGGTCTTGCCGTAGGCCTGCGCCGTGGCCCCGCACGAGTTGTTGCCGATCATGCCGCCCAGCGTGCAGTGGTCGTGGGTGGCCGGCCGGGGGCCGAACATCAGCTGGTGCGGCGCCAGGTGCGCGTTGAGCTCGTCCAGCACGATGCCGGGTTCGACCACGCAGGTTCGCGCGTCCGGGTCGATGCTGACCACGCCATGGCAGTACTTGGACCAGTCGATGACCACGGCCACGTTGCAGGTCTGCCCGGCCAGGCTGGTTCCGCCGCCCCGCGACACCACCGGCGCGCCGAGCTCCCGGCACGCCGCCACGGCCGCGATCCCAGCCTCGACCGTACGCGGGACCACGACGCCGATCGGCACCTGGCGGTAGTTCGAGGCGTCGGTACTGTAAGCGCCGCGGCTGCCCGCGTCGAACCGGACCTCGCCGTCGACCCGCTCCCGCAGCAGCCGCTCAAGCGCGGCGCTGTCGACGGCCGGCGCGCCAGCCCGGCGGACGACCGGATCGGGCAGCGAAATGCTCGTCACAGCTGACCTCCTCAGAGTCCGTGCGCCTGGTTACCCGGCAAAGTGACCGGCAAACAAGGCCTCTTCAGGGACCTGGAGCGGAAACGACGGCCCGCGAGATGCTTGGCTGGACGGCGCGCCACTTCACGCTGATCCACGGGTCACCGATGAGTTCGACCGGCGCGCCGGGTCATTCACAGCACGACGAGCCTGTGAAAGGGACAATCCGATGACCGAGCTGAACGCGGAACATGCCCGGCGAGCGACCGTCGAACACACCCGGCGCCTGGCGGAATCAGCCGCGGCGGCCGGACCTGACGCTGCCGTGCCGACAACTCCGGGGTGGACCATCACTGACCTGGTGGAGCACGTGGGCCAGACCCAGCACTGGGTCGCGGAGATCATCGAGCGGCGCATCACCGACCCGACGCAGCTGCCGACGGAGATGGCCGCGCTTCCCGCCAGTCCCCGCGAGTGGCCGGCATGGCTGTCGGAGGCCGCGCAGCGGGTCGCGAGCGCGTGCTCCGATGACGCGCTCGACGCGCCGGTGTTCAACCCTGCGGGTGACGAGCGGCCCGGGACGCGATTCTGGATGTCCAGCGTCCTCAACGAGACGGTCGTCCACGGCTTTGACGCAGCCAACGCGGCGGGCCGGCCGGCCGGCATTGACGCCGGCATCGCAGCCGCGCTCATCAGCCACAACCTCGCGATGCTCACCTCCCCCGCGTGGGAGATGCAGCGGTCCGAGTCCGCCCACGCCATCCGGGGCACCGGGCAGACCCTGCAGTGGCTGGCCACCGACACCGCGGACGACGCGGGCGCTTGGTTTGTCGAACGGCAGCCTGAAGGGGCGACGTGGCAGCCCGGAACCCGCAAGGCCGATGTGACGGTGACCGGCCCGGCACGATCGCTGCTGCTGACCTTGACCCGACGACTCCCGCTCACCGACCGCGAAGCCACCAGCATCAGCGTCGACGGCGACATCAGCCTTGCCCAGCACTGGCTCGACAACACCGCCCACGTCAGCAACTGACCGGCACCGAGGCGCCCGCCGTCTGACGGTCAGCCGAGGATCCCGGCGCCTCCGCGGTCCGGGTGAGGGTACTGCATGACGTCCGCGGTCAGGGTGTCGCCGAACGATTCGGCCGTCCAGCCGTCTGGCTGGGTCCAGGTCGTGGCGCGAACATCCGGCGGGCCCGCTGGGTGTTCGTCTTGCGGAGCAGGCCGTGGTAGAAGCCGTTCATGGCGTATTTGACCTGCGTCGACCCGAAGGCGGCGTTCTCCGCGGCGATCGTGATGCAGTTCCCAGCCGAGGGCATTGCGCTTTTCCGGGTGGTTCAGCTGCAAGATCCCGACGCCGTCCTCGACGGCGGTGATGAGGTACTGGTTCACTTGCCTGGCCTTTCGAGTGGAGCATTGAGGACGGCCGTTACGAGAGCCCCGAGGGCGGCACGGTCATGCCAGTGCCCGATCCGCACCACGTCGTGGACGACGGCGCGGGCGGCGTGGACCAGGGCCAGCCGCTGGCTGTCCGTCAGCGCGGGGCGCACGTCGCCGAGCGCGGCGCACCAGGCCTGGACGTCGGCGTCGAGCCGGGACCGGATCCGCCTGCCTGCTGCGGGCGGGAGGCTCACCGCCTCCCAGACGTAGACGGCGAACAGCGTCCGCTCCCGCACGGCCAGGTCGGTGTAGGCGGCCACGAGGATGTCGGACTTCGTCGCGTAGTAGTGGTAGAGGCTGGGGCCGGCCAGGCCCAGCTCGGCGCCGATGTCGTCGAGGCTGACCGCCTGATAGCCGCGGGCGGCGAACAGCCGGATCGCGGTGTCGAGGAGTTCGGTTACCCGGTCGGCGGGCCGTGCGGGTGCGGCCGGGGCCACCCGGTCACCGGCCGGATCCCAGCGGGCGTGGCAGGCGGCCTGGGCGGCGGCGGCGAGGATCCGCTGCTGGGCCCGGGGCGGCATCCGGGTGCGGTAGACCGACGGGCTGGCCAGGGTGGCCAGGACGACGGTCGTGACCAGCCCGATTTCCGCAGCCACGAGCTCCGGGCGCTCGCGCCGGACCAGGGCTCGGAACGGGCGGACGATCTCGCCCGTAAACCGCTCCTCGAGCGGCTGGCGCTGCACCGGCCTCAGGTGGCGCATCTCCCGTTGCAGCAGGATCCACAGGTCGCGCCGGGCGATGGCCACGCCCGCCGCGGTATGCAGAAAGTCCGTCGCCGGAGCGTCCGCCACGTCGGTCAGAGCCGCACAGACCAGGTCCAGGCCACCGGCGATGGCGGCGAGCAGGTCTTCCTTGCTCCGGTAGTGCCGGTAGATCGCGGGGCAGTCAGCCCGACGGCGGTAGCGAGGTCGGCCATCGAGACCTGGTGAAAGCCAAGCCGGCAGAACTGTCGGGCGGAGCTTCTGCCGGGCGAGCCGGGCCGCCTCCAGGTGCTCGGTCAGCGCGGCCGGGCCGTGCCATTCCGTGCCGGGCGTCAGGACGATCCAGGCGCCGGTAGAACCAGCCGTCGCCGTCGAGCTGCTCGCGGGTGCGCTCCGGTTCGGTGTAGGCGGTGAGCAGCTGCGGGCCGCGGATGCGGAGCTCGCCTTCCTCCCCCGGCGGCAGCGGGACGCGATCCGGGGTCACCGCCTGGATCTCCATGCCGGCCAGGACCTGGCCGTCCCACTGAGAGCGCCGTCCGACGGGCGCGTCCGGCGGGGCGGCGGCGCAGACGCCGGCGGTCTCGGTCATGCCGTAGCAGCGCATCGCGCGGACGCCCGCGGCCTCGGCCCGCAGGACCAGGCTGGGCGGGAGGGTCGCGCCGGCGCAGGCGTACAGGGTCAGCCGGTGTTTCTGCGCCGCGCCCGCCTCGTACCGCTGGACCAGGTCGGAGAGGAAGACGGTGGCGCCCATCGCGAGGCTGGCCTGCTCGGCCTCGATGAGCTCCACGGCCTCGTCCGGCCGCCACCCCGGCATGATCACCGAACGGGCGCCGAGGAACGCCGGGAGGATCACGCCCGCGACGAAGCCGCCGAGGTGCGACACCGGGGTGGCGCACAGGATGACGCAGTCCTGGTCGACGCCCAGCGCGACCTTACTCCTCGCATCCTTGATGGCAGGAGCCTAAGGCAAAAAGTGAATAGTGATTAGATAACTCATTCGGCGCTGAGGGCCAGGGATGCGTTCTGGCCGCCGAAGCCGAAGGCGTCCAGCACGCCGTCGCCGCGTAAACGGACTACACCCCGCTTATATTCCGGCGATACTAGGTCCATGACCTCGCCCGATCCCCAGAACCCGCCGGTGGTTCCCGGCATGTTCCAGCTCGAACTCGTGCCGGTGCCCGTCAGCGACATCGACCGGGCCAAGGCCTTTTACTCCGAACGGGCGGGCTTCCACGTGGACGTCGACGTGACGCCCGCGGACGGCGTCCGCATCGTCCAGCTCACCCCGCCCGGTTCCGCGTGCTCGATCACGCTGGTGGCCGGGGTCCCGTGGCTCGACATGGCCGCCGGCACCCTGCGCGGCCTGCACCTGGTCGTCGCCGACATCGAGGCGGCCCGCGCGACGCTCACCGGCCGCGGCGTGGAGGTCGGCCCGGTCCAGGACCTGGGCGGCGTCTTCTACGCCTCGTTCGCCGACCCCGACGGCAACACCTGGACGCTGCAGCACATGCCGTGGCGTTCCTAGCCCGGGCGCACGGACGGGGCATTCGGAGGGTACGTGGAACGGTCGCCGGAAGTCGAGCAGCTGGCGGTGGCGTGGCTGGCCGGGATGAAGGCCGGCGACGCCGCCGCGGTGGCGGGCCTGTTCGCCGAGCACGAGGCGACCACCGTCATCGGCAACGGCGCGGACCAGTGGTTCACCGGTGACGCGTACACCCGGCAGCGGCTGGACGACAGCCTGGGCACGCACGGGGGCATCCCCTTCGAGCCGGGCTCCTTGACCGGCTGGGCCGCCGGCGAGGTGGGCTGGTTCGCCGGCCAGGTGAGGATCGTCTTCCCGTCCGTGGCCATCCCGCTGCGGATGACCGGCGTCGCCGTCCGGCCGGATGGCACGTGGCGGCTCGTCCAGCTGCACGTGTCCGCCGCCGTCTCCGACGAGGACCTGCTGGCCGGCTGACGGCCAGCCGTTAATGGCTACACGACCGCGACGCCGCTCGCTAGGCTCGGTTGAATGCCGGATAACCAAGCTGAGCACACGCAGCGGACCCGCGAGGCATATGACCGGCTGGCGGCGGTCTGGTCAGCCACCACCGACGAAGGGCCCTGGAACGGGTTCCTGGAGCGGCCTGCCCTGCGGTCGCTGGTACCGGGCGACCTGGACGGCGCCGCCGTGCTGGATGCCGGCTGCGGATCCGGGGCGCAGGCGCAGTGGCTGCTGGAGCAGGGCGCCGATGTCACCGGCATCGATATCAGCCCCCGGATGGTCGAGGAAGCCGGGCGCCGCTGTGCCGGACGGGGCCGGTTCCTGGTCGCCGACCTGGCCGCGCCGCTGCCACTGGAACCCGGGTCGTTCGACGGCATCACCTGCTCCCTGGCGTTGCATTACATCGCTGACTGGAGCGTTCCGCTGCGGTCGTTCGCCGCCGCGCTGCGGCCCGGCGGCTGGGCCGTCATCTCCCTCGATCACCCGTTCGGGCCGGGCATCCCCGGCCAGCGGGGCGGCTACTTCGACACCGAGCTGGTGTCCGATACCTGGCGCAAGGCCGACGTCGAGGTGACGCAGCAGTTCTGGCGGCGGCCGCTGGCGGCGGTCCTCGGCGCATTCGCGGACGCCGGGTTCGTGGTGGACCGGGTGGCCGAGGCGCAGCCCTCAGCTGAGGCCCTGCGCCTCTTCCCGGATGATCTCGGCCCCGTCGCGGGAGTACCGACGTTCATCGTCTACCGGCTGTGGCTTCGGGCCTAGCCGCGGATTCCCGGCGCCGCCGCTCTCATCAGGGTCCCGTGTTCCCAGTTAACGGTGTGTTTCGTGTGCCTGGGGTTCCGGTTGAGCTTTATAGACGTGGCGGTTATGAGTGCCCTACAGTGCCCCTAACACTCGTCTGATGAGGTGGCATGAGCGGACTTTCGCCTGTTAGCGACGGGGCCTACGACGTCGAGCTGCGTGCCGTGACCAAGCGCTTCGGCTCCCTCAAGGCGGTCGACGCGGTCAGCCTGAAGGTCCGCAAGGGCGAGTTCCTGTCCCTGCTGGGCCCGTCCGGCTGCGGCAAGACCACGTCGCTGCGGCTGGTCGCCGGCTTCGAGCAGCCGGACGAGGGCGAGATCCTGATCGGCGGCACGGACGCGGTGGGCACGCCGCCGTACCGGCGTGATGTCAACACCGTCTTCCAGCAGTACGCGCTGTTCCCGCACATGTCCGTGCTGGATAACGTCTCCTACGGGCTCAAGCAGCGCAAGGTCGGCAAGTCCGAGCGCTACGCCCGGGCCCGGGAGGCGCTCGAGCTGGTGCGCATGACCGGCCGGGAGGCCCAGAAGCCCACCACGCTGTCCGGCGGCCAGCAGCAGCGGATCGCGCTGGCCCGGGCGCTGGTGAACAGGCCGCGCGTGCTCCTGCTGGACGAGCCGCTGGGGGCCCTCGACCTCAAGCTCCGCAAGGAGATGCAGATCGAGCTCAAGCGCATCCAGGAACAGGTCGGGATCACCTTCATCTACGTCACCCACGACCAGGGCGAGGCGCTGTCCATGTCGGACCGGGTGGCCGTCATGGCCAACGGCGTGATCGAGCAGATCGACGAGCCGCGGGTGATCTACGACCGGCCGCTGACGCCGTTCGTGGCCGATTTCATCGGGGACATGAACTTCCTGACCGGAGAGGTCGTCGAAGCCGCCGACGGCGGCTTCGCCATCGACGCCGGCGCCGGAGTCGTCGTACGCGGCCGCGGCCAGGCGGCCAAGGGCACCCGGATACGGGTGGGGATCAGGCCCGAGCGCATCGTGGCGGTGGCCGGAACCCTGAGCCCGGCCGCCGGAACCGCCAACTCGGCGGGCGCCGAGGTCGTCACCAAGATGTACCTGGGCGACCAGATACAGATCGTGACCGAGCTGCCCGGCATCGGCAGCATCGTGGTGCGCGAGCAGCGCGCCAGCGCCGATCCGGCGCTCGACTCTATCCACCCGGGCGACCGGATCGCTCTGAGCTGGGATGAATCCTCCCCGTTGCTCCTGGGTGAGACCGCGCCCGCCAGTACCGCCGGCCAGCAGGAGGCACCATGAACGCAGACAAGGACCGGCTCAACATCCTCGCGCCGCGCGCGATGAAGCCGAAGCTCGACTACCTGCACCGCGAGGTGCAGCAGGCGGCCGGCCGGCCGGTCACCCGCCGGCAGGCCCTTGGCCTGGGCGGCATGGCGCTGTTCGCGGCGGCCTGCGGCAGCACCTCGACGACGCAGTCCGGCTCCTCCTCCCCCGCCGCCTCGTCGAATCCCCTGGCGGGCAAGCCGCTCGAGGACCACCTGGAGATCTATAACTGGTCGGAGTACGACGACCCCTCGACGTTCACGAAGTTCAAGCAGCTGCCGGCCGAGGCGAAGGCCGGGATGACGGTCCACGAGACGTTCTACTCGAGCAACGACGAGCTGCTGGCCAAGCTGCACGCCGGCGGCACCTCGTACGACATCATCGCGCCGAGCCAGAACGCGGTGGCCGAGCTGATCCAGGAGAAGGCCCTGATGCGCCTGGACCAGGCGCTGCTGCCCAACCTGAAGAACCTCGATCCGTCGTTCCTCAAGCCGTCGTACGACCCGACCGGCGAGTACCACGTCATCAAGGACTTCGGCATCACGATGTTCTTCTTCAACAACAAGATCGTGACCGATGACCTCAAGACCATGCACGACTTCTACATGGCGCTGCCGAAGTACGTGAGCAAGGGCCGGACCAACCTGCTCGATGGCGCGGAAGAGGTCGTGCCGCTCGCGCTGTCGGCGCTGGGCCTGGATCCCAATACGACCAAGCAGTCCGATTTCAGCCAGGTTAAATCGTTCCTGCTGTCCATCCGCAAGGGCGTCACCACCATCGACTCCTCGGCCTACATCGACGACGCCATCGCCGGCAAGATCATCCTCGGCCAGGGGTGGAACGGCGACATCCGCCGGATCGTCCAGGGCCGCGCCAAGCAGAAGGACATGACGGCGGTCATCCCGACCGCGGCCTCGGAGATCTGGTCGGACAACTGGTGCATCCCGGCGACGGCGCCGCATCCGGTCGCCGCGCACGCCTGGATCAACTGGCTGCTGACCCCGAGCACCGCGGTGACCGAGATGAACTACCACAACTACAACATCCCGATCGCCAGCGCGCTCGACCAGCTGCCGGCTGCCCTGAAGAACGACCCCCTGTTCAACGTGCCCAAGAGCTACACCGACAACTACCACTACATCCTCAACGTCAGCCCGCAGGTGGTGGAGGACCGCACGCAGATCTACTCGGCGTTCAAGGCGGCCTGATGGCGGTGGCCTCCAAGACGCCCGAGGTGGCGGCCGTCCCGGCCGCCACCCGGCGGAGGCGTTCGTTCAAGCCGCGTTACCCGGCGTGGCTGACCGCGCCGTCGCTGGCGTACTACGCCATCTTCTTCTTCGGGCCGATGGCCATCCTGGTGGCCTTCTCGCTAGCGACCCAGCAGGGCTTCGGCAGCCTCAGTTACGGTTTCGACACCTCCCAGTACAGCCAGATCACCACGTCCCTCTACCTCAACATCTTCGGGCGTACCCTGGTGATGGCCGGGTTCGGGACCGTGCTGGCGGTCGCGGTCGGCTACCCGGTGGCCTACTGGATGGCCCGCTACCTGAGCACCTACAAGATGCTGGCGCTGCTGCTCGTCGTGGTGCCGTTCTGGACGTCGTTCCTCATCCGCACGTACGCGCTGAAGATCATCCTCGACCCCCACGGGTACCTGGCCAAGGACCTGGGGATCAACATCCTCTACACCAAGTACGCCGTGGCCGTCGGCCTGGTGTACAACTACCTGCCGCTGTTCATCCTGCCCGTGTTCGCCTCGCTGGAGCGGATGGACTGGACGCTGATCGAGGCCGCCACCGACCTGGGCGCGCGCCCGTTCACCGCGTTCCGCGAGATCACGCTGCGGCTCACCCTGCCCGGCGTGGTCACCGGGGCGCTGCTGGTGTTCATCCCGATGACCGGGGAGTACATCATCCCCAACATCTTGGGCGGCGGGAACTACGAGTTCGTGGGCAACGTCATCGGCGACCAGTTCAACCAGGCCCAGAACCAGCCGTTCGGCTCGGCCCTGTCGATCGGGCTGATGGTGGCGCTGTCGGTGTTCGTCATCGCGTACATCGCGGTCGCCACCAAGGAGGAGCAGTTCGGTGCGTAGGCGACGGCTCGGGGCCCGGCACGCGTTCACCGCGTGGGCGGTGCTGGTGTACGCGTTCTTGTTCCTGCCGATCCTGGTGATGGCGGTCTTCGCCTTCAACAAGCCGTCACCCGCCGCCCTGTCCGGCTTCCACGGGTCCAGCGTCTGCTCCATCCCGCCCGCCCAGATCGGCAACATCACCGTCTGGAACGGCTTCACCAGCTGCTGGTTCAGCGCGGGCCTGCACGATCCCACCTATATCCCGGCCATCGTCACCAGCTTGCAGATCGCCGCGGAGGCCGCGGTCATCTCCACCGTGCTCGGCCTGTGCGCGGCCCTGGCCCTGGCCCGGATGAAGCCGCGGCTGCGCGCGCCGTTCGACGCGCTGGTCTACCTGACCCTGGTGGTGCCGGAGATCGTCATCGCGGTGGCCTCGCTCATCTTCTTCGTGCAGGCCCGCAACTACGTCCACGGCTTCCCGTCGCTGGGCAAGGTCACCATCTTGATCGGGCAGGTGGTGTTCAACGCGTCCGTGTCGATGCTGATCATCCGGGCCCGGTTCGTCGGGATGGGCGACGTGCTCGAGGAGGCCTCCTACGACCTCGGCTCCGGCCCGCTGGGCACCTTCCGCCAGGTCACCCTGCCCCGGCTGATGCCCGCGATCGTGGCCGCGGCCCTGCTGTCGTTCACCTTCTCCTTCGACGATTACGTGCTGCCGGCGTTCACCAACGGCACCACCAACACCTGGCCGATCGTGCTGTACTCGGCCGTCCGCTTCGGCCTCACGCCCGCGGTCAACGCCCTGGCCACGATCATGCTCGGCATCACGCTGGCGGCGGTGATCGTCACCGGCGTGATGCTGCGCCGCAGCCGGGCGCGGACCGGTTCCGGGGATGCCGCCGCTCTGCCGGCGGGGGTCCTGCCGTGAACCCGCGACCTGAAATGGAGGCGCCATGACCGAGCATCCGGGGGACGTCCAGCTGTACGTCAACGGGTCCTACGCCGACGGCGCGGGCGACGCCCGCCAGCAGGTGCGCAGCCCGGGGAGCGGCGAGGTCATCGGGTCGGTGCCGGTTCCGGTCCAGGCCGACATCGACGCCGCCGTCGCGGCGGCCAGCGCGGCCCAGGGGCGCTGGGGCCGGACGGGCGTGTGGGACCGGGCCAAGGTCTGCCACGCGATCGGCGACGCGCTCATGGCCCGGTGCGAGGAGCTGGCCCGGCTGCAGACCCTGGAGCAGGGCAAGCCGCTGCAGGAGTCACGGGACGACGTCGCCGAGGCGGCGACCCTGTTCCACCTGCACGCCGAGGACGCGGTGCGCCTGACCGGCGAGACGCTGCCCTCGACGGACGCGCGCAAGCGGATGTGGACGTTCTACCGGCCGGTCGGCACCTGGGCGATCATCACGCCCTGGAACTACCCGCTGCTGATGTTCGCCGAGTTCGTCGCGCCCGGCCTGGCCACCGGCAACGCCCATGTCGTGAAGCCGCCGGCGCACACCGCGTTCACGGTGCTGGCGGCGATGGAGGTGCTGCGGGAGGCCGGGCTGCCCGAGGGCCTGGTGAACATCCTGCCCGGCGAGGGGGCGACCGGGGCAGCCCTGGTCACCCACCCCGGGGTGGACGCGATCGGTTTCATCGGCTCCTCCGCCACCGGCGCGAAGATCCAGGCCAGCGCGGGCCTGCGGCGCTCGATCATGGAATGCTCGGGCAACGGGCCGCTGATCGTGCTGGACGACGCCGACCTGGCGGCCGCGGCCAAGGCCGCCGTGTACGGGGCGGCGCTGTGCTCGGGGCAGGTCTGCTGCGCGACCGAGCGGGTCCTGGTCGAGCGGGGCGTGCACGACGCCTTCGTCGAGGCCGTGCTGGCCGAGACCGACGTCGTGCAGCTGGGCGACCCGTTCGACGCGCGCACCACGCTCGGCCCGCTGAACAACGAGGCGGTCGCCGCGAAGATGGACCGGCACATGGCCGACGGCGAGCGCCGCGGGGCCGAGGTGCTCCGGGGCGGCCGCCGCCGGGCCGGGCAGCCGACCGACCTGTACTACGAGTTCACCGTGGCCGACCGGGTCCCGCTCGACAGCCTGCTCGCGACCGAGGAGTCGTTCGGCCCGGTCGTGCCGGTCATCACGGCCGACAGCGAGGACGAGCTGATCGGCATCGCCAACAGCGACCCGCTCGGCCTGCAGGCCGCGGTGTTCACCCGGGACATCAGCAGGGCCTACCGGTTCGTCGAGGAACTCGAGGTGGGCCAGGTGGTCGTGAACGACAGCACCTGCTGGTGGGACATCAACATGCCGTTCGGCGGCGCCGGCGGGCGCCGCACCGGCTGGGGCCGGATCGGCGGCAAGCACACGCTGCTGGGCATGTCGGACCTGCGCACCGCCGCGATCCAGCTCTGATGGACGCTGATCGCCCGCCGGCCGATCCGGGCGACGGCCGCACCGTCCGGGTCGATGAGCCCTCCCCCGGCGTGCGCGTCATCACCCTGGACCGGCCGCGGCGGCTGAACGCCATGTCCGGGGAGCTGATCAGCGACCTGCACCGGGCCATCGACGAGGCGGCCGCCGACGAGGCGGGCCGGGTGGTAGTGATCACCGGGGCCGGCCGGGGGTTCTGCGCCGGCCTGGACCTGAAGGAGCCGCCCACGCACCGGCCGGGGACGCCCAACGTCTCCCCCCAGTCGCGGATGCACCTGCAGCAGCGGATCGCGGCGCTGGTGCCGAAGCTGCGCAACCTGCGGCAGCCGGTGATCGCCGCCGTCAACGGCCCGGCCTCCGGCGGCGGCTTCGCCCTCGCGCTGGCCGCCGACATCCGGGTCGCGGCGGCCTCCGCGACGTTCAACGCGGCGTTCGTCCGCATCGGGCTGTCCGGCTGCGACATCGGGGTGAGCTGGCTGCTGCCGCGGCTGATCGGCGCCGGCCGCTCCCACGAGCTGCTGCTGACCGGGCGGCTGGTGGATGCGGCCGAGGCCGACCGGATCGGGCTGGTCAACCGGGTCGTCCCCGACGGCGAGGTGCTGGCTGCGGCGCTGGCCACGGCGGCCGAGATCACGGCGAACAGCCCGATGGGCGTCTGGATGACCAAGGAGGTGGCCTGGAGCCAGCTCGAGGTCGGCAGCCTCCAGGCCGGGATCGACCTGGAGAACCGGACCCAGATCATGACCACGTTCACCCGGGACCACCGCGAGCAGATCACCGCCTTCCTCGAGAAGCGGCCCCCGCATTACACGGACGAGTAGCGGCCCCGGCGGTGGCACCGGGCCGTCAGGACCCGGCGGGGAGGATGTTATGGGTGCGCCGAAATACGTTGGCGGGGTCATAGCGCCGCTTGACCGCCGCTAGGCGCCGGTAAGTGTCCGTCGGGTAGGCGGCCGCGACGTCCGCGGGGCCGGCCGCGCCCGAGAACCCGACATAGGCGCCCGAGCCCAGGGCCGCTAGGGGTGACCACCGGTTCAGCGCCTCCGCCAGCATGCCGGACGGCGCGGGCTGCGGGATCAGGAAGGCGGCCGCCACCATGACCTCGGCGTCCCGGTGGGCGAAGGCGGTCGCGTCCCGGCTGACGCGGGCGACGGCGCCGCCCAGGCTGCGCAGCGAGAGCGCCGCCCCGCCGCCGGCCACCAGCCCGCCGACCGCAGCGACACGCGCGTCGTCCAGCTCGGTGAAGAAGGCGTTGCGCAGCTCCATGCGCAGCCCGGACGGCAGCGGCCTCATGTCCTCGAGAATCTCGGCGTAGGGCACGGCCCGGATGCTGTCGGAGGTGACCGGGGCGAGCGCGCGGAACGGGCGCAGCGCCTGCGCCGCCTCAGCATCGTCCGGGCTGGCGTAGCAGCACGCCAGCGTGGCGCCGCCCGGTCGCCCGGCCATCGCCGGCATGAGGTTGAGTGTCGTGGTCAGCTTCTCGTCGCTGGCCCGCATCAGGTCACGCCAGCCCGCCATGAGCCGGGACAGGTCGCCGGCCTGGTAGCTGATCTCCCCGAAGTGCACGGAGGTCACGGGCTGGGCGGTGAAGTCGAAGCCGGTCGCGACGCCGAAGTTCCCGCCGCCGCCGCGCAGCGCCCAGAACAGGTCGGCGTGCTCCCTGGCGTCCGCGCCGGTCAGCCGCCCGTCCGCGGTGACCAGCTGGACGGCGGCCAGGCTGTCGATGGCCAGGCCGTGCCGGCGGACCATCCAGCCGATGCCGCCGCCCAGCGTCAGCCCGGCCACGCCGACCTGACTGGTGTCCCCCGCGGTCAGCCCCAGCCCGTGCGGACGCAGGGCCGCGGCGACCGCGCCCCAGGTAGCACCCGCGCCGACGCGGACCCGCCCCGACGCCGGGTCCAGCAGGCGCACGCCGCTGATCCGCCGGGTGTCGATGATCATGCCGTCCGTGCTCGTGCTCAGCCCGGCCATGCTGTGCCCGCCGGACCGCACCGTCACGGCCAGCCCGGTGCCGGCCGCGTAGCGCAGCGCCGCCACCACCCCGGCCGCGTCGTGGGGCCGGATGACCAGGTCGGGAGTGCCGTCGGCGAACAAGGCGGACGCGGACGCGGCGTAGCCGTCGTCCCCCGGCACCAGGACCTCCGCGACCGCGCCGACGGCGGTGAGCGCCGAGGAGAGAAGTTCGTTACTCGCTATCTGTGTCATGGCAACGATGATTTCGATCCCGGGGGTGCCCTGTCGTCCTGTCCAGAGACCGCTTTTCTGCTGGTCAGCAGGGACTAGCCGGCCTTCGCGGTACTACGGGAGGAGTAGCCGGCACTGGGTCCGGCGGGAGGATGCCGGTGCTACGATCGGGCGGCCATGACCGATGACGTGAGCGCGAAGCTGGAAGAACTGCATGCCGAGATTAAGGCATTGCGCCATGAGCAGGCTGTCACCCGGCGCATCGTCAGCACGGCGGCCATGCGCCACCACTGGGCCCGGCATCTGGTCAGCGACCTGGAGACCAATCCCCGCACGCAGTACAAGGTGCACCTCTACGGCGTCATCTACTGGCTGATCAATTTCCCGGCGATCGTTTACCTGTTTTTCGGCCAGCCGAACCTGTGGACCAAACTCGGCATCTTCATTACGCTCATATATTCGATCTACGCGAACTTCGCCACAGACTACGGGGCGATGTCAGCGGCAATGGCGGCATTCGGCGATAAGCCGCCGCCCGAAATCCCGCTTCAAACCGGGTCCGACGACTAGTGGCCTGAGCCGCGGCCGCGACGTCGCCCCGTTCGGCGATGCGGACCCAGCGGCCACAGGACGGCGCGAATGTACGTCTTGACGATTACCGCTACATGAGTAGAGTTAAGCCTCATGCAGCGTAACCGGCCTCCTTCGCCACAAGCGATCAACGTCCTGCGGGCGCTGGCCGCCGAGCCGGCCCGGTGGCGCTACGGCTACGACCTGGTCACCGAGGTGCACCTGAAGTCGGGTTCGCTGTACCCGATCCTGGTCCGCCTGGCCGACCGCGGCCTGCTGGAAACGTCCTGGGAACCCGGCGTAGGCAGCCGACCGCCGCGCCACCTGTACCGGCTGACCGGCGACGGACGCGAGTTCGTGGCGGCGCTGACCGCCGCCCGCGGCGGCCGGACTGTCCCGACCACGCATAACCGTTGGAGTGAGGCGTAATGATCGGCGGCCTGTTCTTCCTCCCCATGGTGATCTTGCTCGGCATTCTCATCACGTGGTACCGGCGCGATTCGCGCAGGTTCCTGGACGGCCCGGCGGAGGACGCACCGTTGCGCCTGATGCGCTGGGCGACCGGCCTGCTGGCTCCTCAGCGGGCCGAGTGGGGCCAGGCGATGCTCGGTGAGCTCGGCCACATCGAGGGCGGGTTCCGGCGGATGCGCTTCGCGCTCGGCTGCACCGGCGCCGCCCTCGTGCTGCCCCCGTGGGGACGGGCCGCGGCCGGCGTCTGGGTGCTTATCGTGCTCGCGGCCGGTTCCGTCGGCCTGTACGCCGGAATGGCGGTCCGCTACGGTCTCGGCATCGGCGACTGGATCTGGGTTGCGATCCTGACTGTCTTCGTGCTCGGTGCCGTGCTCGGTGCCAGTGCTCTCGTACGCCGGCCCGGCGTCGTACTGCCTGGCCTGCTCGGCGGCCTGTTCATCGCGGTGATCTTCCTGGCCGTGTCCGGGTTCACCTTCCTCGACCAGGTCCTGCCGAACACGGTGGGCTGGCACCGGCTGGTGCAGCTGATCGCGGTGCCGTTCCTCGTGGGCGCCGCCGGCGCCCGGTGGAGCCGTGACCCGGTCGTCGGCAAGCGCATCGCCCGGCTCGCCGCCATCACCAGCAGCCTCGGCCTGTTCGTCTACACCACCATTGCGGTCGCCGTGATCGGCGGCGGGCCGCCCGACGCGGACGGCGGCTTCACCCTGCGGGGCACCATCAGTGACCGGATCGGCAACAACATGGTCCTGCTGCTTTTCACCATCTTGGTCTTCGCCACCATCGGATGGGCCGGCGCCGCCGCGGCCGGGCGGCTCCTTCACCGCCCTCCGGCCGCCACCGCCCCGGCGACCCCGGACTCCCTGCCTCCGCAAGAGGCGTAATTTCCGGCCGGCGGGTGGGCCGCTCGTAGGGCCGGCTCCAGACCGTAGGGTGATGCTCAGCAAAAGACCGCTACCGGGAGGCACACGGTCATGAGCATTGAGCGAGAGAAGCAGGTCGCGGCGGAGGCGGCCGCGGAGCTGGTCGAGAACGGCATGACCGTCGGGCTCGGCACCGGCTCGACCGTCGCCTACCTGCTTCCCGCCCTGGCCAAGCGGTCCCTGCGCATCGTCTGCGCCGCCACGTCGCCGCGGACCGAGCAGGCCGCGCGCGAACTGGGCCTGCAGATCGAGGACGTCACCAGCATCGACCGGTTCGACATCACCATCGACGGCGCCGACCAGATCACCCCGGACGGCTGGCTGGTCAAGGGCGGCGGCGGCGCGCACACCCGGGAGAAGATCGTGGCCGGGGCCGCGGACCGGTTCGTCGTGATCGCCGACTCCTCCAAGCCGGTCCCGGCCCTGCACGCCCCGGTCCCGCTCGAGCTGCTGTCCTACGGACTGCACGCCACCATGCGCCGGGTCGACCCGGCCTCGCTGCGCGATGTCCCGCTGAGCCCCGACGGCGGGGTGATCGCCGACTACCAGGGGCCGGTCGATGACCCGGCGGCGCTGGCCGTCCGGCTGTCATCGACGCCCGGCGTCGTCGAGCACGGCCTGTTCCCGCCGCACATGGTGGCCGTCGTCCTCGTCGGCCGCGGCGAGTCGGTCGAGCGGATCGACTTCGCACCCGGTGCCTGAGCAGCCTTATTTGCGGACGAGCCTTATCGGGTCGCGGCGATGCCGGCGAGGACGAGGCGGAGGCCGCCGCGGAACCGCTCGTCGTCATCGGCGGGCAGGGCCCGGGCGACGAGCGCGGTGAGCGGGAGGTCATCACGGGTACCCAGCTCGGCGTAGCGGGCGATCCGGCTGGCCGTGGTGCCCTGCTCCGCGCGCTGGACATAGTTGAGGATGAAGGCCATCAGCACCTGATACGCGTCGAAGGCCGCTAGCACCGGCAGCCCGGCCCCCTCGGTCAGGAGCGCGAGGAGCCGTTCCATGATCCGCTGCGCGTTCGGTCCCGGGGCCGGGGCGGTCAGCAGGTAGGCGGCCACGCCGGGATACCCGGCGACCCCGGCGCGCACCCGCCCGGCGATCTCCTCGACCGCCTCCGGCCACGAGCCATCACCAGGGGCGGGCAGCTCGAGCTCGCCCGCGATGGCGTCGAGGGTGAGTGCCAGCAGGCCGTCCTTGGTCCCGCCGACGTGGTAGTAGATCGTCGTCGGCCACACGTCCAGCTCGCTGGCGACCCGGCGCACGCTGAGGCCGTCGACGCCGTGCGTGCGCACGAGCCGGATCGCGGCATCGAGCACCATCCGCTGGGTGATCGCAGGCAGGTCGCCGTCCCCCTGCGCGCTTCGCGTCTTCGGCACCGGGCCAGTGTAGAGCGCCGGAATATCTCTTGTACATCAGACAAGAGCCCGTGTTATCGTCTTGTACACCAAACAAGAGAAGGGATTGGAGGGCATCACCATGTCACCCCCTCAGCACACTGCATCACCCCGGCAGGAGAAACTGGCGGCGCCGGCCGTCAGCCGGCGAAGCCGCTGGACGCTGCCGAGCGCGGCCGGGGCCGGTTTCCTGGCCGGCCTCGACACGACCGCGGTCAACCTCGCCCTGCCCGATATCCAGCGCACCTTCGCCGCCAGCCTCGGCGAGGTCCAGTGGGTCGTCAACGCGTTCGCCCTGTTCAGCGCGGCGCTCCTGGTCACGGCCGGGAAACTGAGCGACCGGTTCGGCCGGCGCCGGGTGTTCGTGGCTGGCCTGCTGGCCTTCGCGACCGCCTCAGCGGCCTGCGGCCTGTCCTCGTCGGCGCTCATGCTGGACCTGGCCCGCGCCGCGCAGGGCGCCGCGGTCGCCGTGGTGACCGCCAGCGGGCTGGCCGTGCTGGCCGGCGTCTACCCGCCCCGGGAACGGGGCCGGGCGCTCGGCATCTACAGCGCCATCGCGGCCCTGTCGTTCGTGGTCGGCCCGCTGGCGGGCGGCCTGCTCACCGACCTGCTCGGCTGGCGGTCGGTGTTCCTCGCGAACGTGCCGGTGGCCGTGCTCATCGCCGTGGCGGCCCGGGTCATCCTGCCGGAACTGCGTGACCAGACGGGCCGGGAGGACCGGGCGCGGTTCGACTACGCGGGCGTCGCGACGTTCACGCTCGGGCTGGGCGCGCTGATGTACGCCGCGCTGCGGGCCGGCGACGCCGGGTGGACCAGCGCCGGGGTCCTGGCGGCCGCCGTGGCGGGAGTAGCGGCCCTGGTGATTTTCGTCGCCGTCGAGCGGCGGGCCGCCGACGGCCTGCTGGACCTGCGCCTGTTCCGGGACCGCACGTTCACCGGGTCGATCGTCACGGTTGCCCTGGCGGGTGCGGCCTACTTCGGCATCCTGGTCTACCTCAGCCTGTTCCTGCAGGGAACCCAGCAGTACGACGCCCTGCAGGCCGGCCTGGTCTACCTGCCGACCATCCTGCCCTTCATGATCGTCTCCCCGCTGGCGGGACGCCTGCTCGGCCGCGGGCCGGGCGCGCTCCTGCCGGCGACCGGCCTCGCCCTGCTGGCCGGCGGGATGCTGCTGCTCACGGGCGTCCACCAGGGGGCCGGACTGCTCGGCGTCACCGCCGGGATGGCGGTCGCCGGGCTCGGCAGCGGGTTCGCGCTCACGCCGCTGACGCAGCTCGCCCTGAACCACGTGCCGGACGAGCGCAGCGGGATGGCCTCCGGGATCTTCCAGACGGCCCGGCCGGTCGGTGTCACGATCGGCGTCACCGGCCAGCTCACACGCCGGCCGCCGGCTTACCGGCGGCCGGCGTACGCCTCCGCCGCGCGGGCGAGGTCAGGCCGGGCATCGAGGACGGGCTGGATCCGCTGCCGGGCCGCTTCGCGCTTGGCCGGGAGGTACTCGGTGGGCCAGTTGCCCTCGTGCGGGCGGTAGCCCCGCAGCACCCGGCGGGCCACGGTGGCGATGTGCACCTCGTCGACGCCGTCGGCGATGCCCATGGTCGGGGCGGCCGCGTACATGGCCTGGATGGGCGTGAGGTCGGTGGTGCCGAGGGAGCCCAGGATGTGCAGCGCGTTGAAGGACACCTCGCGCAGCACCCGGGCCATGGTGAACTTCACCGCCGCGATGTCGGTGCGGGCCTCGAGCGTCGAGGTCTGGTCGATCTTCCAGGCGGTCTCGAGCACGAACAGCCGCAGCATCTTGATCGCGGCGTAGGACTCGGCGATCTTCTCCTGCACCATCTGGTGCTCGCCGATGAGGCTGCCGTGCGACTGGCGGGACAGTGCCCGCTCGCACATCATGTCGAAGGCCAGCTTGCACTGCGCGATCGTGCGCATGGCGTGGTGGATGCGGCCGCCGCCGAGGCGGCGCTGAGCCAGGACCTTGGCGCCGTTCTCGGGGCCGAGCAGGTGGTCCAGGGGCACCCGGACGTCGCGGTAGACGATGTGGTTATGGTTCCGCGGCTCCGGCATGATCTCCACGCCGGGGGTGGTGCGGGGCACCACGAACATGCCGTTGGTGCACATCACGAACAGCAGGTCGGCCACCCGGCCCGCCGAGGTGAACCACTTCTCGCCGTTGATGACCCACTCATCGCCGTCCCGTTCGGCATGGGTCTTGAACAGGTTCGGGTCGCTGCCGCCCTGCGGCTCGGTCATCGAGTAGGCCGAGAACATGTCCTGGTTGAGCAGCGGCTCGAGCCAGCGCTTCTTCTGCTCCTCGGTGCCGTAGGCCGCGAGGATCTCCATGTTCCCGGTGTCGGGCGCCGACGCGCCGAACATCTGCGGCGCCCCCGGGTAGCGGCCGATCACCTCGTTGAGCAGGCCCAGCTTGAGCTGCCCGAAGCCGGGGCCGCCCAGCTCCCGGTCCAGGAAAATCGCCCACAGGCCCTGGTCCTTGACTTCTTGCTGCAGCTCGCGGACGTACCCCTTCACGGCCGGGTCAGGCCAGCGCACCGCGTGCGGGAAGACCAGGTCGAGCGGCTCGACCTTGTCCTGGCAGAACCGCTCGACCCAGTCGAGCTTGTCCTGGAACTCCGGGTCGGTCGAGAAATCCCACGCCATGTCCTGACTCCTTACCGGTTGGCGATCATGTCAGATGCTGCCCGCGCGCAGCGCGTCGCGGGCGGCCTCGGCCAGCACGAGGCGCTCCCCGGCCAGGCCGGGTGCGCGGGTCCCGGCCGGTGCCGCCAGCCGGGCGGCGAAGCCGTCGTCCCCCATGTGCCCGGCCAGGTAGCGGGCCCGGACGCCGACGTTGATGCAGGCCGACCGCCAGCGCGCGAACGCCACCCAGTACGGCAGGTCCGCGGTGTCCCGGCCCGACAGCCGGGCGTAACGCTCCACCAGCTCGGCCCGGGCCGGGAAGCCGGGCACGGCGCTCGGCCCCGGCGTGGCCGGCGGCAGCGGCTCCTCCGGGTCCTGCCAGGTCGCGGCCAGCCAGCCGAGGTCGGCCAGCGGGTCACCGGAGGTGGCGAGCTCCCAGTCGAAGACGGCCAGGACGGCCCCGTCCGGGCCGAACGAGATGTTCCCCGCCCGGTAGTCGCCGTGCACGATGCCGCTGGCCTGCGCGGGGATGCGGCGGGCGAGCAGGTCGTGCACCTCGTCGAGCAGCGGGGTCTCGGGCGGTTCGGTCGCGTGCACCTGCGCGTGCCAGCGGCGCAGCTGCCGCTCGACGTAGCCGGTCTTGCGCACCATGTCGCCCAGGCCGACCGCGGCGGGGTCGAGGGCGTGCAGCGCGACCAGCACGTCGACGAGGTTCTCAGCCGCGGCGGGCCGGGCCCGCGGGGCCAGCGCCAGCCCGGCCTCGTCGTCCGCGAGCACCAGGCCGTCGACGAACCCCATCACGTAGAACGCGGCGCCGGTGACCGCGGCATCGGCGCAGTAGGCCACCGGCGCCGGCACGGGGACCGCCGTCGGCGCCATCGCCGAGATGAACCGCCATTCCCGGCTCACGTCGTGCGCGGTGCTCAGCACTCCCCCGGTGGGCGGGCGGCGCAGGGCATAGACAGCGCCGGCCGCGCCGGTGAGCCGGTAGGTCAGGTTCGAGCGGCCGCCCGAGACGAGCGAGAACGTCACCGGGGCGGTCAGGCCCTCGACGTGCTGGACGAGCCAGCGCTCCACCTGCCCGGCGTCGATACCCGGCAGCGCCGATCCGGCGACCGGCATGAGTCCTCCCTCGCCGTCGGTCTCCCTGTCAGTCTCGCAGCGATACCACGCTACCGAAAGAGATCGCGAGCAGGGCCGCGCAAAGGTTCCCGGGAGCGACTCCATCCGATCGTGGGCGGGGTCACACGCGGCGGGCGAGTTGGCGCTTCCTAAAGTACGCAATGCTTGATAAAGTTTGCGTAACGTCTACGGAGACACCGAGGCGGACAGATGTAGGGAGTTCACGCATATGAGCGTCACCGAGCAGTACAGCTCTGCAGTGAGCCGGGCGACTGACCCGGTAGAAAAGATCGCCGACTTCTGGACGCAGGGCGCGCGGGCGCTGAGCAACCAGACGCTTCCGGGCCTGCCGCAGGTCGACCTGGTTCCCGTGGTCGAGCGCTACTTCGAGTTCGTCCAGCGCACGGTCGACATAAGCCGCGACCTCACCATCAAGTGGGTGGAAGCGAGCACCATGCTGACCGGCGTGGTCCGCGAGCAGGCCGAGTCGGTCAGCGGCCTCGTGCGCGAGCAGGCCGAGTCAGCCCGCGCCCTGGTGCACGAGCAGGCCGGCCAGGCCGAGCAGGCCGCCCGCCAGCAGGCGGAGCAGGTCAGGCAGGCCGAGCAGGAGGCGGTCCGCGAGGCCCGCAAGGCCGAGCGCGACCAGGCCCGGCAGGCTCACGACAAGGCCCGCGAGCGCTACGAGGGCCGGACCAAGGCCGAGCTGAGCGACCTGCTGGACCGGCGTAACCTGCCCAAGACGGGCAACGTCGACGAGCTCGTCGAGCGCCTCGTCGAGGCAGACGGCAAGTAACACCCGGCCGTTCGGCCGAGCTGAGGGCGCCGGCGCCGGAAGCAGCTTTCCGCTTCCGGCGCCGGCGTTCAGCTCGCAGGCGCCGACGCCGCGGCGGACGACTGCGGTTCGGCGGCCGGGAAGAACCCCTTGAGCGCCGCGGCCATCTCGGCCCGGACCGGCGCCCCCGACAGGACCACGTCGACCATGGTCACCGACGTGTGGGTGTGCCCGCGGGCCCGGATGAGGCGGGCCGGCACCCCGGCCGCCTCGAGGGCGCGGGCGTAGGCGGCGCCCTCGTCGCGCAGCGGGTCGAAGTCGGCGGCGACGATGCAGGCGGGCGGCAGGCCGGCCAGGTTGCCGCGCAGCGGGGCGGCCCGGGGATCATCGCGGTCGGCCGGGTCGGCGTAGTGATCCCAGAACCAGTGCATCAGCGGCGTGGTGAGGATGTACCCGTCGCCGTTTTCCTCATACGACGGCCGGGTCAGGTCCGAGTCGACCGCCGGGGTGAGCAGCAGCTGCCCGGAGATCTCCGGGCCGCCGGCGTCGCGGGCCAGCTGGCAGGCGACGGCGGCGACGTTGCCCCCCGCGCTCCAGCCGGCCACGGCGAGCTGGCCGGGGATGCCGCCCAGCTCGATGGCGCTGGCGGCGGCCCACTGCACCGCCGCGAAGGCGTCCAGCGCGGCGGCGGGGAAGCGGACCTCGGGGGCGTGGCGGTAGTTCACCGACACGATCACCGCGCCGGAGCGCGCGCACAGGTCCCGGATCAGCGGGTCGTCCGAGTCCAGGTTGCCGAGTACCCAGCCGCCGCCGTGGAAGTACACCACCAGCGGGCGCGGGCCCGCGGGCACCCCGGCCGGGCGGTACAGCCGGTACGGCAGCTCGCCGTCACCGGTGGGGATCACCCCGTCGGTGACCTCGGCCACGTCGGGACCCGGCGGGCGGTTTTCCGCGGTGGCCGCCATCAGGGCCCGCGCGTCCCCGGCCGACAGGGTCTCCATGGCCGGCAGGCCGAGCGCGGCCACGAACTCCATGACCATGGCGACGTCGGGCTGCATGCGCCGGATCACCCCGTCCCGGCAGCGGACGGCGTCCGGGCCGGTCCGCATGAACCCGAGGTAGTCCTGCGCGACCACGTCGTCGCAGGCCTGCCGGTAGGCGCCCACCCCGCCGATGTAGGGCAGGAACACGCGCGGCTTGCCGGGAACGTTGGCGCCCATGTACCAGGAGTTGGCGGTGGGATGCAGGGTGATGGCGGCGCAGTCCTGGTTGTGCTGGTTCCACCCGGCCTCGGCCAGCTCGGTCGGCTCGATCGTCTCCAGGCCTTCGTCGCGCAGGTCCTTGAGGCACCCGGCCACCCAGTCGACGTGCTGCTCGATCGAGACGGCCATGTTCGACAGGACGGACGGGCTGCCCGGCCCGGTGAGCATGAAGAAGTTCGGGAACCCGGTGGTCATCAGGCCCAGGTAGGTGGACGGCCCGGCGGCCCACTTCTCCTTCAGGCACTGGCCGTCCCGGCCGGTGACGTCGACCCCGACCAGGGCGCCGGTCATGGCGTCGAAGCCGGTGGCGTACACGATGGCGTCGAAACCGAAGGCCTCGCTGGCCGTCTCGATGCCGTCCTCGGTGATGGTGACGATCGGTTCTGTGCGCAGGTCGACCAGCCGGACGTGCGGCCGGTTGAAGGTCTCGAAGTAGCCGGTGTCGAGGCACGGCCGCTTGGTCCCGAAGTAATGGCCGCGCGGGCACAGCGCCTCGGCGGTCTCCGGGTCGTTCACCGTCGCGCGGATCTTCTCGCGGATCATCTCGGCCACGATGTCGTTGGCGGCCGGGTTCACGCCCTGGTCGGCGAAGACGTTGAGGATGCCGAACAGCTCACCCTGCCGCCAGGCGGCCTCGAAGCGCTCGCGGCGGACCTCCTCGCTGGCGGCGCCGGCGAGGACATCGGTCGGCTCGACGGGGACTCCTCCCCGGGACCACCGGGCGGCATCGCGGTACGCGTCACGGCCCTCGTCCAGCTGCCGCAGCGTCTCGGCCGGGGCCGGGCCGTTGCCCGCCGGGATGGAGAAGTTCGCGGTGCGCTGGAAGACCGTGAGCTGGCTGGCCTGGCGGGCGATCAGCGGGATGGACTGGATGCCCGACGAGCCGGTGCCGATGACCGCGACCCGCTGGCCGGTGAAGTCGACGCCCTCGTGCGGCCAGCGGCTGGTGAAGTAGACCGGCCCGGCGAACCGGTCCGCGCCTTCGATGTCGGCCGACTTGGGCACCGACAGGCAGCCGGTGGCCATGATGTAGTGCCGGCACCGCACCTCCCGGCCGCCGTCGGCCGTGATCACCCACTGCCTCGCCGGCTCGTCCCAGCGGGCCGCGGTGACGGCGGTCGAGAACTCGATGTCGGAGCGCAGCCCGTGCCGGTCGGCCACGAACCGCAGGTAGTCCAGGATCTCCGGTTGCGTGGCGTACTTCTCGGACCAGGTCCACTCCTTCTCCAGCTCCGGGTCGAAGCTGAAGGTGTAGTCCGTGGTGGGGACGTCGCAGCGCGCCCCGGGATAGCGGTTCCAGTACCACGTCCCGCCGACGTCGCCGGCCGCGTCGAAGACCCGCACCGACAGCCCGAGCTGGCGGAGCCGGTAGAGCATGTACAGGCCGGAGAAACCAGCGCCTACCACTACCGCGTCGAATTGCTCGCTCATCAGCTGCTCCCGCGCAGATCGGATGCCACCATGGGACCCTGCTGGGCTCTGCCGCCAACGCTAACTCAGTTAGATAAGTGTGCCAATGCCGCCGACCGGATCCGGTGCTGATCATGGTCGTGGCCAGCGCCTTCACGGGGTCTCTGATCGTTAACGTTTGCGTCCCGGTCTTGCGGGCCGCCGGCCCGCCATGTCAGGATTACGCACCTTAAACGTTCATTCAGGAAGTATCTGGTGATGGGACGGCCGATGGTGGGATTGCGCAGGCACAGGCCGGCGGCGCTGCTGGTGGCCGCCGCGACCGCACTGACCCTGGCTGCCTGCGGCGGCAGCTCGGGGGGCAGCGGCGGCGGCAGCGCGATCAAGGAGGGCGGGGTGTTCCGGATGGGAACGGCCTCCACGATCGACTCGCTGAACCCGTTCATCGCCTTCCAGAGCGACGCGTACACCACGTTCGAGTACGTCTATCCCACGCTGGTGCAGTACACCCCCGCGCTGAAGATCGTGGCGAACTTCGCGCGCAGCTGGAAGACCTCGCCGGACGGCAGGATCTGGACCTTCACCACGGCGCCGGACGCGAAGTGGTCCGACGGCAAGCCGCTGACGGCGGCCGACGCGGCCTGGACGTTCAGCACCATCATCAAGTTCGCCGACGGGGCCACCGCCAACTCGGCCGGCGCGGTCGCGCACATGAAGAGCGCGACCGCGCCGAACGCGACCACCCTGGTGCTGACCTACTCCCAGCCGGTGGCCAACGTGCTGTCGCAGCTCCAGCAGGTGCCGGTCCTGCCCGAGCACGTCTGGGCCCGGTACGCCACCGGCAACGGCAAGGCGCTGAAGACATTCCAGAACAGCGCGCCGATCGTCTCCGGCGGCCCGTTCATCCTGACGAAATACACGCCCAAGCAGGTCGCGCTGTTCAAGAAGAACCCGGCCTTCTACGGGCCGAAGCCGCACATCGACGGCTTCGGGCTGCAGTTCTTCCAGACCACCGACGCCGAGGTGACCGCGCTCAAGAGCGGCCAGCTGGACGGGGTGGAGGTGCCGGTCCCGCCGACCTCGGTGGCCACCCTCAAGGCGAACCACTTCCTGGTCCGGTCCACCCCCGGGGATTCCTTCGACGACTTCATCATCAACTCCAACCCGCGGCAGGACGCCAGCCACGCCGAGCTGCTCAACCCGCTGCTGCGGCAGGCGTTCGATCACGCGATCGACCGGCACGGCGTGGTGGCGACCTCGCTGCTCGGGCACGGGCAGCCCGGTTCCACGATCATCCCGCCCGCCACCGGCTCGTGGTCGGACCCGGCCATGAAGCCGACGACGTTCAGCCTGGCGACCGCCAACCAGCTCCTCGACAACGCCGGGTACACGATGGGTCCTGACGGCCTGCGGATCGCCAACGGCCACCCGATGTCCTACACCGTCATCATGTCGTCGGACCTGGCCGCCGAGTACCTCACCCGCACCTTCCAGACCATCCAGCCGGACTTCAAGAAGATCGGCGTCCAGCTGAAGCTGAAGGTCCTCGATCCCTCGGCCGCCTACGACGCGATCACGGCCAACGGCTACCGCGACTTCGAGCTGTCCATGTGGGACTGGTTCCCGCTGACCGACCCCGACTTCATGCTCTCGGTGCTGACCTGCAATTCCTTCAACGTGTGGAACGACACCGGGTACTGCAGCAAGGCGTACGACCAGCTGTACTCCCGGCAGAGCGCGGCGATGGACCCGGCCCAGCGGCGGCAGCTGGTCTACCAGATGCAGCACATGATCGCCTCGGCCGCGCCGTACCTGGTGATCGACTACCCGGACTCGATCGAGGCCCAGAGCAGCCACTGGAGCCCCCTGCCGGAGGTGGGCGGCGGCTCGTTCAACTCGATGTCGATCATCCCCATGGACACCGTGCACAAGGCCTGACGGGTGCGCAGCGCCGACTACGTGATCAAGCGGGGCTTCTTCGCCCTGGTGACGATCTTCGTCGCGATCACGATCAACTTCTTCCTGTTCCGGGTGCTGCCGGGCAGCGCGATCACCGACCTGTCCCGCGTCCCGCACGCGTCCCCGGCGCTGCGGCACGCGCTGCTGGTGCAGTTCGGCCTGGACAAGCCCAAGTGGGAGCAGTACCTCATCTACCTGGGGAACCTGGCGCACGGGAACATGGGGATCTCGTTCGCCAACCAGCAGCCGGTGAGCCACCTGCTGCTGGCCGACCTGAAGAACACCATCCCGGTGGTCACCATCGGCACGGTGGCGGCGATCGTGGCCGGCGTCTTCACCGGCGTGCTGTCCGCCTGGCGGCGCGGCTCGGCGCCCGATCACGCCAGCACCAACCTGGCCATCTTCTTCTACGCCTTCCCCACCCAGTGGCTCGGCCTGATGCTGCTGATCCTGTTCGCCGGCATCTTGCCGGCCGGCGGGATGAGCGACCCGTTCCTGTTCACGGCCGAGCCGTTCTGGCAGCACCTGGGCGACATCGGCAAGCACATGATCCTGCCCGCGGCGACGCTGATGCTGACCGCCTACGGCAGTTACACCCTGGTGGTCCGGTCGTCGATGCTGGAGACGCTGGGCGAGGACTACGTTCTCACCGCCCGGGCCAAGGGCCTGCCGGTGCGGCGCATCGTGTGGCGGCACGCGGTCCGCAACGCGCTGCTGCCGATGGTCACGCTGATCGCGCTGGAACTCGGCTTCATCGTGGGCGGGGCGCTGCTGGTCGAGGTGATCTTCAGCTGGCCCGGCATCGGGCTGGCCATGTACAGCGCGATCGGCCAGCGCGACTACCCCATGCTGCAGGGCGGGTTCCTGATCCTGACCGTCTCGGTGATCCTGCTCAACTTCTTCGCTGACCTGCTCTACTTCCGGCTCGACCCCAGGATCACCACATGAGCCTGCCGATCCAGGACCCGTCGCTGGCCGCCGAGGGCATCGGCGTGCCGCCCCGCGAGCAGGGGTTCCTGGGCAGCGTGCTGCGGGAGCGCAAGGCCGCGGTGACCGGGCTGGCGGTGCTCGCGTTCTTCATCCTGCTGGCGATCATCGCCCCCTACATCTCGCCCTACAGCGCGACCGCCCAGACCTGCGCCGTCTACGCGCCGCCGTCGGGCCGCCACTGGCTCGGCTGCGATGACGGCGGCATCGACATGCTCAGCGAGCTCATGCAGGGCGGCCGGATCTCGCTGGTGATCGGGTTCGCCGCCACCGTGGTGGCCATGGTGATCGGCGGCGGGGTCGGCATCTTGTCCGGCTACTTCGGCCGCTGGGTCGACACCGTCCTGATGCGCATCACCGACTACCTGCTGGTCATCCCCGACCTGGTGTTCGCGCTGGTGATCGCGGACATCTGGGGGCCCAGCCTGTTCCACGTGATCATCGTGATCGGGATCCTGGAGTGGACCTCCACCGCGCGGATCATCCGCGCCCAGGTGATGAGCCTCAAGGAGCGGGTCTACATCAAGCGGGCCAAGGCGATCGGGGCCGGCCACACCCGGATCATCGCCCGGCACATCCTGCCGCAGGTCGGCCCGCTGCTGATGGCCAACACGGTGCTCACCGTCGCGATCGCGATCTACCTGGAGACCGCGCTGGCGTTCCTCGGCCTGGAGGACCCCACCGTCACCACCTGGGGCACCATCTTGGAGCACGCCTTCGAGCGGACGGCGATCAGCTCCGGCGCGTGGTGGGCGATCGTGCCGGACGGCTTCGTGATCGCCATCGTCATCGTCGGCTGCTTCCTGCTCGGGCAGGCGATCGAGGACGCCCTGAACCCGCGACTGAAGGTGGCCCACCTGTCGGTCCGCCGCTGGCGGATCCGGCCGCTGGCCGGACGGGGGCCGGGGGCCATATGAGCCTGCTCGAGGTAGCCGACCTGAACGTCTGGTTCGACCTGCCGCAGGGCCAGCCGGTGCACGCGGTCCAGGGAGTGAGCTTCGCGCTCGAGAAGGGCGAGCGGTTCGGGCTGGTCGGTGAGTCCGGCTGCGGGAAGACGACCACGATCCTGGCCATGATGGGGCTGCTGCCGCCGTCCGCGTCGCTGTCCGGGCAGGTCCGCATCGACGGGAACGACATCCTGGCCGGCGGCGAGGACTCGGCCCGCGGCTACCGGTGGAAAGACATCGCGATGGTGTTCCAGGGCGCGATGAACGCGCTCAACCCGGTGAAGAAGATCGGCTGGCAGATCGCCGAGCCGATGGCCTTCCACGGCATCGCTACGGGCGCGGCGGCCCGCAAGCGGGCCGGCGAGCTGCTGGAACTGGTCGGCATCCCGGCGGCCGGCGGCGAACGCTACCCGCACGAGTTCTCCGGCGGCATGCGGCAGCGCGCGTCGATCGCGATGGCGCTGGCCTGCCAGCCCCGGATCCTGCTGGCCGACGAGCCCACCACGGCCCTGGACGTGATGGTGCAGGCGCAGATCCTGGACCTGCTCACCCGGCTGTCGTCCGAGCTCGGCCTGGCCCTGGTGCTGGTCACCCACGACCTGCCGGTGGTGGCCCAGACCTGCGGGCGGGCGGCGGTCATGTACGCGGGCGAGATCGCCGAGTGCGGGCCGATGGAGTCGCTGTTCCACCAGCCCCGCCACCCCTACACCCGGCTGCTGTTCGCGGCCACGCCCGACCTGTACGGGGACGAGGACGTGG